>JAGWRI010000024.1 GCA_028876525.1 Gemmatimonadota bacterium | reverse complement strand
GCCGCGGTGCGCGCGGCGCGCGCCGCCGGCGTCCGCGTGCTCATGATCACCGGCGACCACGCCGGCACGGCGCGCGCCGTGGGCCGCCGCCTCGGGCTGGGCGACGCCGTGCTGAGCGGGCGCGAGCTGGACGGGCTCACCGACCCCGAGCTGGCGCGCGCCCTGCGCGAGGTGAACGTGTACGCGCGCGTCGCGCCCGAGCACAAGCTGCGCATCGTCGAGCGGCTGCGCGCCGCCGGCGAGGTGGTGGCGGTGACCGGCGACGGGGTGAACGACGCCCCCGCGTTGCGCGCCGCGCACCTCGGCATCGCGATGGGCGAGCGCGGGTCCGACGTCGCCCGCGAGGCGGCCGACATCGTGCTTGCCGACGACAACTTCGCCACGATCACCGCCGCGATCGAGCAGGGGCGGGTCGTGTTCGCCAACATCCGAAAGGCCACCTTCTTTCTGCTGTCCACCGCCGTGGCCGAGATCGCGGTGATCCTGGTCGCGGTCGTCGCCGGCTGGCCGCTGCCCCTCGTGGCCGCCCAGATCCTCTGGATCAACCTCGTCACCGACTCGCTCGAGGTCATGGCGCTGGCGTTCGAGCGCGGCGAACCCGAGCTGCTCGCCGCCCCGCCGCGGCCGCGCGGCGAGGGCGCGCTCACGCCCGCGCTGGTCGCGCGGCTGGGCGGCGTGGGACTGGTCCTCACCGCCGGCACGTTCGCGATGTTCTGGTGGACCCTGCGCGCCACCGGCGACCTCGCGCTGGCCCGCACCGTGGCCCTCACGCAGATGGTCGTATTCCAGTTCTATCATGTCTTCAACTGCCGGTCGCTGGACCGGTCGGCGTTCGCCGTGCCGCCGTGGACGAATCCGTTCCTGCTCGTGAGCACGGCCGCCGTCACCGCCGCGCACGTGGCGGCGATCTACACCCCGTTCCTGCAGCGGATGCTGCGCACCGTGCCCCTCACCGGGGCGCAGTGGCTGGCGATTCTCGCCGTCGGGCTGGCCGTCATCGCGGGCGGCGAGCTGGACAAGCTCCTGCGCCGTAAGGTCACATGGCTGCGCTGACCGTGTCGGCCGGCCCGCGCCGCGACGGCCCCGTCGCTACCCCCTGAACGCCTGCAGGTCGGGGAGCCGGTCGGCCACCTGCGCCCCTGCCGCCCGCAGCTCGGCTGCCAGGCCCGCGGCGCCTCCGCCGCCCACCACCAGGAATCGGTCCGCCGGCAGCTCGGCGCGCAGCGCCCGGATCTCGCCGAGCAGCGGCGCGGGATCGCGCGGCGAAACCACGCTCAGCGCCACGCCGCGGGCGTCCGTCGCCGCCGCCACCTGCGCGATCTCGTGCGCCGGCAGGTCGGCGCCCAGATAGGTCACCCGCCACCCGTCGGCGATCGCCGCGGCCGACGCGAACAGCGCGCCGACCTCGTGCCGCTCGCCGGCCGGCGTCGCGACCACGAGCCGCGGCGCGTCCGCCGGCGCGTCCATGGCCGGAATCGCCGCCATCACCACGCGCCGCACGAGCGACGTCGCGAGATGCTCCTGCCCCGTCGTCAGCCGCCCGGCGTGCCACTCGTCGCCCACGCGCCGGAGCAACGGCGCCGCCACCGTCTCGACGAACGGGACCAGGCCGAGCACCGCCGTCATTCGCCGGAGCAGCCACTCCAGCCCCACGACGTCGTGGGAACGAACCTGCGCCAGCGCCTGCTCCACCGCTCCGCGCGCCACCGCCGACGGCGTCGGCTCGTCGCCTCCGGCGCGCGAGCGGGCGGCCGTGTCTTCCTCGACGAGGCGGGCCAGCTCCGCGGTGCTCAGCTTCACCACCTGCGAGATGCTTCGCCCTGGGAGCGTCGCGAGCCGCAGCAGCCGCAGCCGCTCGATGTCGGCGTCGGAATACAGCCGCTGGCGCCCTTCGGACCGCTGCGGGCGAACGGCGCGATACCGCCGCTCCCAGACCCGGAGCACGTCCGGGGTCAGCCCGGTGCGCTCGGCGGCCACCCCGATGGGGTGCTGCGGCTCGATGGACGGTGGTGGGGTCTGCATGATCTCTCTCTTAATAGATGTCCAGATGTCCATGTAATGTCAAGAATAACACATGGACACCGATTTGACGCATCGCACAGTCGTGGCTAACGTGCGGCACTGGTCGGTGGCATGGGCCAGAATTTGCCGGAGATTTCTCTCGTGAAGTCAATCAATCACAACGACTTGCGTGCCGTCGGCACGTTCCGAACCTTGGTCACGGCAATCCAGACCGCCAATCTGGTGCGCGATCTCGACGGCCCGGGGGCGTACACCGTGTTCGCACCCACCGATCGGGCGTTCGCCCGGATCCCGGCCGCCGAGCTTCACGCGCTCATGGCCGACGAGCGGCGCCTGTCGGAACTGCTCGGTATCCACGTGGTACCCGGGCGCCTGTGGGCCGCCGACTTGAGAGCGGCGGGCGGAGCGGGACCGGCGACGATCGGCGGCCGGCGGCTGGACGTCGAGGTGCGGGATGGAGAGTTGTTCGTGAACGGGGCTCGCGTGGTGCAGCGGGACGTCGAGGCCAGCAACGGCGTGGTCCACGTGCTGGACGGGGTGATTCAATGAGTCGGTGAGTCGGGCGGTCCGACTCGCCCTGTCCCCTGTCATCCGGGGAGGTGCGGGGTAGTTTCATTGGTGGTGTGATGGCTGCCGGGGGCCCGCATTTGTCAGCAAAACCCCGACACGTTCTCGGGCGGTTGCCGATGGTGCCGTTGGGGCCCGTCTTTTAGCCTGAGCGCAGTCGTCGCACCGCAAATCACACTTCCCGCATATGGTGATTGAACAGTCCGAGCTGGCCATCCAGGCCCAGGGTGTTGCGCGCCGGTTCGGGGCGCGGTGGGTGCTGCGGGGGGTGACGCTGGCGGTCGAGCCCGGGGAAATCGTCGGGCTCCTGGGCGCGAACGGAAGCGGCAAGACCACGCTGCTCCGCATCTTCGGGACCCTGCTCAAGCCGAGCGCGGGCGCGGCCCGCATCTACGGGCACGACGTCGTGAGGGAGACCGACGCCGTGCGGGCGGAGCTGGCGTTCCTGGCGCACACGCCGGGCCACTACGACGACCTGACGGCGCGCGAGAATCTGCGGTTTGCGGCCGAGATGCTGGGGCAGCCGGCGGGCACGAACCTCGACGCGGCGCTCGAGCGGGTCGGGCTGGGGCACGTGATCAACGAGCGGGTGCGCGGCTTTTCGGCGGGGATGCAGCGCCGGCTGGGGTTGGCGCGGCTTCTGCTGCGCCACGCGCGGGTGCTCTTTCTCGACGAGCCCTACGCCAATCTGGACGCGGCGGGAATCGCGCTGATGAACCAGGTCATCTCCGAAGCGGGGCAGGCGGGCGGGGCGGCGCTGATCGTGCTGCACGAGCTGGCGCCCGCGGCGGGGATGCTGGACCGGACGATCACGATCGAGAACGGCCGGGTGAGCGCGACGGGGCCGGCGCCCGTGCCGCGGGTGCGGATCGTGCCGCCCGCGCGGGCGGCGGCGCAGGCGGGAGGGCGGCGCTGATGGCGTTCCACGACGACCTGCGGCGCGTGCGCGCGATTGCCTGGAAGGACCTGACCACCGAGCGCCGGTCGAAGGCCGGGTTCAACAGCGTGGTGGCGCTGGGCGTGACGATCCTCGTGCTGTTCGGCTTCGCCCTCGGGCCCGACGCGCAGGCGCTGCGCGACGCAGCCGCGGGGGCGCTCTGGCTGGCGGTGCTGTTTGCCGGCGTGCTGGCGTTCAACCGGTCGTACCAGGTGGAGCTGGAGAGCGGCGCGCTGGACCAGCTGCTGCAGTATCCCGGCCCGCGGTGGGTGATCTACGTGGGCAAGCTGATTGCCAATTCGCTGTTCGTGGGACTGATGCTGGTGATCGTGGTCGCGGTGGGAATCGCGCTGTTCCAGGTGCGCATTCCGTCGGCGTGGCCGGCGCTCATCGCCGTGTTCGCGCTGGGCGCGGTGGGGCTGGTGGTGCTCGGCACGTTCTACGCCGCGATGGCCAGCCGGAGCCGGGCCCGCGAGGTGCTGCTGCCGCTGCTGCTGTTCCCGATGCTGGTGCCCGTGCTGCTGGCCGCGATTTCGGCGTCCAAGGCGCTGCTGGGCGGCGACCTGATGCACGAGGCCGGCGCGTGGGTGAAGCTGCTGGCGGCCTACGATCTGATCTTCATGGTAGCCACGTTGTGGGCCTTTGAATACGTCATCGAGGTCTGAGGTCCGGTCATGACCACTGTCGCTCCAACTCTCGAAGCTCCCCGCGCCGGCCGCTGGACGGCGTTCGGCGTCGTCAGCATCGCCCTGCTCGTGGCCACGCAGGCATTCGCCTTCGTGTCCTCGCCGCCCGACGAGAACATGGGCCAGCTGGAGAAGATCCTGTACGTGCACGTGCCGGCGGCGTGGGTGATGTTCGTGTGCTTCGCGATCGTGCTGGTGTACAGCCTCCTGTTCCTGTGGAAGGGGCGCGAGGAGGACGACCTGGTGGCCGCCGCCGCCGCCGAGGCGGGGGCGGTGTTCAACGGCCTCACCCTGATCCTCGGGATGATCTGGGGGAAGCCGGCGTGGGGCGTCTGGTGGGTGTGGGACGCCCGGCTGACGTCCACGCTGGTGCTCTTTCTGGTGTTCGTGGGGTATCTGGCGCTGCGGGCGTTCGTGGAGGATCCGCAGCGGCGCGGGCAGTGGAGCGCGGCGGTGGGCATTCTCGGCGCCCTGAACGTGCCGATCGTGTGGATGTCCGTCACCTGGTGGCGGACCCTGCACCAGATGCCGTCGAGCATGCAGTCCATGGCCAAGATCTACTGGCTCGGAATGTTCGCGAACTTCGGCGCGATGCTGCTGGTGATGGCGTACTTCATCCGGCGCCGCTACGAGGCGGCGGCCGTGGCGCGGGCCGCGGAGCACGCCGCGCAGGCGGCGGCGCTGGGAGGGCTGGACTGATGGAAGCTTCCAACTGGATGTACGTCATCTCGGCGTACGTCATCACGTGGGTGATCCTCCTGGGCTATCTGGCGTACACCCATACGGCGTTGCGGCGGTCGCGCGCCGAGTACGATCGGGTCACGGGCCGCGCGCCCGGTGAAGGAGACGCGGTATGAGCAAACGCAATTGGGCAATTCTCGTCGCGGTGATCCTCGTCGCGACCTTCGGCTGGCTGCTGTACGGCGGCCTCAACAAGAACGTGGTCTTCTTCCTCACGCCCAAGGAACTCGTGGCGAAGGGCGCGAACGGCTACGACGTGCCGGTGCGGCTGGGCGGGATGGTCGTGCCCGGCTCGGTGCAGTGGAACGAGAAGACGCTCGACCTCCGCTTCCGCGTCACCGACGACAGCGACACGGTGGCCGTGCACTCCACCGGCGCGCCGCCGCAGATGTTCCAGCCCGGCATGGGGGTGGTCGTCGAGGGCAAGTACGAGCGCGCGGGGGTGTTCCAGGCCACCAACCTGATGGTCAAGCACTCCAACGAGTATCACCCGCCCAGGCCGGGCGAGAAGCCGGAGGAGATGTACAAGACGCTGATGAAGGGGGGCGCGTCATGACCGGCCTGCTCGCGCACGACGCCCTGATGGTCTCGGTGGTGGTCGTGCTGGTCGGCGCCGTGCTCGGCAGCCTCGGCATCCGCGGCGGGCGCGCCGACTGGGTGCAGATCGCCTTCGGCACCGTGTACGCCAACTTCGTGCTCGTGTCGCTGGCCACGGGGGCCATGATCTACGCCCTCGTCACCCACGACTTCTCGATCTCGTACGTGGCCCAGGTGGGCAGCCGCGAGACCCCGCTGTTCTACACGGTGATCTCGCTGTGGGGCGCCCTCGAGGGTTCGATTCTCTTCTGGGCCTGGGTGCTGGGCGCCTACTCCACGGCCGTCGTCTGGCTCAACCGCAAGCGCGCCGGCAACCTCGTGCCGTGGGCCTCGGTGACGCTGCTCGTCGTGGCGCTGTTCTTCGCCATCCTGCTCGTCGGGCCGGCCAATCCGTTCAAGCCGGTGTTCCCGGTGCCGGCCGACGGCCCGGGCCCGAACCCCCTGCTCCAGAACCACATCCTGATGGCGGTGCACCCGCCGCTGCTCTATCTGGGCTACGTCGGCATGACCGTGCCGTTCGCCTTCGCGGTCGGCGCGATGTTCTCGGGCGAAGTAGCGTCCGACGACTGGATCCGGATCACCCGCCCCTACCTGATGGTCGCCTGGGGGTTCCTCTCCGCCGCCATCATCGCCGGCATGTGGTGGTCGTACGAGGTGCTGGGCTGGGGCGGCTACTGGGCCTGGGACCCGGTCGAGAACGCGTCGTTCATGCCCTGGCTGGTCGCCACCGCGTTCCTCCATTCGGCCATGGTCCAGGAGCGGCGCGGAATGCTCAAGCTGTGGAACCTGAACCTGATGGTCGGCACCTTCGTGCTCACCATCCTCGGCACGTTCCTCACGCGGTCGGGAATCCTGTCGTCGGTGCACGCGTTCACCGAAGGGCCGATCGGCTACTACTTCCTGGTGTTCATCGCCATCGTGCTGGTCGCGGCGCTGGTCATGGTGGCCGGCGTTTCCGACAAGCTCCACACCACGGGCCACTTCGATTCGCCCACGTCGAGAGAGACGGCGTTCCTGCTCAACAACCTGTTCCTCACCGCGTTCATGTTCACCGTGCTGGTGGGCACGCTCTATCCGCTGCTGGCGGAGGCGCTGCGCGGCGTGAAGGTCAGCGTGGGCGAGCCGTTCTTCAACAAGATGACGCTGCCGCTCATCGTGTCGCTGCTGTTCCTGATGGGGGTGGGCCCCGCCCTTCCCTGGGGCTCGGCCACGAAGGCCGAGATGAAGGCCAAGCTGCTGCCGCCCTTTTCGGCGGCGGCGGTGATGGCCGCGATCGCGCTCGCCGTGGGCGCGCGCAATCCGTACGCCGTTCTCGCCTACGCCTTCGTCGGCTACGCGGCGTTCGCCAACCTCCGCGAGTACTGGATCGGCATGAAGGCCCGCCACGCCGCGCACGGCGAGAGCTGGCCCGTCGCGCTCGCCCGCCTCGTGGGCGGGAATCGCCGCCGCTACGGCGGCTACGTGGCGCATCTGGGCGTGCTGCTCGTGGCCCTCGGCATCGCCGCCTCGGAGTCGTTCCGCGCCGAGCGCGAGGCGACGCTGGCGCCGGGCCAGACCATCACCGTGGCCGGTCACACCGCGCGCCTCAAGGAAGTCTGGGGACGCGAGGAGCCGCAACGCGCGGTGATCGGCGCCACGATGGAGGTCGTGCAGAACGGCAAGGTCGTGGCCACCGCCGATCCGCGGATGAATTTCTATCCCACGCAGTCGGCGCCCGTCCCGACGCCGCAGGTGATCAGCTCCATCGGCGGGGATCTCTATTTCAACCTGATGGCGTTCGACCAGAACGGGTCGCACGCCACCGTGAAGCTCATCGTGCAGCCGCTCGTGCCCTGGATCTGGTTCGGCGGCGGCGTGGTGGTGCTGGGCGCGATCATCGGTATCTTCCCGAAACGGAGGCGCCGCACGGCGCCCGCCGCGGTGCGCCATCCGGTGCCGGCCGTGGCGGTGCCGCTGCCCAGCGAGGGGGAAGCATGAACTGGAAACGCGCGGGCATCGCGGCGCTGGCCGCGGTGCCGATCATTGCCCTGTTCGCCTGGGGCTTCACGAAGGATCCGAACGCCATTCCGTCGCCCCTGCCGGGACGCGCGGCACCCGACTTCTCGCTGCCCGTGTTCTCGCCGGGCCAGCCGCCGATGACGCTGCCGGTGGGCGACACCGTCCGCCTCGCCAGCCTCCGCGGTCAGGTCGTGGTGCTCAACTTCTGGGCGTCGTGGTGCCTGTCGTGCCGCGACGAGCATCGCACGCTCAGCCAGTTCGCCAAACGCTACGCCGGCAAGCCGGTGCACTTCCTGGGCGTGCTCTACAACGACCGCACCGCCCCGGCCCTGCAGTGGATCGAGGAGATGGGCGGTCAGGAATACCCGTCGGTGAACGACCCCGACGCCCACACCGCCATCAACTACGGCCTGTACGGCGTGCCCGAGACCTACTTCATCGACGGCAACGGCCGCGTGGCCTACAAGCAGACCGGACCGGTCACCGACGCCATCCTGACCCGCGAGGTCGACTCCCTGATGGCCGCCCTGCCGCCTTCGGCCCGCACCGGCGGCTCCGCCGATTCGGCCGCCGCCGGCCTCGCCCCGGGTACGAAGGGCCTCCAATGAGACGCTTCCGCGGAACCCTCGCGGGCGCACTGCTCGCCGCGGCGGCGGCCGCGGCCCCGGCCGCCCTCGGGGCCCAGCAGGCGCGCGTGGACACCGCGCTCCCCACGCCGCAGCTCACGCCGGCCGACTCGGCGCTCGACGCGCAGACCGCCGCCGTGGCCTCCCAGCTCCGCTGCCCGGTGTGCCAGGGCGAATCGATTCAGGATTCCCCGTCCGAGCTGGCGATGCAGATGCGCGACGTCGTGAAGGAGCAGCTCAGGGCCGGGAAGACGCCCGCCGAGGTGAAGGCGTATTTCGTGTCGAAGTACGGCGAGTGGATCCTGCTCGAGCCCACGACGCACGGGTTCAACAAGGTGCTCTACGCCGCGCCGTACGTGCTGCTGCTGGGCGGACTCGGGCTGATCTTCGTCGCGGTGAAGCGCTGGAGTGCGAACGGCACCGGGCAGGAACGGAGCGAACAGGAGTAGCGCCGGCCAGCACGGCGCGAAATTCGGAGAATGGCGAACGGCGGACGAGAGTCCGCCGTTCGCCATTCGGCCTGGCTACCGGCTCACGACGCGAGGCCCAGGTACGTGAACACCACCAGATACGTCAGCGTCGCGAACGCCACGATGCGCCACACCGGCCGGTAGGTGCCGTCGGGGCGCGCCCGATCGAGGAAGGGCATGAGCGCGAACGCCACGCCGAGCACGCCGCCCACGACGATGCCCAGCGCGTCGCCCGGAATGTGAAACACCGTGGCCGGGATGTACTTCAGCGTCTGGTACGGCGCCATGAAGTACCATTCCGGCTTGATGCCGGCCGGCGCCGAGGCGAACATGTCGGCCTTCTTGCCCAGCTCGGCGGGAAGGAACACCGCCAGCGCGGCGATCGTGCCCAGCGCGATGAGCCATCCGATGAGGTCGTGCAGCAGGAAGTTCGGCACGAACGGCACCGAGCGCACCTTCTTCGCGTCCCGCTCCACGCCGGGCGGCAGGCTCATCCCGTGCTTCTGCACGAGCAGCACGTGCAGGCCGAGGAACAGGAACACGAGCCCCGGCAGCACCGAGGTGTGCAGGGCGTAGAACCGCGTGAGCGTGGCGCCGGTCACGTCGTTGCCGCTGCGCAGCACGCGCCCCACGAACGGTCCGATGCCGGGGATCACCGTGGCCATCGAGGTGCCCACGCGGGTCGCGAAGTACGACAGCGTGTTCCACGGCAGCAGGTAGCCGGTGAACCCCAGCCCGAGCGTGAGCCCGAGCAGGGCCAGCCCGGTGAACCAGGTGAACTCGCGCGGCGCGCGGTACGCCTTGAGGACCCAGACGCTGAACAGGTGGATGAACAGGACGAAGATCATCAGGTTGGCGCCCCACACGTGGATCGAGCGCACCAGCCAGCCGAACTTGACCTGCGTCATCATGAACTGCACCGAGTCGAACGCCTCGTTGGCGCTTGGCCGGTAGTAAAACAGCATCAGCACGCCCGTGCAGACCTGGAGCACGAACAGGAACAGCACCATTCCGCCCAGGAAGTACCAGATGCTGTGGCGGTGGACGGGCACCCGTTTCTTCTTGATGAACGGCTGCAGCGCGCTCATTCCCAGGCGGTCGTCCAGCCACGCCCAGAGGCGGGCACCCCGTCCGGTCGCGGGAGCGGTCATCGCTACGCTTCCTTGCTCACGACGATCTCGCCGCCGCGCACGTTCACGGTGTACGGAGTGAGCGGTTTGGGCGGCGGCCCGGAGATGTTGGCGCCCTGGAGGCTGTACCGGCCGTTGTGGCACGGACACCAGATGTTCTGGTGCTCCGTGTCGTACTCCACGATGCAGCCCAGGTGCGTGCACACGGCGCTGAACGCCCGGACGTCGCCCGACGACGTGCGGATCAGCAGCCCCGGCTCGTTGCCGAACTTGAAGATCTGGCCCGAATTGGGCTTGAGATCGGCCAGCTTCACGCCCAGCGTCACCGAGCTCACCGACGACTCGCCCGCCGGCGGCGGCACCAGGTAGCTGGCCACCGGGTACAGCACGGCCACGATCAGGCCGCCGAAGGTCGTGCCGAGCAGCCAGTCGATGAACCGCTTGCGGCTGATCGGCTGCCCGCTCAATGGCGCAACGGGTCTGGAGTCGTTCATCAGTGGAGCTCCCGATAGTCGGTGTCGTCTTCGTCCCGCTGCTCGGCCTCGATCACCCGCAGCCGGAGCCAGAGAGCGGCGGCCAGGCCGAGGATGAAGGGCACCGAGATCGCGAGACCGAGGCGGCGGTAGCTGTGCTCGGCCAGCGCCGCCTCGCCCTGCCGCGTCGCCTTGTTCGCGGTGTGCAGCCCCGCCGTGATCTGGCCGGCCACCGAATCGGCGCGGAACGAGTGGATTGCCGTGCGCGCCGTGGTCAGCGCGGTGGTCACGTTGCTCAGGTCGAACTGCGCCTGGCTCACGTCCATGCCCAGGTAGTCGGCCTGGTTGAGCACGTTCTGGCTCTGGGTCTGGACCGCGGACAGCGAGTCGATGAGCCCGCGCATGACCACGAACTGGCCGGCCGCCGGGGTGCCGGGCGCATGACACCGCTCGCACACCGTGTGGGCGCGGTTCGTCAGCAGCGTGTCCGTGGGCAGCACGATGTCGTGATTGCTGTGGCAGGTCACGCACCCCGGCAGTTTGTTGGCCGTGAAGATGCTGTCGTGGCCGTTGCCGGCGAAGATCGTCGCCACCTGCGCGTGGCACTGGCCGCAGACGTGCGGCACGTCGGCCGCGCCCGGCGGCGCCGCCCCGTGGTTGCCGTGGCAGTCATTGCACGTCGGCGCCGTGACGTCGCCCTTCTTCAGCATCTGGACGCCGTGCACGCTGGCCGTCCACAGCTTCACCTGATTGGTCGGAATGTGGTAGCGCGCCATCCGCGTGGCATCGGAGTGACAGCGGCCACAGGTCGCGGCCACGTGCGTCGGGTACACCGACGACGCGGGATCCGACGGCGGCAGGATGCGGTGCGCCGGATGGCAGTCGATGCACGTCGCCACGGCGGTGTCGCCCAGCTCGAGCAGGCGCTTGCCGTGCACCGACGTCCGGTACTCCGCCACCTCGTCCACGCGCAGCATGGGATTGTACTTCTTCATGAACGCCGGATCGGAGTGGCATCGCCCGCACATCGCGGGAATGTCGCGGCGGTCGGGCTTGGTCAGGAAGCCGATGCCCGGCGCGATGTTCCGCGGGTCGCCGCCGCGGTGCGCGACGTCCCCGTGGCAGTCGAGGCAGGTGAACCCCTTCTGCGCGTGGATGTCCGTGCCGAACGTCTTCGCCGGCGCCGAGAGCCGCGGGTCCTTCTGCTTCAGGTGGCACGAGATGCACGCCTGCGACGTCGGCATTTCCTGCGCGCGCGCCGCGGCGGGCAGCGCCAGCAGCACGGCCAGCACGGCCAGCACGGCCAGCGCCACGGCGCGTCCTTGCCGGCGCGGGGTGAGGTCCTGCGCGCGCGCCTTATTCATCGGGCACCTTGGCATGACAGGCCAGACAACTCTGCGGGTTGTTCCGCGCTGCGCGCTTGGCGTCGAACGCCGGCGGATGCGGATTGACGCCCCACCCACCCGTGGCGGAGTGGCATTGCGCGCAGCTCGCCTGGGTGTGGCACGCCGCGCACGCCTCGAGGTTCTGCCGCGCCGCCTGTCCGTGGTTGAGCAGCCACAGCGGCTGCGCGCTGTGGAACAGGGCGCTGGTCCTGGCCCGGGTGCCGCGTCCCGTCCGCAGGTGGCAGGCGCGGCAGAACGTTTCCGTGCTGTGGCACGCCGTGCACTGCGTGTCGTTGTTGTACGCCTCGGGCGCGTGCTGCGCCACGAAGTCCGGCGGGTGGTACTGCGCCTTCTGGCCCTGGTGGCAGTCCACGCAGTAGCTGCGCGAGTGGCACGCCGCGCAGTTGGCGCCCGCCGCCGCCTGGATCGAATGGTCCTTGATCCAACCCGGCGCGTGAATCGGCCGCACCGGAACGCGCACGCCGTACGCGGTGTCGGGCGTGGGCGCCGGCAGCGCGGCAACCGCCGGCGTCGAGCCGTCGCGGTGGCAGGTCCGGCAGCTCGCCTGCACGTGGCAGCTGCTGCACTGGGCGACCGTCACCGGCGCGCCGTTCGTGCCGCCCGCCGCCGCGCCGTGCTTCCACTGCCAGTCCAGGCTGTCGTGGCTGGCCGGCTTCGGATACGCGGGCGGGCGGCCGCGCACCAGCTGCGCCACCCGCGCATCGGGTTGCAGCGCCTGGATGGCCGGCACCCTTGCGGCGTCGAAGTGACAGCGCTCGCAGCTCTGGCGCGCATGGCAGATCGCGCAGCGCGCGCTCGCCGCGGCGGGGCTGGACGGCGCATGCCGCAGCACCCAGTCGGCGGCGGCGTGGTCGGCCGGCTTGGGAAGCGCCGCGATCCGCGACGCCGGCAGCGGCGAGCGGGCCAGGGGCACGTGGCAGGTCGTGCAGCGGGCCGCGGCATCGGTGTGCGACGGGGCCGCGTGCGCGTGGCACCCGATGCACGCCTGCGGCTGCGGCGGACTCACCGCCATCGCGCTCGTGTCGCCCGGCGTCCGATGGCAGGTGAGGCAGGTGACGGTCTGCCCCGACGAATCCACCGACTGCTGATGCCGCGCGTGCGAGAAGGAGAGGTTCGTGACCAGCGGCGTCGGCCGCCGCCACGCCACCCGCGGCTTCACCGTCCCGTCGTGGCAGTTGGCGCACGCCGACGCGGTCGGGAACATCGCCGCCGAATCGCCCGTCGGGATGCCGCGGTGACACACGGTGCACTGCGGGAAGAGTCCGGCGTGGCGGCGGTGCGGGAAGCGGAGCGTCGTGTCCTGCGCCGGCGCGGCCATGGGCGCCGGCGCGGCGGAGGCCGGCGGCGCGGTGCGTGCCGCGACGGTCGCGACGAGGCCGAACAGGAGCGAAGCGGCGACGGCGGCGCGCATCACATGCCTCCCGGGGCCGGCAGGCCGGGCTCCGTGCCCACGGTCCAGCGACAGGTCAGCGTCGCCCGCAGCTGGCTCCAGTCCGGGCCGCTGTCGGGCACGCGCCCCGCGTGCTGGTAGTCGAACACCGATCCGGTCACGGTGCTCCGGTCGCCCAGGCGCCACACGCCGCTGAGGCCGAGCCCCACCACGGTGCCGCTGCTCACCCGCAGCTCGTCGGCCGTCTGGAAGGCCGCGCCGGCCAGCGAAATCGAGTTGCCGTTCGCCAGCGCGCGGCGGAGCTGCATCCCGGCCTGGCTCTTCGCGGCCCCGAACCCGAGGTCCAGGGCGTACTGCGCGTCCATCGTCCACTGCGGCGCCAGCCGCCTGCTCCCCGAGGCGGCGAGCGACCACCCGTTGGCGCGCAGCGGTGCGAAGCCGACTTCGGCGCCGGTGTCCAGGTAGTGCCGGCGCGAGGCCTGCCCGTCCACGCTCAGCGCGCCGTCGGCGCTCCGCCAGCTCGCGCCCGCCCCTCCCTCGACGAACCCCACGGCGCCGAACGCGCCCCAGATCGTCCACAGGTCGAAGTACGGGCGGTGCCGCCGCGCGAACGCGCGCACGGTCACCTCCCGGTCCGGCGTGTACAGCAGCTGCCCGCGCAGCTCGTTCAGCTCGGCCGACGCGAGGTCGACCTGGGCCGCCCAGTCCATCGACAGGCGGCCCGCGCGGAACATTCCATCCGTCGCCAGGCGCTCCGAATACAGCCCCGAACCGTTCTCCGCCGCGCTGCGCTCGTACACCGCCGACAGCCACACCGGCGGCGCGGGGCGCGCCTGCGCCCGCACCCCGAACAGCAGTCCGCGCGAATCGGGCGCGTACGGCTCCACCGCCGCCAGCGCGCCGCTCGTCACCGGCTCGTCGAGCCCCGTCTGCAGCGTCCACCCGCCGTAGGCCTCGACGTCGAACGTCGGCCACGGACGCACCAGCACCGATGCCCCGTCGTAGTTGTTGAACGACAGCCCGCCCACGTCCCACTGCCGCCCGGCGCGCACCACCACCCTGGGCCGCGCGAATTCGAGGTACGCCTCCAGCGCGTCGAAGTGGTCGTCGGCCTGCGGCCACAGCGTGGTGCTCCCGCCCACCACCGCGCGCCCGCGGAAGTCGGCGTAGAACCGGATGCCCCGGCCCAGCCCCCACGCGCTCACCTGCAGGTCCTGCAGCGCGGGCGCCGAGGCGATCGGCGAGCCGTTGCCGTAGAAGTAGCACCAATCCGACGGCGCGATGCACTGCACCGCGCGCCCATCCGGCGCCAGGCGCACCACGCCGTCGCCGGTGGTGGTCGCGGCGGGCACGCTGTCCATCTGCAGCGACCGCAGCTGCACGAAGTTCACGGTCGTCGTGCCGGTCACGCGCACGTCCTGCGCGCGGGCCGGCCGCGCGGCGGCCCACGCGGCGAGCGCCAGGGCGAGGGAAAGACGGCGGATCATCGGGGCTCCGGCTCCCTGCCGGCGGCCGACCCGCCGCCCGCCTGGAGCATGTGACACTCGGCGCACGCCCGGCCCGGCTCGTGATTCACCCGGTCGGCGTGGCAGAGCAGACATTCGTTGCGGGACAGCGTGGCGACGCGCACCGGCGGGCTCTGATGGCACCCCGAGCCCGCGCATCCGCTGTGCACCGCCGCGGTGTGCACGCCCGCCGGCGGCGAGCGATGACAGGTGCGGCAGTCGGCCTTCCCATCGTGGTGCTGGTGGCACGTGCCGCAGGCTCGCGTGGGCACCATTGCCGGCGCGTTGACGTGGCAGGTCGTGCACGTCTGGCTCGTGTGCCACGCGTGGTCGAAGCGCACCTCGCGCTGCCGCGGCGCCGGCCACACCGACAGCTGCCAGGTGACGGTCAGGTTCAGCGCGCCGCGCGACGTCGAATCGTGACAGCTCGCGCAGGCGTACGTCTGGCCCTGCGCATGGTGGCACGCCGCGCACTGCTCGGGCGTGGGCGCCGGCCCGGTGACCGGCACCGGCGCGTGGCACGCCGTGCAGGCGAGGTCGGCGTGCATCGTGTGCCCCGGCACCGACGCGTGGCAGCGCTGGCACTTGAGCTCGCGGTGCTTCTCGTGGCGGAAGGCGTTCGGCCCACGCCCCGATTCGAGCACGGCGGGAATGGCCGGCGCCGCGGCGGCGGTCGTGCCGGCCGCCGTGTCCCTGGCGGCCGCCGCCGCGGCGGATCGAGCCGGATGCTGCGCGGTGTCGGCGACAGTCCCCTGCGACCCCCCACAGGCCGCAACCACAGCGGCTGCCGCCGACAACCATCTCAGCCGCGCAAGCATCTCAGGCTCTCGTGCAACATCGGAATCGGCTTACGGCGGACACCGGTCATCGTCCACCCGCCGGCGCCGCCAGAATGTCCTGCAGCGTGATGTTCGACGTCGGACTGATTCCGTACGTCTTCTGGAGCTGCTTGATGCTGGACGTCAGCAGCTGTTCCATCAGGAACGGGTTGTGCACCGGCGACCCGGTCATCGCGCCGAGCCGGGCGTTGAACTTGGCCCCTTCGCCGGCGGTGATCGTGACGCTGTCGGCCGTGCTGAACTGCGACGCCGGCACCTTCGCCACCATGGCGTTGAGCTCGGTCACCAGCGCCTGGATGCGCTGCGTGGCCACGTCGAACGCCGACCGCGCGGCGTCGGGCGTGCCGTGACACCCGCTGGCCGCGCAGGCCGCGAAGCTGCGCTGCGGCTCGGCGCAGGTGTCGCTCGGCGTCGGCCGTCCCTGCGTGTCCAGGCACGGAATGGCCACGAACAGGTGGCCCGTCGAGTTGAGCACCAGGTTGCCGCTGGCGTCGGTCACCTTCGCGCGCGCCACGTGGCAGGTCACGCACAGGTCGGGGTTGCCCGACGAGCCGTGCGTGCCGCGAATCGTCGTGTCGGTGGGTCCGAAATCCGGCGAGCGCCAGCCGGCGGTGCCGAGCAGGAGCGGACCCTGCGGCGACATCGGGCCGCCGCCCGACGTCGGGTCGGGCACGGCGCGGTAGTGATGGCACTTCATGCACAGGTTGTTGCTCACGCTCGCCACGTCGATCGGGAAGCGGAGCTGCTTGTCGTTCGTCGCGTCGTGCGGGTCGTGGCAGACGGCGCAGGTGATCGGCATGTGCCCGTTGGTCGCCGCCAGGCTGTCCTTCTCGAGGTAGTTGAGGTCGAGCCCCCACGCGACGAGCGCTCCGTTGCCGGTGTGGCAGGTCACGCACGGCTGCGTGGTGCCGGCCTTCCCGCCGGCGTGCGGCACCAGCCCGTGCGCCGACTGCGCCCATTCGTCGAGGAACGGGTTGTTGATTCCCTGATGGCACTCGCCGCACCCGTTGGTGAGGCCGACGCCGACGAGCATCGACGCCAGCGGCTGCGAGGCGTCGGGGTTGGTCACGTGCGTCATCCCGGGCCCGTGACAGGACTCGCACTGCACGTCCCGGTAGCGCGGGTTGTGCGTGGCCAGCCAACCCACGTTCGAATCGGCCACGGCGTTGCCGTTGGCGTTCACGGTGTGGCACGGCTCGCACGACGCCTGCGCGTGCCCGCTGGCCTGGAGGTCCGCCCAGGCGTGCGAGTGCGCCGTGCCCTTCCACTCGGCCAGCTTCCCGACGTGGCAGTTCCCGCACACCGGCGTGCCGGCCGCGGTGTCGGAGTAGCCCAGGAAGCCCTGCGCCGCCGAGGGGGGCGTGCTGAACGCCGTGCTGTTCGGCGCCACCGCCTGCTTGCTGTCCACGCACGCCGCGGCGAGCGCCGCGACCAGCACGCTCACCGAGAATCGCACCACCCGGTTACGCCCGTCCATCGAAAAATTCTCCTTCGCCGTGCATCCCGCGAACCGCTGCCCTGCGCCGCTTTCCGGAGCAGGGGGGCTCCCCGGACGCCTGCCGACTTCATGAGTGAGGCGCCCCGCGGAGCGCCTGGCTGTCGAATGGGTCTTCGACGGGATGCCGCCGCATGGCCGGAAAGCGTCGGCGGCGACACCACGTCCCACCGTGGCGCATGAGCAATTCTGGGTCCGCGTTCGGTCCATTTGACCAAACCGTTGTGCCACTGGCGGTTACACGGCAGAAGTTCCGAAAAACGCCTGACTTCGATTGGGGGAAATCCCCCGCAGAGCCCCGGTTCCCGCGTGGTAGCGTGGGGCAAGTCACCCAGTGCCATGGCCCGGGGAAATGCCGCCAAATCATTGGCGCCTCGCGTCTTGGCGCGATGCGCTCGCGCGGAACCGGACTTGCATTCCGTCGTGGCATGGACGTGGTGGCATTCGGGAGCCCCCCAATGGCGGTATCGCGGCGCGTGTTGACGAAGGTGCGGGAGCTGGGCCGGCAGCGTGGCGGACGGTTGAGCCGACGGCTGCTCGTCTGGTTCCTGCTCTTCTCGCTCGTGCCCTTGCTGATCACGAACGCCGTGGGGTACCAGCGGTCGAAGACGATTCTCGAGCAGCTCGTGGACCGGTATCTGTCGGCGGTGACGCGGGTGCAGGTGCAGCACGTCCGCGACCGCATCGACCACCATCTGCTGCTGCTCCAGGCGATCGTCACCGGCAATCAGTTTCTCGCCGCGGGCGCGCTGCGCTACCAGGGACGGCCGGCGGGGCAGATGGGCGCGGTGGCCAGCCTCGACGCCGTGCGCGAGTTCCTCGTGCGCAAGCAGCGGGAGATCTCGAGCTTCGACGCGATCGACCTGTACACGACCGACGGGCGGGTGATCGCGTCGGCGGGCGACTCGTCGCTCGACGTCCGGACCCCGCTTCCCGACTGGGCGCAGGGCGGCGCCCTCTGGACGGCGCTGCGCCGTGGCGCGCATGGGCCGGAGCCGGTGTTCCAGCTCGCCGTGCCGCTCACGTCGGCCGGCGATCCCCGTCCCGTGGCGTATCTCGGCGCCACGGTGTCGCTGGCCAGCGAGGGGGCGTTCCTGGAAGTGCCCGCGCACGTCGCCGGCCGCGTCGAGAGCTTCATCGTGGATTCCCTGGGGCACCCGCTGTTCGTGTCGAACCCCGATTCGGCGGTGGACTACACGCGGCCGCTCGCCACGCCCCTGCTCGCGGGCCCGCCGGGCGCGGTCTCGATCTACACCGACCGGAACGGCGTGCCGGTGATCGGCACGATGCTCGACATCCCCGGCTATCCGTGGCGGTTCGTGGCCGAGGTGCCGGAGGTCGAGGCGTTCGGCGAGCTGCGCCGTCTGGGCTGGCTGTCGCTGATCTTCGAATCGGTGTTCGTGGCCGTGCTGGTCGCGGCGGCGTGGGTGGTGGCGTGGGACATCGTGGCGCCGCTGGAGCGGCTGGTGAGCGCGACGCGGCGGGTGGGGCGCGGCGATCTGAGCGTGCGGGTGGCGATTCTGCAGCGCAACGAGATCGGCGAGCTGGGGCAGTCGTTCAACGAGATGACGGCGGCGCTGGCGCAGACCACGGCGCGGGTGGACGAGCTGCACCGGCGCGAGATCGAGCGCGCGTCGCAGCTCGCCACCGTCGGCGAGCTGGCCAGCGGCGTGGCGCACGAAATCCGCAACCCCGTGGTCGGGGTCTCGAACGGGCTCGACCTCGTGCGCCGGCGCGTGGGGCCCGATCCGGTGCTCGAGCCGATCGTCGACGAGATGAGCCGCCAGCTCACGCGAATCCAGGGCACGCTCCAGGAGCTGCTGGCGTTCGCGCGCCCGGCGACGCCGACGCTGACCCCGCTCAACGTGAACGACGTCGTGGAGCGGGCGGTCCGGCTGGCCGGCCCGGCGACGGCCCGCGGCGCGGTGCGCGTCGAGGTGAAGCTCGACCCGGCGATGCCGCGCATCGCGGCCGACGAGGAGATGCTGCACCAGGCGCTGGTCAACGTGATCATGAACGCGCTGCAGGCCACGCCCGCGGGCGGGCTGGTCACCGTCGCCACGCGCCACGCGGACGGCCAGATCGACATCGAGATCGCCGACACCGGGTGCGGCATCCCGAGCGAGCATCTCGCGTTCGTCTTCCGGCCCTTCTACACGACCCGCCACACGGGCACGGGGCTCGGACTGCCGATCACGCGCGAGATCATCCAGCGGCACGGCGGCACGGTGAGCCTGGCCAGCCGCGTCAACGCCGGCACGACGATCACGCTGCGCCTCCCGATCCGGAAGCCGCCGCGGGGGGCCGCCGCGCCGCCGGAGGTGCACGCCTGATGCGCAAGCCACGGGTGGTGGTGTGCGACGACGAGATGCTGATCCGACTCTGGCTGTCGGAGCATCTGGCCGACGCGGGCCTGCAGACCGAGGAGGTGGCCGACGGCGCGAGTCTGCTCGCCGCGCTGCAGCGCGAGCCGGCCGATCTCGTGCTGCTCGATCTCCGGCTTCCCGACGGGTCGGGGCTGGACTTTCTGGCCCGCGCCAAGGCGCTGGACCCCGCGCTGCCGGTGATCATGATGACGGCGTACGGCGAGATCGAGACGGCAGTGGCGGCGGTGCGCGCCGGCGCCCACCACTTCCTGGAGAAGCCGATCGCGCTGGCCGAGCTGCTGCTGCTCATCCAGCAGGCGCTGGATGCGCGCCAGCTGCGCGCCGACGCCGACCGGTATCGCGACGGCTGCCGCTGGCAGTTCGCCGACGTGACGCTCGTCGGCCGTTCGGCGGCGATGCGGCGCATCGCCGAGCTGATCACGCGGGTCGCGGCCAAGGGGAGCGCGGTGAACGTGCTGGTGCGCGGCGAGAGCGGCACCGGCAAGGGGGTCGTGGCGCGGGCCATCCACGCCCGCGGGCCGCGGCACGCCCAGCCCTTCATGAGCGTCAACTGCGCCTCGCTGCCCGACAACCTGGTGGAGAGCGAGCTGTTCGGCCACGAGGCCGGCGCCTACACCGACGCCCGGGAGCTGAAGCGCGGTCTGGTCGAGATCGCGCACAACGGCACGATCTTCCTCGACGAGATCGGCGACCTGGCCAAGCCGCTCCAGGCCAAGCTGCTCCACTTCCTGGAGACGCACGAGTTCCGACGCGTGGGCGGCGTGCGGAATCTGGAAGTGGACGTGCACGTGGTCACGGCCACCAACCGCGACCTCGAGGAGGCGGTGGCCAAGGGCGACTTCCGCGAGGACCTCTTCTACCGGCTGAACGTGCTGCCGGTGACGATCCCGCCGCTGCGCGAGCGCCCCGAGGACGTGGCGCCGCTGGCCACGCACTTCGTGGAGACGATGTGCCGCGAGCTGGGCCAGGCGACGCGCGAGATCGCGCCCGACGCGCTGGAGGCGCTGGAGGAGTACGGCTGGCCCGGAAACGTCCGCGAGATGGAAAACGTGCTCGAGCGCGTGCTCCTGCTCGAGGACGAGCCGGTGATCCGCCGCGCCCACCTGCCGGCCGAGTTCCACGGTCCGGCCGTGGCGCGCGAGAAGGCGTTCGTGCTCCCGGCCGGCGGGTTCGATCTCGAGCAGATCGAGCGCGCGTTCATCAGCCAGGCGCTGGACCGGACGAACGGGAACAAGACGCAGGCGGCGCGGCTGCTCGGATTGTCCAGGGATACGCTGAGGTATCGGCTGGAGAAGTACGGGATTTAGGGAGAAACGGCGCCGACAAGAACCGCGCCGACAAGAACCGCGCCGGCAACAAGAGCGCCGGCAAAAAGAGCGATGGGAATGGATGACGGTAAACGGCGCATGCCGCTTTACTTCGTCCTGCCGTCCCCTCCTACCCTCCTACCCTCGTGCGACCCCCCGCAACACCTCGATGAACCCCGGATCGGCATTGGGAAGCCGAGTGCGCTCCAGCGTCATGCCCAGCTCCTTCGCCTTCTCCCTGGCCTCGATGTCGATGTCGTACAGCACTTCCAGGTGATCGCTCACGAAGCCGATCGGCACCTGGAGCACGCGCGTCACCCCTTCGGCCTTCAGCGTGTCGAGGAAATCGAGGATGTCGGGACCGATCCACGGTTCGCCGGTGCCGCCGGCGCTCTGCCAGGCGCGGCGGAAACCGGGGAGGCCCGCCGCCCGCGCCACCAGCTCGGCGCTCTCCTGCAGCTGCGCCTCGTACGGATCGTTCCACGTCCGGATGCGCTCGGGAAGGCTGTGGGCGGTGAACACCACGGTCACGCTCCCGCGCGCCGCCTCGGGGAATCTGGCCAGCCCCTCCCGCACGAGCCCGGCCATGAACGCCACGAAGTCCGGACGCTCGTACCAGTGGTCCACGAACCGGACCTCCATCGGATTGCCCAGCTCGGCCAGCTTCTCGTCCAGCGCCTTGCGGTAGCCGCCCACACTCATCCGCGCGTAGTGCGGCGCGAGCACCACCGCCGTCAGGCGGCGCACGCCGGCGGCGTGCATCGTCTGCACCGTCTCGGCGACGTACGGGTGCCAGTGCTTCATTCCCATGTACACGCGGCGCGGCTCGCCCGCCCTGGCCAGGGCCGCCTCGAGCCCGGCCCGCACGTCTTCGGTGAGCTGCAGCAGCGGCGTCGCCCCGCCGATGCGCTCGTAACGCGCGCGCAGGTTCTGCACCGACTCGGGCGACGGCGTGCGTCCCCCGCGGATGTGCGTGAAGTACGCCTCCACGTCCTCCAGCCGGCCCGGCGTGCCGTACGCCATGAGCAGCACCGCGTCGCCGGTCGCCCCCGTTCCCTCGCGTCCCATCTCAGCGCCCTCCGGCGTGATGACGTTCCCGCACCGTGGCCAGCGCGTGCTCGATCGCCGGAATCGGCGTCTGCGGCAGCAGGCCGTGCCCGAGGTTGAAGATGTGCCCGGGGCGGCCGTCGGCCCGGTCCAGGACGTCGCCCACCTCGCGCGCGATGACCTCCGGCGGACCAAGCAGCACGGTGGGGTCGAGGTTCCCCTGGATCCCCTTGTCCTGTCCGACGATCGTCCACGCCCGGTCGAGCGGAATGCGCCAGTCGGCGCCGATGATCGATGCGCCGTCGGTCGCCATGGCGTCGAGCAGGGTGGCCGTGTTCACGCCGAAGTGGATGAGCGGCATGTCGAGCGGGGCCAGCGCGGCGAAGATGCGGCGCGTGTACGGCTGCACGTAGCGCACGTAGTCGTTGCGCGACAGCGCCCCCACCCAGCTGTCGAACAGCTGCAGCACGTCCACGCCGGCCGCGCGCTGGGCGCGCATGAACGCGATCACCATGTCGGCGAGGCGTGTCATCAGCTCGTGCCAGGTGTCCGGCGCCTCGTACATCATGGTCTTGGTGCGCAGGAACTCGCGCGACGCGCGCCCCTCGATGAGATACGCGGCCAGCGTGAACGGCGCGCCGGCGAAGCCGATGAGCGGCGTGGCGTCGCCCAGCTCGCGCTTGAGCATCCGGATGGTCTCGAGCACGTACGGCAGGTCGGCTTCGGGGTCGAGCGGCCGCAGGATCTCCACGTCCCGCGCGGCGCGCACCGGGGTCTCGATCACCGGGCCCACGCCGTCCACGATGTCGAGCGGCACGCCGGCGCCGACCAGGGGGTGCATGATGTCGGCGAACAGGATCGCGGCGTCCATCGCGAACCGGCGCACCGGCTGCAGCGTGACTTCGGTGCAGACGTCCGGATGCCGGCTGATCTCGAGCAGGGAGTACTTCTCGCGGATGGCGCGGTACTCGGGCAGCACGCGGCCGGCCTGGCGCATGAACCAGACCGGCGGGCGCTCCGTCGGCTGCCGCCGCGCGGCCCGCATGAACAGCGTGGACTCGATCGTCACGTCTTGCTCCCCACTTCGGTTGGATGCCGCTGGGCCAGCCACGCCAGCACCGCCGTTGCGGCGCGCTCGCCCGACTTCACGCAGTCGGGAATTCCCACGCCGCCCGACGCCGCGCCGGCCAGGGCGATGCCCGGATGCCGCGCCGCCTGCGCCGCGATCCGCGCCACCCGCTCCAGGTGACCCACGTTGTACTGCGGCATCGCCCGGTCGAACCGGTTCACCTGCACCAGCTCCGGATCGGCCGCGATGCCCATGACCTCCCGCATTTCGCGGCGCACGATCTCGAGCAGCTCGGCGTCGCCGCGCTCGATGTACGACCCGCGCCCCGCCCCGCCCAGGAACAGGCGGAACAGCACGTGCCCGGCCGGCGCGCGACCGTTGAATTTACTCGAAACCCACGTGCAGGCGAGCACGTCGCGCTTGAACACCCGCGGCGCCACGTAGCCGGTGGCGTCGAGTCGTTTCGGCACCGCCGACTCGGGGTAGGCCACCGAGATGGTGACGGTGGAAGCGTACTCGATCTCGCGTAGCAGCGCGGCCAGCTCCTCGTCCACCCCGCGCAACGCGGCGGCCGAGACGTACCCGGCGGTGGCCATGATCACGGCGTCGGCCGCAAGCGCTTCGCCGTTGGCGAGGAGCACGCGGTATCCCGCGCTCTCCCCCGGCGCCGTTTCGGCGCGTTCGATCCGCTCCACCCTCGCGCCGGTGCGAATGGCGATGCGCGTGCCCGCCGGATCCCGCCGCCGCACCTCGCGCTCGACGGCGGTCACCAGCTCCTGCAGCCCTTCGGGGAAGGAGAGGAACCCCATGCGTGAAGGGGCGGTGTTCGCAGTTGCATGGTTCGCAGTTGCTTTCGCCTCGTCGTTGCGCTGTCCTTGCCGGCGCTGTTCTTGTTCGCGCTGTTCTTGCCGGCGTGGTGGCAGTTGGCGCTGTTCACGCTTCACGCGCAGCATCCCCCGCACCAATCCGCCGTACTCGGATTCATACGCCACGAGCTGCGGAAACATCGCCCGCATGCTGAGTTTCGCCCCGTCCCCGGCCGAGATCCCGCTCAGCAGCGGCTCGACCAGCCGCTGATACATCTCGCGCCCCAGCCGGCGCACCACGAACTCCTCGATCGATTCGTCCCCGGCGTCCCGCTTGGGCGGAATGAGATACTCCATTCCCACGCGCAGCTTTCCCAGCGGTGAGATCAGCGGCGTCGTGACGAATGGCATCATCCGCGACGGCACGAGCCCCGTCATCCCGTCGGGCATGCGCCGCAAACCGGCGCCGCTCATGATGTACGAGCCCCGGGCCGCGGGGTTCGTGCCCTGCAGCCGGTCGCCGATTCCCACCCGCCGCGCCAGCTCCACCGCGGCGGGTTTGGCGGCGAGGATCACGTCGGGGCCCGCCTCCATGAGGAAGCCGCCGGAACGCTCGCTGCGTATGTGGCCGCCCAGGCGGGGCGATGCCTCGAGCAGCGTGACCGGCAGCGACGGCTCGACCCGGGTGAGGTATTCGAGTGCCGCCAGCCCGCTGATCCCGCCGCCGACGATGGCGACGCGCAGCGTCATGACTTGAGTCCGAAGAGGTGGCGGACCGCCATCGCGTATCCCGCCACCTGTCCGTTGCGCGCCTCCTGGCGCAGCCGCTGCGTGGGCTGATGGAACAGCCGGTTGACCAGCGATTCGGAGAACGCCTCGATGTGCGCCCGGTCGCGCTCGCTCAGGTGGGCGAAATGCCGCCGCGCCCCGTCCAGCGTCACGCGCCGCACGTCGTCGGTGTGGGCGCGCAGGTCCGCGATCAGTGGCTGCACCTCGAGCTGCTGCAGCGCCGCCAGGCATTCCGCCGTCTCGTGCTCGACCACGGTCTCCACCGCCGGGATCTCCGACGCCCGCTCCTCGATTCCCGCCTGCACGTGCTGCTGGATGGCGTCGAGGTCGGCGTAGGTGACGCCCGGCACCGTCGCCGCCGCCGGATCCACGTCGCGCGGCATCGCGATGTCGATCAGCAGCATCGGCCGGTCGGGACGGCACGCCATGGCCGACGAGACCATGCTCCGCGTGATCACGTGGTGCGGCGCCGACGTGGAGCTGATCACGACGTCGGCCCCGCACAGGGCGTCCTGCAGGCGCTCCAGCGACACGGGCCGGCCCCCGACGTGCTCGGCCAGGCGGTCCGCGTGCTCGCGCGTACGGCTCACTACGCTGATGTCATTCACGCCCCGGTAGTGTAGCGCCGATACGGCCAGCTCCGCCATCTCGCCGGCGCCCACGACCACCACCGACGCCTGCCGCAGGTCCGGAATCGCGGCCTCGGCCAGCCGCACGGCCACCGAGCTCACCGTGATCGGGTTGCGGTTGATGGCCGTCTCCGACCGCGCCCGGCGGCCAGCCCGGATCGCGCCGCGGAACAGCGTGGACATCACGTGTCCCGCCGCGCCCGTCGCCGCGGCCGCGGCGAACGCCTCGGACACCTGCCCCAGGATCTGCGGCTCGCCGATCACCATCGACTCGAGTCCGGCCGCCGTGCGCGCCAGGTGTCGCACCGCGTCGGCGCCGGTGAGGGTGTACACCACCGGCTCCAGCTCGGCCGCCGGCACACCCGTCGTCTCCTCGAGCAGGGTGAGCACCGCCGACGCCGCGTTCCGTCCCCCCGTGGCGTACGCCTCCAGGCGGTTGCACGTCGAGAGGATCACCAGCTCGCTCACGCTCGACGGCCGCGCGTTCTCGCCGCACCCGAAGCGGGACAGCAGCGTGGACACCGCCGATTCGGCAATCGCCAGCCGCTCGCGCAGCGCCACCGGCGCCGTGCGATGCGAGACGCCGACGCAGACCAGCCCGTTGGCCGAAGCGGAGTGGGGGGGCTCGGCCGGCGCGGAGACGGCGCCCTGCGACGGCCCCGCCGCCGGCGCCGCGACGTCCAACTCGTGCACCGCGGCGGCGCTCATGCGGCGCTCCCGCTCACGAACGCCTCCACCGTGGGCAGCGGGCGCCGGAAGCGCGACTCGAAGTAGGTCTCCACCGGCTCCGCCTCGCCCCGCTCGACCATTGCCTGATACTTCTTCGGGATGTGCGCGCAGAACGGCTCCGACTCCATGAAGTCGCCCGTCATGCCGTACGCCCGGGCCCGGCTCCCGCCGCACACCTTGAGGTACTCGCAGCTCCCGCACTTGCCCTTGATGTCGGCGCGGTTGCGGAGCTGGGTGAAGATCGGCGACTCGCGGTACACCTGCACCAGGTCGTCCTTGCGGATGTTCCCGGCCGGGATCGGCAGGAACCCCGACGGCATGATCTCGCCCGTGTGGCTGATGAACATGAACCCGTCGCCGTCGTTCACGCTGCGCGCGCGGCCGATCCCGTCGGACAGCGAGAACATCACGCCGCCGGTGAGCACGTCCGGTTTCTCGTCGCGCGAGCCCTCGCGCCGCTCGGCCACCTGGCGCTCCATGATCACGCGCGAATACTGCGGGGCCGCCGTCGCCTTGATGTCGAACGGGGCCGTCTTCGACAGGTCGTACATCTTGTGGAAGATCTTCTCGTACTCCTCGGCGCTCGCCACGTCGCCCGGCTTGGCACGGCCGGTGGGAACGAGGAAGAAGACTTCCCAGAACACGATGCCGAGCCGCTCCATGAGCGCGGCCAGGTTGTCGAAGTCATCGATGTTGTGGCGTGCGATGACCGTGTTCACCTGCGTGGAGAGGCCGATGCGCCGGCACTCTTCAAGGATGCGGATACCCCAGTCGAAGGAGCCGTCGACACGCCGGAAGGCGTCGTGGATCAATGGGGTTGATCCGTCGAGGCTCACCGCCAGGCGGGAGATCCCCGCGTCCTTGAAGTTCTGGATGACCTCGGGAGTGGCCAGCGGCGTGGTGGCCGGCGTCACCGCCATGCGCAGCCCGAGATCGAACCCGTAGCGGACGAGCTCGAAGACGTCGGGGCGCTTGAGGCAATCGCCTCCGCTCAGGACGAACACCACGGGACCGAACTCGCGCACCTTGCGCAGCATGGCCTTGGCTTCGTCGGTGCTCAGTTCGTCGGGGCGCCGGTATGGCACCGCCTCTGCCCGGCAGTGGCGGCATGCCAGGTCACAGGCCCGTGTCGTTTCCCAGATCACGACGAATGGGGATTTGGCGAAGTCGAAGTCCGCGATCCCCGCACGTCCATGACCTTTCACTGCGTGCATCTGACCCGTCTCCCGTCTGGTTGGCTAGCGGCGGCCGGATGCGCCGCACCGTACGGGCGCACGATGCCAAACACCGCCTCGCGACGGTGTCGGGAAATGCTGGAAGTCGGCGAGCGGCGCCACCACATCTCTGTCAGGGAATCCCTGACCGAGGCCCACGCCATCCGCAAGAACGTCAATTTCCCCCGCCTCGGCCCGGTTTGAAGCTCTTGTCGGGGTACGGCGGCGGCGGCGGCACCGGCCGCGGATCGGCCTTGATCTCGGCCTGCAGTTCCTTGACCGCCGCGTCCAGCTGCGCGTCGCTCCCCTGGAACGTGGCATGGGGCAGATTATCCACCACGATGTCCGGATCCACGCCGTGGCCCTCGATCATCCAGGTGCGGTCCGGCAGGTAGGTGCCCATCTCGGCGGCGCTCGCGATGCCCCGGTCCACCATCACGTTCTGCTGGCTCAGCCAGATCTCGCCGCCCCACGTCCGCGTGCCGATCACCTTGCCCAGCCCCAACTGCCGGAACCCCTCGGCAAAGGCCTCGCCGTCCGACGCCGTGAACGCATCGGTGAGCACCACGATGTGCCCACGGAAAGCGTACTGCATGTCCCACGTGGGGTCGCCCACGCGCCGCTGGAAGTAGAACCATGCCTTGCGGATCAGCTTTTCCAGGATCCAGCTGTCGATGTTGCCGCCGCGGTTGTGGCGGTCGTCGATGATCAGCCCCTGCCGGTTGAACACGGGGTAGAAGTCGCGCTCCCACTGGTCCATGTCGGTTCCGCCCATGGCGCGCAGGTGCAGGTAGCCAATGGCGCCGTGGCCCAGCGAGTCCACCGCCAGCCGGCGCGTGTACTCCCATTCCGAATACCGGAGATTGCTCTCCCGCGCCTCGGTGATCGGAGACACCACCACCTCGCGCTCGGCGCCGTTGCCGCCCGGCTTGACGGTGAGCAGCACCTGGCGGCTGGCTTCATTGCGCAGCAGCGCGCCGATGTCCGGCGCCGAGAGCGCCGGCACGTGGTTCACCGCCGTGATCACGTCGCCGTCGTGCACGTTCACGCCGTAGCGCGCCAGCGGCGAGAGATCGTTGGGCGAGTCGGGGTCGCTTCTATAGATGTGCTCCACGCGGTACCCGCCGGCCGTCTCGTCGCGCGCCAGCTCGGCGCCCAGCGATGCGGGGTGGATGGAGTCGTCGCCCACGCGCAGGTCGCCGCCGCGCACGAAGGTGTGGAGCGCCGAGAGTTCGCTCACCGCCTGGGAGATCAGATCACTCAACTCGGCGCGATCGGTCACGCGGTCCACCAGCGGCGCGTAGCGGGCGCGGATGGCCGGCCAGTTCACGCCGTTCATGTGCCGGTCGTAGAAGTAGTCGCGTTCCAGCCGCCACGCGTCCACGAATTCCTGCCGCCATTCCTCGCGCGGATCCACGTGGATGGTCCAGTGGCTCAGGTCCACCCGGTCCCTGGCGCTGTCGACCGGCGCCTTGGCGCCCGCGTCGAACACGTAGAACGCGTTGCCGCGGCGCACCATGATCTTCCGGCCGTCCATCGAGAGTTCGTACTGCCGCACGCCCACGGCGTACGGCTCAGGGCGTGCCGGCCGGTTGCCGATCGGGAAGCTCATGAGCTGCGCGCCGCCGGCGGCGCCACCGCGCCCGCCGCCCG
>JAGWRI010000248.1 GCA_028876525.1 Gemmatimonadota bacterium | reverse complement strand
GGCAGGGCGCCCGCGGCGGCCCCACCCTGTCCGCGCCGGGCCAGCCGCCGCTCCCGGCGCGCGTCGAGCAGCGCCCGGCGCTTCTTCGAGTCGAACAGCGCCCGCACGTGCTCCATCAGGTCGTCGAACACTTCCATCAGCGCCCGGTCGCGGGGCTGCTGAAACACGTCGCGCCAGTCGTAGCCGTCGCTCCACAGCTTGGCGTACTTGAACGCCAGCCAGATGCTCCAGATCGCGGTGACCCCGGTGAGGTTCGTGCGGAAGAACACCGCCATCAGCACGATGGCGCCGTTGACGTACACGTAGGGCCAGACCCGGCGCCGGAAGGCGAGCACCGGCGGCGCGTTCCAGCGCCGCAGCTCGTCGGCCGTGGGCGCGTAGAACCCGCTGTCGTACGACGGGGCGGCTGCCGCCGCGCCCCCGGCGAACGCCATCGACCGCGGCGCGCCAGCCGCGGGAAGGCCGGCCGCGGGCGGCACGGGCGCCGCCGGCGGCGCGGGCATGATCCCGCCGTCCAGCGCCTTCACCAGGTCGCCCGCCGAGGGGAACCGGTTGGCCGGATCCTTCTGCAGCATGATCGCCACCGCGCGCGCCAGATCCTGCGGCACGTCGGCGCGCCGCTGCTCCACCGGCACCGGCGCCTCGGAGATGTGCTTCACCAGCATGGCCGGCGTGCTGGCCGCCGAGAAGGGCGGCTCGCCGGCGAGCATCTGGTACGCCACGATGCCCAGCGCGTAGAGGTCGCTGCGCCCGTCGATCACCCGCTCGCCCGCCGCCTGCTCGGGCGACATATAGGCCGGCGTGCCGATCGCCATCCCCGTGGCGGTGAGCCGCGAATCGCCGTCGCTCACCGCGCGGGCGATGCCGAAGTCGGTCACCAGGGGGCGCCCCGACTCGCCGTCGAGCAGGATGTTGTCGGGCTTGATGTCGCGGTGCACGACGCCGCGCTCGTGGGCGTAGGCCAGGGCGTCGGCCACGGCGCGCAGGATGCGGCGCACCTCGTCCACCGGCAGCACCCCGCGCTGGTGCAGCCGCTTGGCGAGGTTGTCGCCGCTCACGTACGCCATCTCGAAGAACACCAGCCCCTCTTTCTCGTCCACGGTGTAGATCGGGACGATGTTGGGGTGGCTGAGCTGGGCCGCCGTCTCGGCCTCGCGCAGGAAGCGGGTCTTGATCTCGGCCCGGTACGCCAGCTCGGGGGGCAGCACCTTGATCGCGACCGTGCGCTTCAGACGCCGGTCTCGCGCCCGGTAGACGATGCCCATCCCGCCGCGGCCGATCTCCGCGTCCAACTCGTAGTGCGCACTCAGGGCACGCTCCACGAGCGCGCGCATCTCGGAGTCCGCAGTTGGGACGACGGGGTCAGACACTCGGCGAGCTCGTTTTAGGGCGGAATACGGCATTTTAGCACTGACCGATACATCTGGAAAGGACGCGCCGGATCGGCAGTGTCCCTACGTCAGAGTAGCCGCCCGAAGTTGCAAATCCCGCCAGGGTGTCGTAATTCCTCCGGACGCCGCGCCCGGCTGGCCGCCGCGCCCGGTGCCCGCACGGTGACTAAGTGCATGCCCGCTCTCACTTACCCTGATTGACAGGGATCTGGAACGGTGTGTGCGTACCACGAGTAGGTGTTGGCAGCCGCACCACCCTCTTCTGGAGCACGTCACTCTCATGGCCCAGCGGCATACACTTCCGGTTCTCCCCCTTCGGGGAACGGTCATCTTCCCGGGACTGACGGCGCCGATCGCCGCCGGACGGCCGGGCACGCTCCGCGCCATCGAGGCGGCCCTCAAGGCCGACCGGTTGGTGTTTGCCGTCGCGCAGCGTGACAATGCCGACGAGCCGGCGCCGGAGATCCTCTACGCGATGGGAGTCGTGGCCCGCATCGGCCAGATCCAGCGCGGCCTGGGGGGCGTGCAGCTCCTGCTCCAGGGCGAGCAGCGGGCCACGGCGCTCCAGTACGGCACCAACGAGGGCTATCTCAACGCCGTCGTGGTGGACGTCGAGGAGATGAAGCCGGTGAACGAGGAAGACCCGGCGTTCGTCGCCCTGTACAAGGAGATCCGCGAGCGGGCCGGGGAGCTGGGCGAGCGGCGCGGCCTTCCCGAAGAGGTCGTCCACCAGGTGCTGGATTCGGTCACCGATCCCGGCCGGTTCGCGGATCTGGTGGCCGGCTACATCGACCTCCCGACCCCCGAGAAGCAGGGGCTGCTCGAGATCCTGAGCGTCGAGGAGCGGCTTCGCCGCGTGCTGGTGCACGTGCAGAAGCAGATCGGCATGATCGAGATGCAGGAGGAGATCAAGTCGCAGGTCCAGGAAGAGCTGGGCGAGCGGCAGCGCGAGATGTTCCTCCGCGAGCAGATGAAGGCGATCCAGAAGGAGCTGGGCGACGACGAGTCGTCGAAGGAGATCGAGGAGCTGCGCGAGAAGCTGAGCAAGCTCGAGCTTCCGAAGGATGCCCGGGCCGAGGTGGAGCGCGAGCTGGGGCGCCTGGAGCGCGCCGGCCGCGAGTCGATGGAGGCGCAGGTCATCCGCACCTACCTCGAGTGGATCGCCGAGCTGCCCTGGAACACCCGTTCCGACGACGACCTCGACCTCAACCACGCCTCGACGGTGCTGGACGAGGATCACTACGGGCTGCCCGACGTGAAGGACCGGGTGCTCGAGTTCCTCGCCGTGCGCCAGCTCCGCGCGCAGCAGATGGCCGACGAACTCAAGAAGACCGGCGAGATGCCGATCGTGAAGATGCAGGCGACG
>JAGWRI010000247.1 GCA_028876525.1 Gemmatimonadota bacterium | reverse complement strand
GGGCGTCGAGGTCTCCATGAAACGCTTCGTCCACGCCGCGATCGCCGCCCTGGCCCTGACGCCGTCGGCAGCGCGCGCCCAGCAGCTTCCGGCGCGGCTCGACTCCGCGGTGCGCAGGATCTTCGACTCGGGCGCCTACGCCCCGCAGCGGTTCGGGCCGGCGCGGTGGGCCGACGGGGGGAACAGCTACCTCACGCTCGAGCCGTCGTCGGCCGTGAACGGCTATGACTTCGTGGAGTACGACGCCGCGACCGGCGCGCGGTCGGTGAAGGTGCCGGCCACGGAGCTGGTGCCGGCGGGCGCGAAGCAGCCGCTCGTGCCGCAGGACTACGCATTCAGCGCCGACGGGCACGAGCTGCTGATCTTCACCAACACGCGGCGGGTGTGGCGCGAGAACACCCGCGGCGACTACTGGGTGCTGGATCTCGCCACGAAGGCGCTGCATCAGGTGGGCGGCCCACGGGTGCCCGAGTCGCGGCTCATGTACGCGAAGTTCAGTCCCGACGGCTCGCGCGTGGCCTACGTGCTGTACGGCGACCTGTACGTGGAGCCCGCCGCCGGCGGGCCGGCCACGCGCCTCACCCACGACGCCACCGCCACGCTGGTCAACGGCATGAGCGATTGGGTATACGAGGAGGAGTTCGGCCTGCGCGACGGATTCCGCTGGGCGCCCGACGGACGGAGCATCGCGTTCTGGCAGTTCGACATGTCGGGCGTTCGCGACTATCTGATGCTCAACGTCACCGACTCGCTGTATCCGTTCACGGTGCCGGTGCAGTACCCGGTGGCGGGCACCACCAACTCGGCGGTGCGCGTGGGCGTCGTGCCGGCCGCGGGCGGCAAGGTCACCTGGATCCGGCTGCCGGGCGATCCGCGCAACAACTACGTGCCGTTCATGGAGTGGGCGCCCGGCGGGCAGGGGCAGCTGCTCATCCAGCACATGAACCGGGCGCAGAACCGCGACGCGGTGGTGCTGGCCGACGCCGCGACGGGCGACGTGCACCCCGTGTTCACGGAGAGCGACAGCGCCTGGGTGGACCTGGTGGACGACGTGCACTGGCTGCCCGGCGGGAAGGCGTTCCTCTGGCCCAGCGAGCGCGACGGGTGGCGGCACATCTACGAGGTGCCGCGCGACGGGGGGCCGCAACGGCTGCTCACGCCCGGCGGCTACGACGTGGTGAGCGTGGCCGCGGTGGACGACGCCGCGGGGTGGCTGTACGTGATCGCGTCCCCGGAGAACGCGACGCAGCGCTACCTGTACCGCGTGTCGCTCGCCCACCCCGGCGCGCCACAGCGGCTGTCGCCCGCCGACCAGCCGGGCTCGCACTCGTACGACTTCTCTCCCAACGCGCACTGGGCGTTCCACACGTATTCGACGTTCGATTCGCCGCCGGTAATGGACCTCGTGCGCTTTCCCGACGGGACGCCGGCGCGCACGCTGGTGACCAACGACCGCCTGCGCGCGGCCGTGGCCGACGCGGTGCGCATGCCGGTGCAGTTCCTGAAGGTGCCGCTGGCCGACGGCGCGACGCTGGACGGCTACATGATCCGGCCCAGCGACTTCGACCCCAACAAGCGCTACCCGGTGCTGGTCAACGTGTACGGCGAGCCCGCGGCGCAGACGGTGATGGACCGGTGGGGCGGGAGCACGATGCTCTGGCACCGGATGCTGGCCGACCAGGGCTATCTCGTGGTGAGCTTCGACAACCGCGGCACGCCGGCGCCGAAGGGGCGGGCGTGGCGCAAGATCGTCTACGGGTCGATCGGCCCGCTGGCCAGCCAGGAGCAGGCCGAGGCCGTGCTGGCGTTCGCGCGGTCGCACCCGTACGCCGACAGCGCGCGCATCGCCATCTGGGGCTGGAGCGGCGGGGGCACCAACACGCTCAACGCGATGTTCCGCTATCCCGACGTCTACCAGCTCGGCATGGCGGTGGCGCCGGTGCCCGACCAGCGGCTGTACGACACGATCTATCAGGAGCGCTACATGGGCACCCCGCAGGAAAATCCCGAGGGGTACCGGCGCGGCTCGGCGATCAACTTCGCCGGCGGCCTGAAGGGCAAGCTCCTCATCGTCCACGGCACGGGCGACGACAACGTGCACTGGGCGGGCACGGCCCGGCTCGTCAACCGGCTGATCGCGCTCGACAAGCAGTTCGACTTCGAGGTCTATCCCAACCGCACGCACTGCATCTGCGAGGGCGAGGGCACCACGCTGCAGCTGTTCTCGACGCTCACGCGGTACCTGACCACCAACCTCCCGCCCACGCCGTGAGCCGGAGCGACACGCGGACCCGCGTGGCGGGGCTGTACGCCCTGCTGGCCGCGGCCAACGTGGGGGCCTGGGCGTGGGCGCTGATCGCCTTTCGCCACTACCCG
>JAGWRI010000246.1 GCA_028876525.1 Gemmatimonadota bacterium | reverse complement strand
GCGTGGAGTCGGTGGCGGCCATGGCGCGGGCGGGGCCGCGGTCGATGTACAGGCGGCCGTCGGGCCCGGCGTAGATGTAGTCCCAGCCCCCCTCGCCGCCGGCCTTCACGGTGCGGATGACGTGGTAGGGGCCGGCGGCGCCGGCCGCCTGGGCGTGGAGCGACGCGGCGGGCGCGGCCAGCGCCGCCGCGAGTGCGGAAGCCAGGGCAAGGTGACGCATGACGAGATCCTCGGGGGTGGAGGTGCGCTTTCGGGGGTGCCGTAAGCTACCGGCGGGACCTTACGCGAGGATGACGCCGCTCGGCCGCGGCGCGGCGGGCCGGCGGACCGCCTAGTCCTGGTCGGGCTCTTCGCGGTAGTGCCGCTCGCCCGTGTCGCGGTTGAAGTACACCTCGATCATCTTGCCGCTGCCCGGGTCGAGAAAGCGCTCGCCGGTGGGGCGCCAGTTGCCGATGCGCGGGGGCGGCGGGGTGTACCGCCAGCGCTCGAACGCCACCCCCACCGAGTAGGCGCCGCCGGTGATCAGCAGGTACAGGGCCGCGCCGTAGGCGTGGGCCGCGACGGCCACGCCGCCCGCCGCCAGCAGGCCGACGCCGAGTGCGACGACCAGTCGCTTGAGCACGTCAGGGAGCCGGTTCGATCACCACGGCGGTGCCGTAGGCCACGATCTCGCTCATCGTCTGGCCGATCTCCGACGAGTCGAAGCGCATCATGACGATGGCGTTGGCGCCCATGGCCGTGGCGGTCGCCACGAGGCGGTCCACGGCGTGCCGCCGCGCCTCTTCCAGCAGCTGCGTGTATTCCTTGATCTCGCCGCCCACGATGGAGCGCAGGCCGGCCAGGATGTTGCCGCCAAGGCCGCGGCTGCGCACCACCACCCCGAACGCCTGCCCCTTGGTCTCCTTGACGCGGTATCCCGCGACGAACTCCGAAGTCACGACGATCATGAGCGCGCTTCCTCCGCTGGGGCGTGAGCCGGGTGGGGTCTGGCCAATATGCCGCGCCCCGGGGGTGGGGGCCAGGGCGCGCCGACTTCCAGTTGGCGCCGGAAGGGCGCATCATTCCGCGCGAGGCGAGAACCTTCCACCAACTGGCGAGCCCGAGATGACGCACCCCGGCCCCGAGTCGACCACCGTGAGCCAGCGCATCGCCGAGTTCCGGCGGCTGCACGGCGCGGGCTGTTTCGTGATGCCCAACCCGTGGGACCCCGGCAGCGCCCGCGCGCTGGTGCAGCTCGGGTTCCCCGCGGTGGCCACCACCAGCTCGGGCTACGCCTGGTCGCGGGGGCGGGCCGACAACCACGTGTCGCTGGACGACGCGCTGGCGCACCTACGGGAGCTGTCGGCCGCGGTGCCGGTGCCGGTGAACGCCGACTTCGAGGGCGGGTTCGCGACGTCGCCCGCCGGCGTGGCGCGCAACGTCGCGGCGGCGGCGACGACGGGCGTGGCCGGGCTCTCGATCGAGGATTCCACCGGCGACGGCGCGGCGCCGCTTCACGATTTCGAGCTGTCGGTGGCGCGGATCCGCGCTGCGCGCGACGCGATCGACCGCGCGCAGCCGGGGTTGCTGCTCACCGGCCGGTCGGAGGGGTTCATCGTCGGGCGGCCCGACCTCGCCGAGACCGTTCGCCGGCTCAGGGCGTACGCCGACGCGGGGGCCGACTGCGTGTACGCGCCGGGCATTCGCGGGCGCGAACAGGTGGAGGCGGTCGTGCGCGCCGTGTCGCCGACGCCGGTGAACGTGCTGGTGTCGGGCGACTGGACCACGGTGGCCGAGCTGGCGGCGCTCGGCGTGCGCCGCATCAGCGTGGGCGGGGCGCTGGCGCGGGTCGCGTGGACGGCGTTCCTCGCGGCGGCCGGCGAGATGGCCGATGGCGGGACGTTCGGGCGGATGGCCGGGATCGTGTCGGGCGACGAGATGAACCGGCGGTTCGGCGCGGAGTGACCCGAGCTGGCCGCTACCGCCCCACGCACTCCACGATGTTGTTGTAGAGGGTTTGAATGCGGCCGCGGTCGGGCGCCTGCCCGGCGTTCCAGTTCGCCACGACCTCGGCCAGGGCGTCGAGCTGGCGCGTGTAACTCGGCTGGTCCTCGGCCGGGAGCTTCGGGATCTTGGCCCGGATCTGCGCGCAGATTTTGAGCAGCGACAGCCGGTCCTCGTAGCGGCGCTGGAAGTCGCGCACGGCATCGAGCGACGTGTTGGCCGCGGGATTGCCCACGTCCTTGCGCATGGCGTCGAGCTTGGCCT
>JAGWRI010000245.1 GCA_028876525.1 Gemmatimonadota bacterium | reverse complement strand
GGCCCGGCCCCTTTCCGGGGTGGCCGCGGCCGGGCCCTCGTCCGCGCCCCCGCGCTCCGCCCCGCTCGCGCTCGTCGCGCCGCTCCTCGCGCCGCGGCGCCGACGCCTCGTCGGGCGTGTACGGCCGCGCCAGCAGCTCCTGAAGCTCGTCCAGCGACGCCGCGCGCACCGCCCCGCGCTTCCCGCGCGTCACCACGAACCGCAGCGGCCGGTCCAGCGCCGGCAGCTCCTGGGCGACCAGCGTGCGGGCGATCTTTTCCGGAATCCGGAGCCGCGCCACGCCCAGCGCCTCCCCGGGCGTCTCCTCCACGTCGTAGTGGATTTCCACCGCCTGCCCGCGGACCTCGATGCGCGACGGGAGGCGGCCCAGGGCCGCGCGCTCGTCCGGCGACACGAACGCGTCGGGGTCGAACCGCAGCGGGGCCCGGAAGAATTCGCGCATCGAGTGGACGTCGGCCAGCTGCCCCGCGTAGTAGCCCGTCAGCTCCGCCAGCCCGAGGCGCGCCGTGCGGCCGCCCGAGCGCCGCCAGGCCTCGCGCACCGTCTCGATGGCGGCGTGGTTGCGCCGCGCCGCCGGGTGCCGCGACTCGCCGCGGGCCACCGCGTCGGCCAGCAGCGCGCGCGCCCGCTCGGCGAGATCGGGCGGGAAGTCGTCGATCTCCTCGACGTCGCGCTCCAGCTCGAAGCCGAAGTACTCCACCCGCCGCACCAGCACCAGCGTGCCCTGCCGCCGCCGCGCGTCGTACGCCAGCTCGCGGTCGCTGCGCGCGGCGTATTGCCGGATGAGATCGGCCGGGATCTGCGTGCCCTCGATCCCGGCGCGGGGCACGCCGAACTTGTCGGCGAAGTAGCGCAGCTCGCCGGCGATCGCCCCCCAGCTCCCGCACACGCTCGTCTTCGACACCCGCGCCTCGTCGCCGCCCCCCGTGCGCTCGTCGATCACCAGCGTGAACGGCATGAACCGGGCCAGCAGCTCCTGGAACCGGCGCAGCGTGTCGTCGCCCGCCTTCGGCATGCGCGGCGGCAGCTCCACCCCCACGGCGCGGTACACGCTCGCCATGCCCAGCGCGGCGTCCTCGATGGCCTTCACCAGCACGCCGCGCCGGTCGGCCCACGTCTCCATCGCGGCCTCGTCGAACAGGTGGCGCGGCAGCCCGTACACCTCCCCCATGTACCCGGCGCGCGTGAACGCCTCGGCGTACACGTTGTACGCCGTCAGGTGGTCGCTTCCCGCGACCACCAGGCCCGTGAGGTCGCGCTCCTCCCGCGTCATCCGGTGCAGCGACTCCACCGCGCTCATCACCGCCAGGAAGGGAAGCAGGTCGTCGCCGGCGTTCACGATCAGCTCCGCCCACGGGCGCTCCACCGGCATCGCCTCCACCGCGCGCCCGTAGCGCGTGAGCCGCCCCTGCTCCACGAGCCCGCGCCGCTCGAGCAGCGCCACCGCCGCGCGGTACGCCGTGCGGTCCAGCGGCACCGGCAGCTCCAGCTCGTCGGCCCGCACGCCCAGCGCGGCGCAGGTGATCGCCACGCGCTCCGAGTCGCCCGCCAGCTGGAACTCCGGCTCGGTGGGGCGCAGGGCCGAGAACTCGATGTCGCGGTCGGACAGGATGTACACCCGCCCCCCCGCCACGCGCCCGTGCACCCGCCCGGCCATCTGCAAAATCTCATTGGCGCCGAGGTGGAGCTGCGTCAGCACGTTGCGCCCGCGGTCGATCAGGTTGGTGAACCGCACGTCGTCAATGACCACGGTGTCGAGGCCGTGGATGTTGAGCGCGCTCTGCCCGGCCGCCGTCATGGCCAGGAAGTACGGCTTGCGCTCGCTCCCGTCGAGGAACGGGCGGATGCGGCGCACGGGCTCGCCCCCATGGTAGAACGCCACGTTCATCCGCGGCGAGAGGTCGCCCACGTGCGCCGCGGCCTCTTCCACCCCGCGCCTCGTGGGCACGAACAGCGCCACGCCGCGCCGCTGCTTCTGGAACTGCTGCACCAGGCGGAAGTCCAGGAAGTCGCGCAGCCGCCGGTTCAGCACGCGCACGTCGGCCGCCTTCTCCGGATCGAACGCGTACACCTCCAGCACGTCGGCGCTGTCGAGGTACCTCGCGTAGAAGGTCGGATCCACCGTGGCCGACAGCCACACGAAGCGGCACCCGGCGCGCTTGCCCAGCGCCAGGCACAGCTCCAGCTCGGCCGACGTCTGGTGGATCTCGTCCACGACCAGCGTGTCGCCGGCCAGGATGTCGCCCTCCTCGAACCAGCGGCGCGCGATGCCGGTGGTCACGATGACCACGTTCCAGGTCGGCGTCTCGGGCGTCGCCTCGCGCTCGCGGTTGACCACCCCCACGCGGAGCCCGGCCGTGCCGAGCAGCTGCTCGGCAATGGGGCGGATGGCGAGCGTCTTGCCGGTGCCGGTGCCGGCCACGATGCCGAACCCCCGGCGGCCGCGAGCCAGCGCGCGCACCCGCTCGCCGTAGTGCTGCTCGAGAAAGGTGTCGAGGTGGAGGCCGAGCGCGATCTCGATCGTTTCGCAGGCGGCGCGGGTGGGCGCGATGACGATCACGCGGCCCGTGGGCGGCTCCGCCCGGACGAACGCGTCGTGGTCGGGGGGAACCGAGTGGTCGTGGACGGTGCGGGTCACGAGGGCGGAAGCTGGGGCCGAACCCGCTCCGCCGGAACCCCGCCCGTCAGGCGCCCGGGCTGGCCGGTCCGCCGTCGCCGGGGTTCACCGCCGTCGAGTCGGGTTTGTGGCCCCCCGACTTGCGCGGCTCGGCCTTTCGCCGGGCCGGCTCTTCGGGCTTCCGCGCATCGGCGGGCTTCGGCTCGAGCGACTTGGGCAGCGGGGCCAGTCCCTTGAGCGGCTGGTCGTCGGGGCGGACGTCGTCGGCCTTCGACGGCGCGAAGTCGTCGCCGAAGATCACGCGTCCGTTGGCCGGCCGGTTGCGCAGCGCCGACGCGCAGTCGGTGGGCGCCGGCTGCCGCTCCGGGGGCACCCCGTTCACCCACACGCGGCACATCCCCGCCGGCGGGCGCAGGCTGGGCGGCACGACCTGGCTCGACGACTGCGGGCGCTGGCCCTGAGCGGTGGTCGCGACGAGCAACCCGAACGCGATGGCGATGGTGCGGAGTGACGCGGAGGACTTCATGTCGGGGCAATCCAACGGTTGCGGAGGCGTGCCGGTGTAACGACGAATCTGCACGCGGGAAGTCATACACGATCGTGCCCCCGATGTTCACACCAAGATTGAACCAAGACGCCGGGGATCGCAAACCGGTCGGGGCGGGGGTTGGTCAGTCGCCGAAACAGATGCCGGTGGCCCGGGCGGTCTGCACGACGTCGTGGTCCAGCTCCACGCGCCGCGGGGCGGCCAGCGCCTCGGCAATCGGCACGGCCACGATGTGCGGGGGCCGCAGGGCCACCATGTGCCCCCACTTTCCGGCGGCCACGGCCGCCACCGCCGCGCCCCCGAACCGCGTGGCGAGCAGCCGGTCGTAGCCCGTGGGCTGCCCGCCGCGCTGCAGGTGCCCCAGCACGAGCGACCGGGTCTCCTTGCCGGTGCGCGCCTCGATGGCGTGCGCGACCGCCTCCCCCACGCCGCCCAGCCGCGCCGCGACGCCGGCCGCGGCGGTCTCGACGAAGTGCGGCGATCCGCCCCGCGGGAAGGCCCCCTCGGCGGCCACCACGATCGAGAAGTGCCGCCCGGCGCGGTCGCGCTCTCGGATCTTGTCGCACACCCGCTCGATGTCGTAGGGAATCTCGGGAATCAGGATCACGTCGGCCGTGCCCGCGAGCCCGGCGTGGAGGGCGATGAAGCCGGCGTGGCGCCCCATCACCTCGGTCACGATCACCCGGTCGTGGCTCTCGGCGGTGGTGTGCAGCTTGTCGATCGCGTCCAGCGCCGTGCTCACCGCCGTGTCGTGCCCGAAGGTGCTCGCCGTGCCGGGCACGTCGTTGTCGATGGTCTTCGGCACGCCCACGATGCGCATCCCCTTGTCGTGCAGCTTGCGGGCCAGGTGCATCGAGCCGTCGCCCCCGATCGTGACCACGGCCTCGATGCCCATCTGCCTGGCGCTCTCGATCAGCTCGTCGGAACGGTCGATCTCGAGCACCGAGCCGTCGGGCTGGGGCACCGGCCACCGGAAGGGGTTCCCCCGGTTGGTCGTGCGGAGGATCGTGCCGCCGAGGTGGGCGATGCCGCGCACCGTGTCGGCGTTGAGGGTCACGACCTCGTCCTCGCCGAGCAGGCCGTAGTACCCGCGCCGGACGCCCAGCACCTCCCAGCCGCGGTGGATCGCGGCCAGCGTGGCGGCGCGGATGACGGCGTTCAGGCCGGGGGCGTCTCCGCCGCCCGTCGAGATGGCGATGCGCATGGATCAGCCTGGGGAACGCGTGAGCGGGGCGCCGGTCAGCCCGCGGCCAGCAGCTCCAGGATCTCGCCCGGCCGCGCGTGGCGGCCGAGTTTCGACTTCTCGAATATCGGGACGCCGTCCCTCGCGACCTCGAACCGCCCGCCGCGCGACGGAATCAGGGTCACCGCGGCCGCCGGAAAGCGGGCGCGGATCTCGGCCGCCAGACCGGCGGCCCGCGTCTCGTAGTTTCAGACCGTACAGTACTCGATGGTGATTTGCATGATGCCGGAAGTGTAACCCGGTGCCGGCGGGCGCGGGACTCAGTGCCGCGGCGGGGGCCAGGGGACCTGGGTCAGGGTGGCCAGCCGCTGGATGAGCGTGTCCTGGTAGGCCACCACGGCGCGCAGCGAATCCACCGTGGCCTGCGTGGTCTGCAGGTCCTGCTGGACGTTCTGGACCGCCGTCCCCATCTCCATCACGGCCTGCGCCATGTTGGCCTGGGCCCGGGGGTTCACGCAGGCCGGCGCGCCCGCGAGGAGCACGGCGGCGACGGCGGCGAATCGGATGTCGCGCATGGGAGGGGGGTGTGGGTTCAGCGGGAAGATGACCGGAGGGACGGGACGCGTCGAGAGCGGCGCGAGGATGCCGCCCGCGCTGGAGCGATGGTGCGCCGCCGGCCCGGGGGCGCCACTCATGGAAGGTGCGCCGCCCCGCCATGACCCTCGCCGAGCTGCTCCTCGCCCTCGCCATCGCCGCCGTCCTCCTGGCGCTGGCCCTGCCCCCGATCGTCGCCGCGGGCGATCGCGCGGCGGTGCGCGCGGCGGCCCGCGACGTCGAGACGGCGTTCGCCTCGGCTCGCGCCGAGGCGCTGGCCCGGCGGAGCCCCATCTGGGTGGTGCTCGATTCGGGGGCCGGGACCGTGGCCCTGCGGGGGGCGTGGGGAACACGGATCCGCCCCGTGGGGTCCATGTACGGGATCGGGCTGCGCACGACGCGCGATTCGATGAGCTATGACGGGCGGGGGCTGGGTTGGGGGGCGGCGAACCTCACGGTAGTGGTGGCGCGGGGCCGGGCGCGGGACACGGTGGTGGTGTCCCGCTTGGGCCGGGTCCGGTGAAGGGGGGCTGGGGGGCGGGGCCGGCCGGGTCGGGGGCTTCCGGGTCGGCGCTAGATTCCCGCGGGCAGGCGTGAAGGTCACGGACGGGTATCGCCGGTGACCCCCATCACGTGTGAATGTGACGGTCCACCGCCGGGGGTGAGTTATTCCTCATGAGATGACCGACGACGCGGCCGACGTGCGGCGTGTGCTCAACGGGGACGTTGACGCCTACGCCGCGCTGGTAGATCGGTACTACGATCAGTGCGCGCGGTACGCGGTCCGGATGTTGGGCAACCGCGACGATGCGGAAGATGCGCTCCAGGCGACGTTTCTGCGGGCGTATCGGGCGCTGGGGCGGTATCAGGAGCGGGACAAGTTCAGCGCGTGGCTGTACCGCATTCTGGTCAACCAGTGTCGCAGTCTGGCGGCGCGGCGGTCGCAGCGGGAGCGGGTGTTCGTGCGCGAGGAGGCGGTGCTGCTCAATGCGACCGACGAGCACCAGGTGGTGTGGCCGGGCGAGGATGAAGAGTTCGTCCAGCGGGTACTGAGCGATCTGGACCCGTTGCTGCGAGAAGCGTTCGTGCTGAAGTACATCGAAGAGATGAGTTACGAGGAGATGGCGGCGCTCACCGGGGTCGGCGTCTCCGCGTTGAAGATGAGAGTAAAGCGCGCGGCCGACCGGCTGCGCGAACGATGGGAGCGCAACAAGCATGACTGAGTCCGCACGGGACCCCTACATCGAGTGGATCGCGCGCCAGGGACGGCGGCAGGTTGAGCTGTCGTCCGACGCGCGCGCCCGCGTGATGGACGCGGTCCGGGCTGCCCCGCTGCCGGTGCGTCCGCGCCGGGGGCTGGGCTGGCTCACGACGCCCCGACCGCTCACCCTGTCGCCGCTCGCGAGCAGCCTGCTCGCGGCCGGACTGGTGGGCCTTGGCGTCATCGGTGGCCTCGGCGTGACTCACCGGGACGGCCGCACGCCGGCCGGACAGCCCGCCGCTGTCGCTGCGGATCCGCAGCTCCCGGTTCACGATTCGCTGCAGGTTCACCGGTTCGAGCTGGCGGCCCCGGGGGCCGTCGGCGTCTCGCTGGTGGGGGACTTCAACGCCTGGAACGCGTCGGCCACGCCCATGACGCGCTCGGCCGACGGCAAGGCCTGGACGGTCACCGTCCAGCTCCCGGCCGGCCGCCACGTGTACGCCTTCGTCGTCGACGGCGCGCAGGGCGGCAGCCAGTGGGTGCCCGACCCGGCCGCCCTGCGGGCGCCGGACGACGGATTCGGAACGCCCAACTCGGTCGTGCTGGTCGGCCAGCGGGGGACCACGTGAACGCGCGCGTCCGCCGCGGCCTGGCCGCCTTCGCCGCCCTGGCGCTCACCGCGCCGGCCCTGGTCGCCCAGGGGCCCGATCCGCTGGCCAGGCTGGACAGCAGCACCCGGGCGCTCGTCCTGGCGCTCGAGGATTCGGCGCGCGCCGAGGGACTGCCCGCCGAGGCCGTGCTCTCCAAGGCGCAGGAAGGCGTGGCGAAGCACGCGCCGATGGCCGCGATCGCGCGCGCCGTCCGCACCGTGTTCCTGTCGTACCGCGAGGCGCGGGCCACGCTGGGAGCAAAGGCCGATCGCACCGAGCTGTCCGCGGGCGCCGCGGCGCTGCAGGCGGGGATCCCGACCACGGCGCTGAGCGACCTCCGCGCCAGCGGCCACGGCAAATCCATCGCCGTCCCGCTCGTCGTGCTGGCCGACCTGGTCACCCGCGGCGTGCCGCGCGACGTGGCCTCCCACACCATTCTCCAGCTGTGGACGGCCGGGGCCGGCGACGCCGATCTTCTAGACTTGCCGAAGGCAGTCGGACAGGACATACTTTCGGGAGCCGCCCCGGGTGACGCACTCCTCAACCGCGCGCGTACGATCCCGCTCCGGCTGCCGCCAGGCAAGGTCCCCGAGTAGCGGCTCGCGGTTTCCCGAACGCCGAGCTCGTCCCGCATGTTCGAGCCGAAGCGATCCACGATCGTCGTTGCGCTATCCCTCGCGCTGTTCCTGCCGGAGCGGGGCGTTTCGGCGCAGCTGGTATCGCGGCTCCAAGCGGGGGCGATCTCCAGCACCTCGGCCGGACTGGTGCCGTCCAGCGCCTTCAGCCTCACCCCCGACGTCCGCTACGACGGCCATGCCCTGAAGCTGGCGGCCCGCGGCTCGGCGTGGCTCAACGGCAACGCCTTCCAGCTGGCCGACGCCGACGCCTCCGGCACCTGGACTTCGCCCATCGTGCACCACCTCGGGGCGCAGCTCATCGCCAGTGCCGACCGGACGTACTACGACGCGGTGAACCAGAACGAGCAGATCGAGGCGCGGGCGCGCGTTCACCTCGTGTTCTCGCAGCAGGGCGGGCTGTGGCTGGAGAGCGGCGTGGCCCGCCCGTGGCGGGTGGCGGTGGTCTCGTCGGTGGACGTGGCCGGCGCCGGCGCCTGGGCCCAGGTCGGCGGCGCGACGCTCACCGGCAGCTACACGAACTTCGCCTTCACGCGCCTGGCCAGCGCCACCGACTCCACCGGCACGGTGCAGTCGTGCACGTCGCAGACCGACAACAGCAGCTGCCTGCGGCAGTCGCACTTCAGCGACGTCCAGGGCTCGGTGCACTGGGAAAAGTCGTTCGTCGAGCTCAACGCGCAGACGGGATACCGGTTCGGCAACGCGAGCGACGTCACCCCCGACTCACGGCGCTGGGCCTCGGCCAGCGCGGTGATCTGGTTCGCCAGCGACGCGGCGCTGGTGGTGGGCGGCGGGCGCCAGCCCTCGAACCCGGCGCGGGGACTGCCGGCCCGCAATTACGCCAATCTCGGCGTGATGTTCGCTGCCTGGCCGTCGCCGACCGCCGGGGCCGTGCCCATCGAGGCCCGGGCCAGCGCGATCAGCAAGTTCGACATCGCCGAGGCCGGGCGCTCGCTGGAACGGCTGCAGGTGCATATCGCCGGCGTGCAGACCGTCGAGGTCATGGGCGACTTCACCGACTGGCAGCCCGTGGAAATGGTGCAGCGCGGCCGCGACCTGTGGGAGGCGCTGCTTCCGATCGGCTCCGGCGTGCACCAGCTCAACGTGCGCGTGGACGGCGGCCGGTGGCTGCCCCCGCCGGGCACCCCGACCATGCGCGACGGCTTCAATGGCGAGGTCGGCGTGCTGGTGATGCAGCAGTAGCCCGGGCTCGGACACAATGCGAACGGCCGGCAGCGCGAAGCTGCCGGCCGTTTTCTCGTTCCGCCGGGTTCCGGGGGCCCGGTTCGCCGCCCCTCGCCCTACGTCCCGAAATCGTACCCCGGCACCGAGATGCGCGGAATCGGCTCCCCCATCATCCGTTCGATCGTGCGCACCATGGCGATCTCGTCGGGAGCCATGAACGTGAAGGCGTCGCCGGTGGCCTCGGCGCGCCCGGTGCGCCCGATGCGGTGCACGTAGTCCTCGGGCTGTTGCGGCACGTCGTAGTTGATGACGTGCGAGATGCCCGAGATGTCGAGTCCGCGCTGCGCGATGTCGGTGGCCACCAGCACGCGGATGGCGCCGGCCTTGAAGTCGGCCAGGGCCTTGGTGCGCTGGGCCTGCGTCTTGTCGGCGTGCATCGCGGTGGCGCTGATTCCCTCGTGCTCCAGCTGGCGCACGACGCGGTCGGCGCCGTGCTTGGTGCGCGTGAACACGAGCACCGAGTCCATGCCCTCCTTGCGGAGCAGCTCGGCCAGCAGCGACGTCTTGCGGTCGGCGGGCACCGGGTAGACGGCGTGGGCCACCGTGCTGGCGGCCGACGAGCGGAGCCCGATCTGCACCACGGCGGGCTTGCGCAGGTACTTGCGGGCCAGCGCCTCGACTTCGGGCGGCATGGTGGCGCTGAACAGCAGCGTCTGCCGGTACGACGGGATCTCGGCCACGATGCGGTTGATCTGCGGGGCGAAGCCCATGTCGAGCATCCGGTCGGCCTCGTCGAGCACCAGCACCTCGAGGTCGTCGAACACCACGTTCTGGCGCTCCAGGTGGTCGATCATGCGGCCCGGGGTGGCGACCACGACGTCCACGCCGGCGCGCAGCTTCGCCTGCTGCGGCTCGAGCGGCATGCCGCCGTACACCGGGGCCACGTCCAGCTCGGCGTGGCGGGCGTAATTGCGGACGTTCTCCTCGACCTGCACGCACAGCTCGCGCGTGGGTGTGAGGATCAGGGCGCGGGTGCGCCGCGGGCCGTCGAGCAGGCGGTCCACCAGGGGCAGGGTGAACGCCGCCGTCTTGCCGGTGCCGGTCTGGGCGAGGCCGATGATGTCGCGTCCCTGCAGGATGAGCGGAATCGCCTGGGCCTGGATCGGGGTCGGCTCGCGGTACCCCAGCTCCTCCACCGCCTGCAGCACGCCCGGCGACAGCCCGAGCGCGGCGAACGTGGAGGTC
>JAGWRI010000244.1 GCA_028876525.1 Gemmatimonadota bacterium | reverse complement strand
GTCGATGCGGCGGGACTCGTGGCGCTCGGAGCCGATGATGTGGAGGCCGCCGACCTCGGTGACCTCCTGCTCCCTGCCTTCGGGGTCGGTGACGAGCGACGGCTTCGACTGGGTGACGCCGGGGCCGAGTTTGATGTCGGTGCCGCGGCCGGCCATGTTGGTCGCGATGGTGACGGCGCCGGGCTGGCCGGCGCCGGCCACGATCTCGGCCTCGCGCTGGTGGTACTTGGCGTTCAGCACGTTGTGGACGATGCCGCCGCGCTGGAACAGCTTGGCCAGCGTCTCGGAGGCGTCGACGCTGGTCGTGCCGATGAGCACGGGGAAGCCCAGGCCGTGCAGCCGCCGCGTCTCCTCCACGATCGCGTTGTACTTCTCGCGCCGCGTCTTGTACACGAAGTCGTGGCGGTCGTCGCGGATGACCGGCTTGTTGGTCGGAACCACCGCCACGTCGAGCTTGTAGATCTCGAAGAACTCCCGCTCCTCGGTCTCGGCCGTGCCGGTCATGCCGGCCAGCTTCTCGTACATGCGGAAGTAGTTCTGGATGGTGATCGTGGCCAGGGTCTGCGTTTCGCCCTTGACCACGACGCCCTCCTTGGCCTCCACCGCCTGGTGGAGGCCCTCCGACCACCGCCGCCCGGGCATCGTGCGCCCGGTGAACTCGTCCACGATCAGCACCTCGCCGTCCTGCACGACGTAGTTGACGTCGCGCTCGTACAGGGCGTGGGCGCGCAGGAGCTGGTGGATGATGTTGAGCTTCTCGCTCTTGTTGGCGAAGTCGACTTCCAGGTCGCGCCGCAGCTGCAGCCGTTCCTCCGGCGACAGCGACGGATCGTGGTCCACGTGGTGGATCTCCTCCGAGATGTCGGGGAGGATGAACGCCACGTGGTCGTTGGGGGACATGAAGTCGATGCCGCGATCGGTGAGGTGCACCGAGTGGCCCTTCTCGTCGAGCACGAACAGGAGGTCCTCCTCGAGCTCGCGGTACTGCTGCTTGGACGCGGGCAGCCGGCGATCGGCGATGTAGTCCAGCTCCATGCGCTGGACCAGCGCCTTGTTCCCGGTCTCCTGGAGGATCTTGAGCAGGCGCTTGTTCTTGGGGCCGCCCAGCTGGGCCTTGTACAGCTTCATGCCGGCCGCGGCGGTGTCGTTCGCGGCCAGATCGCGCTCGGCGTCGCCCACCAGCAGGTTCACGAGCTCGGTCTGCTTGCGGGCCAGCCGCGCCACGGCGGCGTTGTGCTCGAAGTACCGGCCGTCGTTCTCGTTCCCCACCGGGCCCGAGATGATGAGTGGCGTCCGAGCCTCGTCGATGAGCACCGAGTCCACCTCGTCCACGATCGCGTAGACGTGCGGGCGCTGCACGCGCTGGTCGAGCTGGACGACCATGTTGTCGCGCAGATAGTCGAACCCGAACTCGTTGTTCGTGCCGTACGCGATGTCGCAGAGGTAGACACCGCGGCGCTCGGGCGTGCCCGGCTCGGTGTCGTCCAGGCAGCCGACGGTGAGGCCGAGGTACTTGTACACGTGCCCCATCCACTGCGAGTCGCGCCGGGCGAGGTACGAGTTCACCGTGACGAGATGGGCGCCGTTGCCGGGAAGCGCGTTGAGGTACAGCGGCAGCGTCGCGACGAGCGTCTTGCCCTCGCCGGTGGCCATCTCGGCGATCTTCCCGAGGTGCAGCTCGATGCCGCCCACGAGCTGGACCTCGTAGGGCACCATGTTCCACTCGATCTCGTGGCCGGTGACCATCACCTTGGTGCCGACGAGGCGGCGGCAGGCCTCGCGCACGGTGGCGAACGCCTCGGGCAGCAGCTCGTCGAGCGTTTCGGCGATGGTCTCGCGGAGCTGCCCCTCGACGCCGCCGCGCGCGTCGGCCCCGGTCAGCTCGTTGTCGAGGCGCTCCCGCTCCGCGGCGTCCTCAGCGCGGTGTTTGGCCTCGCGCAGCTCGACCGCGCGCGCCTGCAGCGCGGCCGTCCGCTCGCGGATCACGGCGCGGAATTTCTCGGTCTGCGCGCGCAACTCCGCCTCGGACACGCCCTCCAGCCGGCGGCCGTGCTCGTTGATCGCGTCCACGATCGGCTGGACCCGCTTCCGCTCCCGCTCGTGCCGGTTGCCCAGCACCGTCGAGATCACTCGCTTGATCATGCCTTCCCCTGTCGGTACAACCCCACCGCGGCGATGTAGTCCGCCACGGCATCGCTCACGAACCCACGAATCGGCCGGCCGGCCCCCACGCGCTCGCGGATTTCGGTGGATGAAACGTCCACCCGCCGCGTGTGCAGCCGCACGACCGCCGAGGCCGGCACTCCGGCCGGCGGCGGCGCCGCCGCGTCGCCGCGACGTTGCAGCACGGCCAGCCGCGCGAGCCGCGCAATCCGCTCCGGCTGGCGCCATTGCCCCAGCCCGGCGAACGCGTCGGCCCCGAGCAGGAAGTACCGCTCCGCCTCGGGGAACCGATCGGCGAACCCGGCCAGGGTGTCAACCGTGTAAGATAATCCCTCGCGGTCGATTTCGTCCGGCGCGACGCTGAACCGGGGATCCCCGTCCACGGCCAGGTGGACCATGGCCAGCCGGTGGCCCGGCGGCGCGGCCTGCCGCCCCTCCTTGAGCGGCTGCGCGGCCGCGGGCACGAAGAACAGCCGGTCGAGCCCCAGCTCCTCGCAGGCGTCGCTCGCCGCCAGCAGGTGCCCGACGTGGGGAGGGTCGAAGCTGCCGCCGAAGACGCCGAGGCGCATCGCTCAGCGGGGTGGGACCGCCTGGCCCGCCCCCCCACGCGACGTGTCCGGCGGGGCCGCGGTCGTGTCGGCCGGCGCCTTCACGCCGCGGCAGTCCCGGGCCACGTCCTTGTCGCCCGGGTACAGCGACCGCATCTGCCGGCAGATGTCGCCCAGATCCTCGCTGTAGTGGATCGTGCGGTACGCTTCCGCCAGCCGCAGCATGGACAGGCGCGCGTGCTTCGTCTCGGGCCACTTGGCGACGATGTCCTTGAAGTACAGGATCGACGAGTCCCACGCCTTGTTCCGGAAGTAGAAGAACGCCGTCTCGTATTCCTTCTGCGCGAACCACTCGTTGAGCGTGGCGATCTTCTGGCGCGCCGAGTCGGCGACAGCCGAATCGGTCTGCGCGTACAGCTGGATCAGCATCGTGTACGTCTGCAGCGCCGTCTCGCCGTAGGTCTCGTCGAGCGTGGGGTCCTTCCACATCCGCTGGTAGGCCTCGCCGGCGCGCAACGCCGCGGCGGGCGCCAGCGAGTCGTCGGGGAACGACTCGGTGAGCCGCGAGAACGCCTGCGCCGCCAGCAGGTCGTCGCCGGCGCGCTGGTGCGCCACGCCGAGATACCAGTACGACGGCACGAGCAGCGAGTCGCGCACGCCGAGATCGAGCGTCAGTTTGTCGAATCCCGAGACGGCGTTGTCCCAGTGTTCCTTCCGGAACTCGCTCAGCGAGGCCTTGTACAGGGCCTCGTTGGTGGGAAACTTGGTGACCACGAACGCCGGCCGGCAGGCCGCGGCGGCGACCAGCAACACCAGCGCCGCGACGAGTCTGCGGGTCTGTGAAGGCATAGACGGAGAAACATAACGGGCGCCGGGCCCGCGCCGCACCCTCACGCGCCCGAAATCCCGCCGGGGCGCGGCGTCCGCGGCGCCATCCGCGAAGTGCCCACCAGGCCGCGGAAGAAGGCGATCGTCCGTGCGAGCCCCTCCCGCAGGTCGATTGCGGGCTCCCACCCCAGCATGGCGCGGGCCCGCGTGATGTCGGGCTGGCGCAGGCGCGGGTCGTCCTGGGGCAGCTCGCGGTGCTCGATCGGCACCGGGCTCCCCGTCAACTCCACCACCGCCTGGGCCAGCTGGGTGACCGTGTATTCCGTGGGGTTCCCGATGTTGGTCGGCTGGTGGTCGCCGTTCATGAACAGCCGGTAGATTCCCTCGATTTCGTCGGCCACGTAGCAGAAGCTGCGCGTCTGGTTCCCCTTGCCGTAGATCGTGATCGGCTCGTGGTTCAGCGCCTGGACGATGAAATTCGACACTACGCGCCCGTCGCGCGGGCGCATCCTGGGGCCGTAGGTGTTGAAGATCCGCACGATCCGGGTGTCGAGGCCGTGGTAGGTATGGTAGGCCATGGTCATCGCTTCGGCGAACCGCTTCGCCTCATCATAGACACCGCGGGGCCCCACCGGGTTCACGTTTCCCCAGTACGACTCCCTCTGGGGGTGCTCCAGCGGGTCGCCGTACACCTCGGACGTGGACGCGATGAGGAACCGCGCGCCCTTGGCCTTGGCCAGCCCCAGGGCGTTGTGGGTGCCCAGCGAGCCCACCTTGAGCGTCTGGATGGGCAGCTCGAGGTAGTCGATGGGGCTCGCCGGCGAGGCGAAGTGCAGCACGCCGTCCACGTCGCCCGGCACGTAGGTGAAGGTCGAGACGTCGTGGCGAATGAACGAGAACCGCGGCTCGCCCATCAGGTGGGCGATGTTGTCCGGGTGGCCGGTGACGAGGTTGTCGACCCCGACCACGGTGTGGCCGTCGGCCAGGAAACGGTCGGTGAGGTGCGAGCCCAGGAAGCCGGCGGCGCCGGTGATGACGACTCTCACGCCGTCCCCCCGCCCGCGCGCCCGATGGACAGGTAGGTGATGCCGAGCGCGCGCATCTTGGCGGGGTCGTACAGGTTCCGGCCATCGACGACGATCGGCCGGCGGAGCGCCGTCCGGATGCGCCCGAAGTCGGGGTGCCGGTACTCGTTCCAGTCCGTGACCACGACGAGGGCATCGGCGCCCTCGAGCGCGGCGTACCCCGTGTCGGCGAAGGCGACGCGGTCGTCGAGCCGGCGCCGGGCCTCGGGCATGGCCGCCGGGTCGTGGGCCGCCACCGTCGCGCCGGCCGCCAGCAGCTCGTCGATCAGGACCAGCGCCGGCGCCTCGCGCATGTCGTCGGTGTTCGGCTTGAACGCCAGCCCCCACACCGCGATCCGCGCCCCGCGGAGCTTTCCGTCCAGCGCCCGTTCCAGCTTCGCGAACAGGAGGCGCTTCTGGCGGTCGTTCACCGCCTCGACCGACTTGAGGATCTCGAGCGAGGCGCCGAATTCGTCGCCCGTGTGGACCAGCGCCTTCACGTCCTTGGGGAAACACGACCCGCCGTAGCCCGGCCCGGGGAACAGGAACGCCGGCCCGATGCGATCGTCGCTTCCGACGCCCTTGCGCACGAGGTCCACGTTGGCCCCCACCTGCTCGCAGAGGTTGGCGATCTCGTTCATGAACGAGATGCGCGTGGCGAGCATCGCGTTGGCGGCGTACTTGGTCATCTCGGCCGACGGGATGTCCATGAAGATGATCGGCCGCCCGGTGCGCACGAACGGCGCGTACAGCTCGGCCATCACGCTGCGCGCGTGGTCGGTCTCGACGCCCAGCACCACGCGGTCGGGCTTCATGAAGTCGTCCACCGCCGCGCCTTCCTTGAGGAATTCCGGATTGCTGCAGATGTGGTACGGGAACCGGGCGTGCTCGCCGATCTTGGCCGACACCTTGGCCGCCGTGCCCACGGGCACGGTGGACTTGGTCACGACCACCAGCTCGCGGGTCATGTGCTTGCCGATGGCGTCGGCCACGGCCAGCACGTGGCTCAGGTCGGCGGAGCCATCCTCGTCGGGGGGCGTGCCGACGGCGATGAACACGACGTCGGCCGCGGCGATCGCCTCCCCGACGTCGGTCGTGAACCGCAGCCGCCCGGCCTGCTGATTGCGCTCGACGTACGCGTCGAGTCCCGGCTCGTAAATGGGGAGCACGTTGCGCTTGAGGCCGTCGATCTTGGCGGCGTCGACGTCGGCGCAGACGACGGCGTTGCCCGTCTCGGCCAGGCAGGCGCCGACGACGAGCCCCACGTATCCGGATCCGATGACCGTGATGTTCATGCGACCTGGGGCGAAATGAAGCGGCGGCCGGTCATCTCAGTGGCCGGCCGCCGTGGGTTCGTTGGGCTCGCGCGCCATGGCGAGCGAGACGACGCGGGCCCGCGACGGACGCGTGCGCACGGTGGCGTTGCGGGAATCGACGACGAGATCGGCGTGGTCCACCACCCGCTGGTAGTCCACCGCGGTGTGGTCGGTGACGATCACCACGGCGTCCGCCCCCTCGAGCTCGGCGTCGGAGAGCGGCACGCCGAACTTCTCGTGCCCGTCCTCGCGGAACACCGCGATGTGCGGGTCGTGGAACACGACGTCGGCGCCCTGCTGTTCCAGCAGCCGGATGACGTCCAGCGCCGGACTCTCGCGCAGGTCGTCGATGTCCTTCTTGTACGCCACGCCGAGCACGAGCACGCGACTGCCGTTCACCGCCTTGCGCCGTTCGTTGAGCCCCTGCGCCACCTTCTCGACCACGTACGCCGGCATCTGGCTGTTGATCTCGCTGGCCAGGTCGATGAACCGCGTCTTGTAGTTGAGCGTGCGCATCTTCCACGCCAGATAGTGCGGATCGAGCGGAATGCAGTGCCCGCCGATGCCCGGCCCCGGCGTGAATTTCATGAATCCGAACGGCTTCGTCGCCGCGGCGTCGATCACCTCCCACACGTCCACGCCCAGCTTGTCGCAGACGATCGCCATCTCGTTCACCAGCCCGATGTTCACCGAGCGGAAGGTGTTCTCCAGCAGCTTGGTCAGCTCGGCCGCCTCGGCGCTCGACACCTCGACCACCGTCTCGATGCACAGCCGGTACAG
>JAGWRI010000243.1 GCA_028876525.1 Gemmatimonadota bacterium | reverse complement strand
GCGGCGGCCGGGGGCCCGGCTTGCCGGCGCGGCGGCCGGCGTCCTGGCCGCGTGCGCGATCGGGTTTTCGGCGGTGCTCGTGCTGCTCGTGCGAGCGCGGCTCGATCCGTTCCTGAACCAGGGCGACCCATCCACCTGGCGGGCGCTCGCCGACGTGATCGCGCGGCGGCAGTACGACGTGGCGCCGATGTGGCCCCGCCAGGCCCCGCCCTGGCTGCAACTCGCCAACGTCGGGCAGTACGCCGACTGGCAGGTGGCGCTGGGGCTCGGGCCCACGGTCATGCCCGACGCCTGGCGCACGCTGGGCACGGCGGCGTTTCTCGGCCTGGGCGTGTACGGGGCGTCCGCACACCGGCGCGACGACCGCCGGACGTGGAACGCGCTGCTCGCCCTGCTCGCGTGCGGAACGCTGGGAGTGGCGACATATGTGAACTTTAAAGCCGGTCCGTCGATCGGCGCCGGGGTGCTGCCGGCGTCGGCGGCGCACGAGGCGCGGGAGCGCGACTACTTCTACTACCTGGGATTCTGGGCGTGGGGGCTGTGGGCGGGGTACGGGGCGGTGGCGCTGGCGCGGCGGCTGGGCCGCCGGGCGTGGGCGGGCGTGGCGCTGGCCGCGCTTCCCATCGCCCTCAACTGGTCGGCGGTGACGCGCCGGCGTGAGCCCGAGGCGGAGCTGGCGCGCCGCTGGGGCACGGAGCTGCTGCGCGCCACGCCCCGCCACGGCGTGCTCCTGTCCGCCGGCGACAACGACACCTATCCGCTCTGGTTCGCGCAGGAAGTGCTGGGGGTGCGTCGCGACGTTCGCGTGGTGACCCTGCCGCTCCTCCCCGCGGGCTGGTACCGCATGGAGCTGCACCGGCGGGGGGACCTGCTCACCGCCGGGGAGGCCGTGCCCTGGCTCGGCGCCGACGCCTCGGAGGCGGCGCTCGTCGTGCGGCACGCCGAGGCGCAGGGGCGGCCGGTGGCGGTGTCGGTGTACGTCGACGGCGACACGCGGCGCCTGATCGGCCACGCCTGGACGGCGAACGGCCTCGTGTTCGTGCTGGATTCGGCCGGCGCGCCCGGCCCGGCGGGGGAGCGGGTGCAGGTGGACCGCGCATCGGCGGCTCGGCTCGCGGCCGATGCGGCGGGCGTGCCGGGTGGCGCCCGGCCGTCGACCGATCCGGCCGACGGCTACTTTGAGGGACTGCTGGGGTGCCCGCGCTATCTGCTCGATCGGGGGCTGGGGAAGCGGTCGGCGTCCCTTGATTCGCTGTGTAACCTTCTGTAAATTCGCATGTTATGCCATTTTCGGACCTCCCCCAACGGGTAGCGGAAGTTCGGGGGCGGATCGCCGCCGCGGTAGCCAGGGGCGGGCACGGGCAACGGGTGACGCTGATCGCGGTCACCAAGACGCACGGGCCCGACGCGGTGGAGGCGGCGGTGGCGGCCGGCGTGCCGGACGTTGGCGAGAACCGGGTGCAGGAAGCGTTGCAGAAGATGGACCGGGTGGCGGTGCCGGCGCGGTGGCATCTGATCGGGCATCTGCAGCGGAACAAGGTCAGGGCGCTGCCGCGGTTCGTGCTCACGCATTCGATGGACCGGGCGGAGCTGGCCGGGGCCATCGACGCCTACGGACGGGCGCAGGGGCGCGCGTTCGACGTGCTGGTGCAGGTGAACGTGGCGGGCGAGGAGTCGAAGGGCGGCTACCCGCCCGCGACGTGGGAGACCGAGGCCGAGCAGATGCGCGGCATGGCGGGCCTGCGGGTGCGGGGCGTGATGACCATGGCGCCGCTGGACGCGGACGAGGCGACGCTGCGCGCGGTGTTCGCCGGGGCGCGACGGGCGCGCGACGTGCTGTGCGCCGCGGGGCACGAGGCGACGGAGTTGTCGATGGGGATGTCGAACGATTTCGAGATCGCGGTGGAGGAAGGCGCCACCTGCGTACGGCTGGGCACGGTCCTCTTCGGAGCGAGAGCGCATGCTTGATGAAACGTTTCATCTCACGCCACTCGACGTACGGCGATACGACTTCGGGCGGGCCCTGCGCGGGTACGATCCCGAGCGGGTGGACCAGTTCCGCGAGCAGGTGGCCGAGGAGCTGGAGCGCCTGACGCGCCTCAACCAGGAGCTCGAGGCCAAGGCCAAGGGATTCCACGAGCAGCTGCGCGCGTTCCGCGAGCGCGACAAGGCGCTGAACGAGGCCCTCGTGTCGGCCCAGCAGCTCCGGTCGGAGATTGCCGAGCAGGCGGAGCGCGAGGGCCAGTTGGTGATCCGCGAGGCGCGCGCCGAGGGCGACCGGCTGCTGGACCAGGCGCGCGGCGACCTGCGGGAGCTCGAGGCGCAGCTGGCGCAGCTGGAGCGGTCGCGGCGCACCTTCGTGGCGCAGTTCCGCACGATGGTCGAGCGGCAGCTGGCCGAGTTGACCGCGTCGGAGCGTCTGGACGCCGGCGACGACCCGGGGGCCGCGGCCGCGGCCGCCGACCACGGGTGAGCGGGCCGCGATGACCGCCGCCGCCTCGCCCCCGCGCTCGCCGCTCGCGGCGCAGATCGTTGCCGCGTCCGACGCGATCCGCGCCCGCTTTCCCCGGCGCCCCGACGCGGCGGTGATCCTGGGCACGGGGCTCGGCCGGCTGGCCGAGGAGATCGACGTCGAGGCGGCGATTCCGTACGCCGAAATTCCCGGCTTTCCGGAGCCGACGGTGGAGGCGCACCGCGGGCGGCTGCTCTGCGGGACGCTGGCCGGGAAGACGGTGCTCGCGATGCAGGGGCGGTTCCACCGGTACGAGGGGCACACGCTGCAGCAGGTGACGCTGCCGGTGCGCGTGCTGCGGGCCGTGGGGGCGCCGGTGCTGATCGTGTCCAACGCCTGCGGCGGGATGAATCCGGCGTGGCGCGCCGGCGACCTGATGCTGATCCGCGATCACATCAACCTGATCGGCGACAATCCGCTGATCGGGCCGAACGACGACGCGCTGGGCCCGCGCTTTCCCGACATGTCGGCGCCGTACGACGCGGCACTGGCCGGGCTGGCGCGGGAGACGGCGGCGGCCGAGGGGCTGACGCTGCGCGAGGGGGTGTACGTCGCGGTGGCGGGCCCGAATCTGGAGACGCGGGCGGAGTACCGCATGCTGCGCGGGCTGGGCGCCGACGTGGTGGGGATGTCCACCGTGCCGGAGGTGATCGTGGCCGTGCATGCCGGGATGCGGGTGCTGGGGCTGTCGATCATCACCGACGAGTGCGTGCCCGAGACGCTGCAGCCGACGAGCCTGGCGGCGGTGATCGCCGTGGCGCAGCGGGCGGAACCGGCGCTGGGGCGGGTGGTGCACGGAATCCTGGAGCGGATGTGACGACGGTGCCCGAGACGACGCGATTCGCGATGCTGGCCGCCGACCGGTCGGCCGACGACCTCGAGCGCGAGGTGCTGGCGCGCTGGACGGCGGACGACCTGTTCGGGCGCACGCTGGCGGCGGCCGCCGGCCGGCCGTCATATGTATTTTTTGAAGGCCCGCCGACGGCCAACGGGAAGCCGGGCATCCACCACGTCTTCTCGCGGACCATCAAGGACCTGTTCTGCCGCCACCGCGCCATGAAGGGGTTCCGCGTCGAGCGGAAGGCGGGCTGGGATACGCACGGCCTGCCGGTGGAGATCGAGATCGAGAAGAAGCTCGGCATCAGCGGCAAGCAGCAGATCGAGGCGCTGGGGGTGGCCGAGTTCAACCGGCTGTCGCGCGAGAGCGTGTTCACGTACCGCGCCGACTGGGAGCAGCTGAGCGAGCGGATCGGCTACTGGCTGGACTACGCGCACCCGTACGTCACCTACCACCACGAGTACGTGGAGAGCGTCTGGTGGGCGCTCAAGACGCTGCACGGCAAGGGCTATCTGTACCGCGGGCACAAGATCCTGCCGTACTGCCCGCGCTGCGGCACGGCGCTGTCCAGCCACGAGGTGGCGCAGGGGTACGAGGACGTGGACGACCCGAGCGTGTACGTGGCGCTGGACCTGGCGGTGGACGAGGCGGCGGCCGGGCCGGGCGGCCGGCGGATCCTGGTCTGGACCACGACGCCGTGGACGCTGGTGTCGAACACGGCGCTGGCCGTGCACCCCGACCTGGGGTACGTCGAGCTGGTGCGCAAGGACGGCGACGATAAGCGAACGCTAATTCTCGCCGAATCGCGCGTGCGGGCCGTGCTGGGCGACGACTTCGCCCGGCGGTGGGACCTGGTGCGGCTGCTCCGCGGGGCCGAGCTGGTGGGGCGGCGCTACCGCCGGCCGTTCGACTGGCTGCCCTACCCGCCGGGCGCGCACGAGATCATCGTCGGCGAGGAGTTCGTGTCGGCCGAGGACGGCAGCGGCGTGGTGCACCTGGCGCCCGCGTTCGGGGCCGACGACTACGCCGCCGGCCAGCGCCACGGGCTGGCGTTCCTCCAGCCGGTGAACGCGCGGGGGGAATTCCCGGCCGATCTGCCGGTGGGGGGCGGGATGTCCGTCAAGGCCGCCGACGCGCCGCTGATCGACGAGCTCAAGCGCCGCGGCGTGCTGTGGAAGGCGGGGAAGATCACCCACGCCTACCCCCACTGCTGGCGCTGCGGAACGCCGCTGCTCTACTACGCCCGCACGTCGTGGTTCGTGAAGACCACCGCCTACCGCGACCGGATGCTCGCCCGCAACGCGCGCGTGGACTGGCACCCGGCCGAAGTCGGGGAGGGCCGGTTCGGCGAGTGGCTCAAGAACAACATCGACTGGGCGATCTCGCGCGACCGCTACTGGGGCACGCCGCTGCCCGTCTGGGTGTGCGACGCCGACGACACGCACGTGGACGTGATCGGCGGGTTCGCCGAGCTGGCGGCGCGCGCCGCCGCGCCGCTCGGGGCCGACTTCGACCCGCACAAGCCGCACGTGGACGGCTACGCGTGGGCGTGCACCGCCCCGGGGTGCCGCGGCACGATGCGCCGCGTGAGCGAGGTGATCGACACCTGGTTCGACTCCGGCTCGATGCCGTTCGCGCAGTGGGGGTACCCCCACGCGCCGGGAAGCCGCGAGCGGCTCGAGGCGCAGTATCCGGCGGACTTCATCGCCGAAGGCGTGGACCAGACGCGGGGCTGGTTCTACTCGCTGCTCGCCATCGCGACCGGGCTGGGCGACGCGCTCCCGCGCAACGGCGACGGCGCGGGGCAGGCGGCGCCCGCCGGGCCGGCGCCGTACGGGCACGTCGTGGTCAACGACCTCGTGCTCGACGCCGACGGCCAGAAGATGTCGAAGAGCCGGGGCAACGTCGTGGATCCGTGGTCGGTGATCGCGCGCTACGGCGCCGATGCGGTGCGGCTCTTCCTCGTCGCCTCGGCCGACGTCTCGGTGCCGCGCAAGTTCGACGAGCGGGCCATTCGCGAGCAGGCCGTGCGCGTGCTGCTCACGCTGCGCCACGTGTACGGCGGGATGTTCGCCCAGTACGCGAATTTCGGGTGGGCTCCGTCGGCGGCCGACCCGGCCGAGGGCGACCGCCCGCCGATGGACCGGTGGATGCTGTCGCGGCTGGCCGCCGTCGAGGCCGACGTGGACGCGGCCCTGGAGCGCTACGACGCCACCACGGCGGCGCGCGCGCTGATCCGGTTCGTGGACGACGACGTGGCCAACTGGTACGTGCGGCTCAGCCGTTCGCGCTTCTACGAGGTGGACGCCGCCGACAACCGGGCCGCGTTCGCCACGCTGCACGAGGTCCTGGTCACCACCGCCCGCCTGCTCGCACCCATCACCCCGTTCCTGAGCGACTGGATGCACCACGCGCTCACGGGCGAGCCGGTGCACCTCGCGCCGTACGTGCGGGCGGAGCGCGGGGCGCGCGATCCCGCCCTGGAGCGGGCCATGGCGGCGGTGCGGACGCTGGCCACGCTGGGCCGGGCGGCGCGGGAGGCGGCCGGGGTGAAGGTGCGCCAGCCGCTGGGGCGGATGGTGTGCGTGGCGCCCGACGTTCCGGAACGGGACCTGGCGCCGCTGGTCGATCTCCTGGCCACCGAGCTCAACGTCAAACGTGTAGACTTCGCGTCGACGGGCGACGCGCTGGTGACGCTGGAAGCGAAGCCGAACTTCCGGTCGCTGGGCAAGAAGTTCGGCAAGCAGACCCCGCTGGCGGCGCAGGCGATCCAGGCGCTGCCCTCGGCGGTGCTGCTGAAGTTCCTGCATGGCGAGCCGCTGGCGGTGGACGCCGGCGGCGAAACGCATGAACTCGACGCCGAGGACGTCACGATCGTGCGGCGGGCCTCGGGGGACCTTGTGGTGGAGGAAGCGGGCGGCTTTTTTGCGGCACTCGATCCGGCGGTCACGCCGGCGCTGCGGCGCGAGGGGCTGGCCCGCGAGCTGGTGAGCCGCGTGCAGCGGGTGCGGAAGGACACGGGGCTTGCGGTCAGCGACCGGATCGTGCTGTATGTCGGCGGCGACGCCGGCCTGCGGGAAGCCGTGGGCGCCCACGGGGAGTGGATCGGTGGGGAAGTGCTGGCGACGCGGGTCGTCTGGACGGACGACGGCGCGGCCCAGGAACCGGCGACGATGCAGGCCGCGGATTTGGACGGGACCGCGGCCCGGATCGCCATAACCAAGGCGGAGTAGCATGGCCACCAAGAGCGCGAAGAAGGACAACAAGGGGTTGTCGAAGAAGCAGCTGCAACACTTCGAGAAGCGACTCCTCGAGGAGCGCCGCCGGGTCCTGAAGGAGCTGGGGCAGTACGACGAGGCGTTCGGCGCCACGCCGCAGTCCGCCGACGGGGGGCTGAGCAGCTACTCGTTCCACATGGCCGATCAGGGCACCGATGCGATGGAGCGCGAGAAGGCGTTCCTGTTCGCGAGCCAGGAGGGGCGCTTCCTGTGGCACATCGACGAAGCCCTGCGCCGCCTCTACCGGTCGCCCGAGACGTACGGCGTGTGCCACTCGTGCGGCAATCTGATCGGGGTCGAGCGGCTCGACGCGCTGCCGCACGCGCGGTACTGCATCGAGTGCAAGCAGCGTGAGGAAGATGGCAAGAAGTAACGCGGCGCTGTTCTGGCCGGTGCTGGTGGCGGTGACGGCGGCGGACGCGGCGACGAAGGCGCTGGCCGAGCGCTATCTCCCGCTGCCGCAGCTCCCGCACGAGGTGCTGGGCAACACGGTCCGGCTGACGCTGGTGTACAACCCCGGCGCGGCGTTCGGGATCGGGTTCGGCGCGCCCTCCCGGTGGATCTTCATGGGCCTGACGATCGTCGCCCTGCTGATCCTGGCCCGGCTGTACGCCCAGACGCGTCCCGGCCACGCGGCGCGCACGCTGGCCCTGGCGCTCGTGTGCGGCGGGGCGCTGGGCAACCTGATCGACCGGATCCGCTCGGGGTTCGGGGTCGTGGACTTCATCGACGTGGGGCTGCGCACCGCGCGCTGGCCCACCTTCAACGTGGCCGACATGGCGGTCACGACCGGCGCGCTGATGCTCGCCGGCGTGCTGTGGGCCGAAGACCGCCAGGCGGCCGCGGCGGCCGCGGTGCCCGCGCCGCTCGGCGACCGGCCGGCCGGCGAGATTCCCTGAGCCCGCCCATGCCCCGTCTCTCCGCCCACGGCCGCCTGTTCTGGATCGCGGCCCTGTCCGTGATCGTGCTGGACGTGATCACCAAGACGCTCGCCGTGCGGCTGCTCACCCCGTACGTCCCGTTCGACGTGCTCGGCCCGTACGGGCGGTTCACCCTGGCCTACAATCGCGGCGCGGCGTTCAGCATGTCGCTGGGGGCGTACTCGCGCGTGATCTTCGGCGCGTTCGCCGCGATCGCCCTGGTCGTGCTGTGGCGCATGTACCGCGCCGCGGGGCCGGGCGAGCGGCTCAAGGTGCTGGGCCTGGGCCTGGCGTGGGGCGGGGCGGCGGGCAACCTGCTCGACCGGCTCCGGTCGGGGCGCGGGGTGGTGGACTTCATCGACCTGGGCGTGGGCACGGTGCGCTTCTGGACCTTCAACGTGGCCGACTCCGGCGTGACGATCGGCGCCTGCCTGCTGGCGGTGGCGCTCTGGCTGGAGGAGCGCCAGCGGATCGCCGCGCGTGACTGAGCCGGCGGCGCGCCGCGAGCGGTTCGCCGCGCCGGCCGACGCGCCGCGGCTGGACGTGCTGGTGGCCGAGCGCCTGGACCTGTCGCGGAACCGCGCCGCCACGCTGATCGCGCAGGGGCGCGTGCTGGTGAACGGCGCGCGCGAGCGGGCGAGCTTCCGGGCCGACCCGGGGGCGGCCGTCGAGGTGGACCTGCCGGCGCCCGAGGCCCGGCCGGTGCTGGCCGAGGACATCCCCCTCGCCGTGGCATATGAGGACGCTGATGTGCTCGTCGTGGACAAGCCGGCGGGCATGGTCGTGCATCCGGCCCCGGGCAACTGGAGCGGTACCCTGGTGAACGCCCTCAAGGGGCGCGGGGGTGCGCTGGCCGCGGGGGCCGGCGAGGAGCGCGCCGGCATCGTCCACCGCCTGGACAAGGAGACCTCGGGGCTCCTGCTGGTGGCCAAGACCGACCGGGCGCACCGCGTGCTGGGCGGCGCGCTGGCCCGGCGCGAGATCGCCCGCCGCTACGCCGTGCTGGCCTGGGGGCACCTGGCCGGAGACGCGGTGAGCGTGGACCGGCCGATTGCCCGCGACCCCGGCGATCGCAAGCGGATGGCGGTGGCCCCCACCGGGCGGCCCGCGCGCACCGTATTCCACCGGCTGGCGCGGTTCGACGCCGCCGATCTGCTCCGGGCGCACCTGTTCACGGGACGCACCCACCAGATCCGCGTGCACCTGGCGTCCATCGGGCACCCGGTGGTCGGGGACGACACCTACGGCGGCGGGGGCGGCCGCAGGCTGGTTTCGCTGCCGCCCAGGCGGCATTTTCTACATGCGGCCTGGCTGGTGTTCCGGCATCCGGCAACGGGGGAGCGCATCGACCTCCGCTCGCCCCTGCCGGCGGACCTGCGGACCGCGCTCGCCGCCGTGGCCGGCGACGGCCTCCCGGCGGGCACCTCCGACCCTCTGGAGTACTTTGGCTTCTATCGGGCAGACGACTGAGTCCGCGGCGCCCCGCACGCTGCTGTTCCGCGTCGGGGCCACCGTGTACGGCTGCGACATCGCCGCGGTGCGCGAGATCGTGCCGTACCACCAGGCCACGCGGCTGCCGGGCACCCGGCCCTACGTGAACGGGCTGATCAACCTGCGGGGCACGATCATCACGGTGATGGACCTCGGCGTGCGGCTGGAGGGGGACGGGACGCCTGCCACCGACGGATCGATCATCATCGTCGAGGTCGGCGACCGGCGGCTGGGGCTGGTCGTGGGCGAGGTGATGGACGTGGCCCCGGTGGCGGTGGCGCGGGCGCCCGACGACCGGGCAGACGACGTGGTGCGCGGGCTGGGACATCTGGGGGACACGGTCGTCATAGTACTTGATGTGGGCGCGTTGGTGAAACAGGTGCTGTTGTGAGTCGGTGAGTGGGTGAGTCGGTGCGTCGCGGTGGCGGCGCGCCGGGTGCGGCGTGGCCGTCCTGCCGACGCACCGTGCATTCGGACATGGACATTCGGCGGAGAGATCCCGTGAGTCACACCGTTCTTGTATGCGATGACGCGATCTTCATGCGGACGATGGTGGGAGACATCCTGCAGTCGGCCGGGTTCGAGATCGTGGGCGAGGCCGAGACCGGGCTGCAGGCGGTGGAGAAGTACAAGCAGCTGCGCCCGGACCTGGTCACGATGGACATCGTGATGCCCGACATGGGCGGGATCGACGCCGTGCGGGAAATCACGAAATTCGATCCCCAGGCGAAGATCCTGATGTGCAGCGCGATGGGCCAGCAGGCGTTGGTGGTGGAAGCCATCCAGGCCGGGGCGAAGGACTTCGTGGTCAAGCCGTTCCAGCCGAGCCGCGTGCTCGAGGCCGTCCAGCGCGTGCTGGGCTGAGGGGCGCGTTGGATACCTCGCAGTACGCCGAACTCTTCCTCACCGAGAGCCGCGAACACGTCTCGGCGGTGAATCATTGGCTGCTGGAACTGGAGCGCGGGGCGGGCGGGGACGAGCCGGTGAGCGCCATCTTCCGCGCCGTGCACACGGTGAAGGGGATGAGCGCCACGATGGGGTACGGCGTGGTGGCCGAGCTGTCGCACGAGATGGAGACGTTGCTCGACCGGGTGCGCCGCCGCGCGACGACGATTACCCCCGAGGTCATGGACGTGCTGTTCCGCGCCGCCGACGTGCTGGAGCAGGCGGTGGAGGCGTCGGTGGCCGGCCGGGCGGAGGAGATCCGGGCCGAATCGGTGCTCGAGCGGCTGCGCGCGATGGGCCGGGCCACGCCGCGGGCGTCGGCGGCGATCGCCGCCGTGCCGCTGAGCGAAGCGCTGTGGACCGCGCCCGTCCCGGCCGGCTCGGGAACGCTGGTCCGCGTCCGGCTGCAGCAGGACACGCCGCTGCGCGGGGTGCGGGCGTTCCTCATCGTGCAGTCGCTGCGCCGGCTGGGCGAGGTGACCGGCGTGTCGCCGGAGCTGTCGGCGCTGCAGGGGGACGAGTTCGATCTCGACTTCGCGGTGCGCGTGGCCACCGACGCCCCGGCGCCCGAGATCGCGCGCCTCGTGAAGAGCGCGGGCGACGTGGCGCTGGTGCACGTCGAATCGGCCAGCGGGATGACGCCGCAGCGCTCGCCGGCGGTGGGCCAGACCACGGCCACGGCGCGGCCATCGGGAATGCTGATGGCGGCCGAGGTGGCCCACGCGGCGGGCGACTCCGGGGAGTTGGCGGGGGGCGCGCCCAGGCCGGCCGAGCCGGCGCTGGCCGGGCGCACGGCGCGCCACGTCCGCATCGACCTGCGGCGGCTGGACGCGCTGATGAACCTGATCGGCGAGCTGGTGATCGCGCGGGGGCGGCTGCAGCAGATCGGAGCGCAGCTCGGCCACCCGGCGCTGGACGAAACGCTGCAGCAGGCATCGCGGCTGATCGCCGACCTGCGCGACGAGATCGTGTCCAGCCGCATGGTGCCCGTGTGGCAGGTGTTCGACCGCTTTCCGCGGGTGGTGCGCGACGGGGCCCGGGCGCTGGGCAAGCAGATCGACTTCACGATCGAGGGAAAGGACATCGAGCTGGACCGGTCGATGCTCGACGAGATCGGCGACCCGATCGTGCACCTGCTGCGCAACGCGGTGGACCACGGCATCGAGCTGCCCGAGGAGCGGGAGCGCGCGGGAAAGCCGGCGGCGGGGCGGCTGACGCTCTCGGCGGCGCGCGACCGCTCGGCGGTGGTGATCCGGGTGACCGACGACGGCCGGGGGATCGACCGGGCGCGGGTGCTGGCCAAGGCGCACGAGGCGGGGCTGGTGGACGCATCCAAGACCGAGCTGACCGACGACGAGCTGATGCGGCTCGTGGCGCGGCCGGGGTTCAGCACCGCGGCGAAGGTCACCGACCTGTCGGGGCGCGGGGTGGGGGTGGACGCCGTGTTCTCGCGCGTGCGGGCGCTTGGCGGGTCGGTGGACATGCGGACGCAGACCGGCGCGGGGACGACGGTGACGCTGCGGCTGCCGCTCACGCTGGCCATTTTGCGGGCGCTGCTGACGCGCGTGGAGCACGAGCTGTACGCGGTGCCGATGACGCACGTGTGCGAGACGGTGGAGCTGAAGCCGGAGGGGCTCCGGACGCTCCGGGGGCGCGAGGTGCTGGCGCTGCGCGACGACGTCCTGCCGCTACTGCGGCTGCGGCAGGTGGTCGGGTTGCCCCCGCGGGCGGCGGGGGGGCGGGAGCACGTGATCGTGCTCGAGCTGGCCGACCGGCGGGCCGGGCTGGTGGTGGACGGGCTGGCGGGGCAGGAGGAGATCGTGGTCAAACAGTACGATCCGGTGCAGACGGCGGTGCAGGCGTTCAGCGGCGCGACGATTCTCGGGGACGGGGCTCCCGCGCTGATCCTCGACGTGGGCAGTCTCTCCTGACGGAGCTTCCATGCAAGACCTCTCATCCCTGAAGGAACGGCAGCTGGACGCGCTGCGCGAGGTGGCGAACATCGGCGCCGGCCACGCCGCCACCGCGCTGTCGCAGATGGTGGGCGGGACGATCATGATCAGCGTGCCGCGCATCAACATCCAGCGGCTGGAGGAGGTGGCGCCGCTGGTCGCCGATCCCGACGAGCCGGTGGCCGCGGTCCTGCTGCACATCCTCGGCGATCTCTCCGGGCGCACCCTGCTCGTGTTCCCGAAGAGCGCGGCGCTGCAGCTGGCCGAGATGATGCTGCGGCGGAAGGCGACCGACCTCGGCGAACTGGAGCAGTCGGCGATCAAGGAGGCCGGCAACATCCTGAGCAGCGCCTACATGAACGCGTTGAGCGAGTTCATGGGCATGCTGCTCCTGCCGTCGCCGCCGGCGCTGGCCATCGACATGTCGGCCGCCGTGCTCACCACGGCGTACCTCCAGTTCGGCAGCAATCACGACTACGTGTTCTGCGTGGAGAGCGACTTCATGCTCAAGGACGCCGCGCAACGGCTGCGCGGCTTCTTCCTGCTCCTGCCCGACCCGGCGTCGCTGCAGGCGATCCTCCGCGCCATCCGCGTGACATGACATGGCGGCCACCCCCCTGGGCTCGGAGCGCGACCGCGAGATTCTGAGGTCGTTTGCGCGGCGGATTGATCCGTCGGATGCCGGCGCGCACAACAACCTGGGGGTGCTGTACTTCAACAAGGGGCTGTACGAGGACGCGGTCCAGGCGTTCATGCGCGCCCTGGAGCTCGACCCGCGCATGCAGGTGGCCCAGCGCAACATCGAGATCGCGTACTTCAACACCGGATTCTACGACGAGCGCGTGCCCGAGCTGCGCGACCGCGTGCGCGCCAGCCCGGCCGACCGCGAGGCGCGCTGGGAGCTGGCCCGCACCTACGCCCTGCTCGGCGAGCACGCCCGCGCCGTGGAGGAGTTCCAGGCGCTGCTGCGCTACAATCCGAACGACGTCGCGGCCATCCTCCAGCTCGGCCTGGCCGAGCGCGCCCTGGAACATCCCGACCAGGCGCAGCAGTGGCTGGAACGGGCCCGGGCCCTCGACCCGAACAGCACGCTCGTCCACTTCTACCTCGGCGAGATCGCGTACAACCGCGGGCTCAACGACGAAGCCCTGGCGTCGCTCGAGCGCGCCGTGGAGCTCAACCCCGACAATCCCGACGCGCTGTACCTGATGGGGTTCGTGCTCGGCGACATGGGGCGCCAGGACGAGGCCCGCGCCGTGACCAAACGCGCGATCAAGCTGAATCCCCTGCTGTCGCGCGCGCAGGCCAACCTGTCGCTCGACCAGAACAAGCCCGAGCGCTACGAGGCGATGGTCGGCGCCCGCGCCGAGCGGCGCTCGCGCCGGATGGAAGTGTCGCAGGAGGGGCTCCTGGCCCACTACAACCTCGGCCTCGCCTTCCGGCAGAAGGGCTACTACGCCGAGTCGCTGCGCGAGTACCGCCTGGCGCTGGACCGGGGCGAGGACGAGGACCTGGTGCGACAGGCGATGGCCGAGGTTCACCTCGTGACGCGCGACCTGGGCGCGGCCCTCGAGCTGTACGAGGCGCTCATCGCGCGCGCCGCCGGGAGCCCCAAGCTGTGGAACGAGCGTGGCGTGGCGCTGCACCAGGCCGGCCGCGTTCGCGAGGCCGAAGAGAGCTACCGGCAGGCGATCGCCGTGGACCCCGGCTACGCCCTGGCCCACAACAACCTGGGCGTCGCGCTCTTTCAGGCCGGCAACGGCGACGCCGCGATCGCCGAATTCCGCGCCGCGCTGGACGCCCTGCCGGGCCTGGCCAAGGCGCGCCTCAACCTCGCGCTGCTGCTGTACCGCGCCAAGCGCCTGCAGACGGCGCTCGAGGCGTACCGCCAGGTGCTGGCCACCGAGCCCGAGCACCCGGTGGCATGGAACGGGATCGGGCTGGTGCTGGCCGACCTGCGCAAGCACGAGGACGCTCGCAACGCCTTCGCCCGCGCCATACAGGCGCGCCCCGACTTCGCCGAGGCCCACTACAACCTGAGCTTCACGCTCTCCAACCTCGGCGACTTCGAGGGCGCGCTGCGGGAGACGAAGCTGGCCCTCGAGCTCGAGCCGTACTACGTGGCGCAGAAGTTCGAGTTGGCCATCGATCTGCAGTACGAGGACCCCGACCTCTCCATCCAGCCCGACCTCGGGGGCGAGAGCCGCACCGACGAGGCCATTCAGGAATTCGAATTCGACGCCGAGCTGCTGGACTCGGTGTTCACCCAGCTCACGCCGGCGCCGACGCCGATGGCGAGCGTGCCCGGCGACGCCGACCCGTACGGGCTGGCCGCGGACTACCTCACCAAGGGGTTCTTCGACCGCGCCCAGGTCGAGGCGCGGCGCGCCCTGGCCCACGGCGCCGATCGCACGGCCGGGAACGTGGTGCTCGGCGAGACGTTCGCGCGGCAGGGGCTGTTCGGCGAGGCGCTGGAGCGGTTCCGCGAGGCGCGCCGCGAGTCGCCCGACGACCTCGCGGCCATGCGGGGCGAGGCCCACGCCCTGCTCAAGCTGGGGCAGGCGGTCGAGGCCCTGCCGATGGTCGAGGCGCTGGTGCTCCGCGCGTCGGAGAACATCGAGGTGCTGATGCTCGCCGCCGGCGTGCGGGCGGCGGCCGGCGACCCGGCGGCCGCCCTGGCCACGCTCGACACGGCGCGCCGCGTGGCGCCGATGCGCCCCGACGTGCACCAGCAGATGGGCGACATCGCGCGCCGGCTGGGCGACCTCGAGGGGGCGATCATCGCCTACCGGCACGCGCTGGAACTGGACCCGCAGTTCGCCGGGGTCCGCTACGAGCTGGCCCGGCTGCTCATCGAGAAGCGCCAGCTGCGCGAGGCCGAGACCGAGCTGCTGGCCGCACTCGATGCCGTGCCGACTTACGCCGAGGCCACCCTCGAGCTGGCCGCCCTGCGCCGGATGGCCGGCCGGGCCGACGACGCGCTTCCCCTGCTCATCGACCTCCTCCAGCGCGACCCCTACCACTTCGACGCCCTCATCGCGCTGGGCGAGACGCTGCTCGTCCTGGACCGGAAACCGGACGCCGTGACGGCGTTCACCCGCGTCCTGCGGTTCGATCCCAACCACGTCGGGGCGTTGTATCATGAGGGAGTGTTGCTGGCCGAGCGGCGCCGGTACCGCGAGGCAATCGACCGGTGGGAGCGGATCAAGACGCTCGCGCCGGCCAGCGACTACGCGCGGCGGGCGCGGCGGGAGATCCGCTCGGCCACGGACCTGCAGCGCATCTTTGCCGACCGCACCACCGACTGACCATGGCGATCGAAGGCCCGCTCCGCGAACTCGGCATCCACGACGTCTTCCAGCTGCTCGACCTGAGCCGGAAGACGGGGGCGCTGCGCGTGACCTCCGACCTGCGCGACGACGAGGGCGTGGTGTACTTCGCCAACGGCAAGGTGACGCAGGCCAGCATCCGCAGCCTGCCGACGTCGGTGGACCAGGTGCTCCGCGCGGCGGGAAAGGTGAGCGAGGCCGACCTCGCCGCGGTGCGCGATCGGATGGGGCCCGACGCCGCGCCGGCGGCGCTCGCCGACGCGCTGGTTGCCGCCGGGGCGGTGTCGCACCGCGAGCTGGAACGCCAGGTGCGCCGGCAGATCGAATCGGTGGTGTTCGAGATGATGAGCTGGGAGGAGGGATTCTTCTCGTTCGAGGAGCTGCCGGCGTCCGCCCTGCCCGCGGACACGCGGATCAGCGTGTCCACCGAGTCGCTGCTCATGGAGGGGGCGCGGCGCATCGACGAATGGTCTCGCATCGCCGCCAAGGTGCCCAGCCTGAGCATGATCCCGGCGTTCGCGCCGGTGGCGGGCGGCCACGAAGCCCAGCTCGACCTCCTTCCGCACGAGTGGGAGGTCCTCACGATGATCGACGGCGAGCGCGACCTGCAGGCCATCGCCGCCGGCCTGGGGCGGAGCGAGTTCGAGACCGCCAAGGTGGCGTACGGCCTCGTCACGACGGGCGTCGTGGATCTGCGCCCGCCGAAGCGGCGGAGCCGCGAGACCCGCCCGCTCGAGGCAGTGGACGGCTCCGCCCTCGACGCGGCCCGGGACGCGATGGCCGCCGGCGAGTACGAGGGCGCGCTGGCGGCCGCCCACGCCGCCGAGAACGAGGCCGGCACCGAGGCCCGGCTGCTCGCCGCCCGCGCCCTGGGCCGCATGGCCCGCCACCCCGAGGCGCTGGAGGAGCTGCGCGCGGCGGTGCGCGCCGATCCGCTCACCGCCGCCGTCCATCTCGACCTGGGCTTCGCCGCCGTGCGGGTGGGGGAGTTCGCCGCCGCCCGCGCCAGCTGGGAGCACTTTCTGCGCCTCGCGCCGACCGGCGCCGACGCGGCGCGGGCGAAGTCGTCGCTCGACGCGCTCACCCGCCTGATGAACCTCATGGAGGCCCACGCCGATGGCTGACGACATCCGGCGCTGGAGCGACGAGCTGGCCCGCGATCCGGCGAGCCTCGCGTTCCTTCCCCTGGGCGAGGCCCTGCGCCGCCAGGGGCAGGTGGACATGGCCCGCCGCGTCGCCCTGCGCGGGCTGGAGCGGCATCCCCACCAGCCGGACGCCCACGACCTGCTGGCCCGCATCCACGTCGACGCCGGCGAGCTGCAGCAGGCGTTCGACGAGTGGGACATGGCCCTGCGCATCGCCCCCGACCATACGGGTTCGCTTAAGGGCATGGCGTTCGTGTGCTACCAGCAGGGGCGGTTCGCCGAGTCGGAGGAGTATCTGCGCCGGGCCGCGCTGGGCGAGACCCCCGACGCCGGCATCAGCGCCGCGCTCGACACGGTGCGCCGCAGCTCGGCCACGCTGTCGGCGGCCGACGTCGCCGCCGCCGACGCGGCGATCCACGACCCCCACGACCCGCGCCTCGTGTTCCTCGCCGCGCTCGAGGCCCCCGACCGCACCGCCCTCCTGCTCGACGCGTCGGGGCTCGTGCTGGCCGGCGCCTACTACACGCCGGACGGGCAGGACATCGCCCCCGACGTCGGGGCGCAGCTGAGCGGGGTCTCCGACGAGGCCGACCGGGCGACCCGGCACCTCGGTATCGGCGAGTGGCGCTCCATCGTCTTCGAAACGGAGGTCGCCGTCGTCGCCATGGCCCCGGCGGCGGGCGACGGCCTCCTCGTGCTCGCGGCGTCCCGCGCCACCCCGCTCGGCCTGCTCCGGCGCCTGCTCGACCGGTGCGCCGCGGCGGCCCGGACGTGGCTCGATCGCCAGGGGGGCGGCGCGTGAGCTCTCCGTTCCAGGACATGCTCGAGGCGCTCATGCGGCTGCGCGGCGTGACCGCCGTGATGCTCGTGGACGAGCACGAGGGGATGATCATCGACGCGGCGCTCCAGTTCGGGCAGGACGGCGACCGGGTGGCCGCCCTGGCCGCGTCGCTCTATCGCAAGGCGCGGCTCTCGGCCGCCGCCGCGGGGCTGGGCGAGGCGTCGTTCATGCAACTCGAGGCGGAACAGGGGCGGATCTGCGCCGTCGGCCGAGCGGAGATGGTGCTCGTCGTCGTCGCCGCGGCGGCGGCGAACGTGGGGCTGGTCCGCGTCGAGATGCTCAAGGCCAGCCGGGACATCGGATGAGCACGCGCGCCGTCGAAGCGTGGCTCGAGGCGCCCATCCGGCGCTTCGTCGAGGACTCGCGGGCCACCCTGGCCCTGCTCCTCCTGCCCAGCGGGCAGGTGCTGGCCGAGCACGGCTTCACCCGTTCCCTCGACGTCGCGTCGGCCTGCGCCCTGGCCGCCGCCATCAACGCGTCCGGTGGCGAGCTGGGACGGATGCTCGACGGTCAGGCGTTCACCGGCCTCCACCACGCCGGACGCGACCGACAGATCTTCCTGGCCGAGGCGCGAACGCCTCGGGCGACGTACATTTTCTTGACGGTGTTCGATAGCGAGAGTTCGCTGGGGCTGGTGCGGCTGTATTTTGACGAATTCGTGGCCCGTCTGGGCGCCGCGGCGCCGCAGGCGGACGCGGCAACCGGGCCGGTGCTGGCCGAGAACTTCGAGCGCGACCTCAATCGGAATCTGGCGGCGCTGTTCGGCCGGGCCTGAGCTCACACCCCCACTCCTTCCGTGTCCCTCGTCAACTACGCCACCCGCGAGATCACCTGCAAGATCGTCTACTACGGACCCGGCCGGTCCGGAAAGACGACGAATCTGCATTACATCTACGGGCAGGTGCCGGACGACCGGAAGGGCAAGATGGTGTCGCTGGCGACGCAGACCGACCGCACGCTGTTCTTCGACTTCCTGCCGCTGGACCTGGGCACGATCTCGGGATTCACGACGAAGTTCCAGCTGTATACCGTGCCCGGTCAGGTGTACTACCAGAGCACGCGGAAGCTCGTGCTGCAGGGCGCCGACGGCGTGGTGTTCGTGGCCGACAGCCAGCGGCGCCAGATCGACGAGAACATCGAGAGCTTCCAGGACCTCCACGCCAACCTGGCGGAGCAGGGCGTGGACGCGCGGACGATTCCGCTCGTGATCCAGTACAACAAGCAGGATCTGCCGCGCGAGCTGGTCATGACGCCCGAGGAGCTGGCCGACGCGGTCAACTTCCGCGGCGTCCCGGACTTCCCGGCCGACGCCCTGCACGGGCCCGGTGTGTTCGAGACGCTGCGGGGAATCTCGGAGCTGGTGCTCAAGCGGCTGAGCGCGTCGTCCGGCGGCGCGAGGTAGACGGTGGCCGTGGACGCCCGGATGCAGTTCGACACGTACGTGGTCGGGCCGGCGAACGCCGCGGCGGTGGCCGCCGCGCGTGCCGTGGCCGAGGCGCCCGGCCTGGCGCATAATCCGCTCGTGATCGTCGGGGCGCCCGGGGTGGGCAAGACGCATCTGCTCCTTGCCATCGCCAACGGCGTC
>JAGWRI010000242.1 GCA_028876525.1 Gemmatimonadota bacterium | reverse complement strand
TCGCCCCCGCCGCCGCGCCCGCCGCCGCGCCCGCCACCGTGGGCAACGGGAAGTCGCTCGAAGACCGGCTCCGCACCCGGTCGTCTCCGCTGGTCCGGAAGATCGCCGCCGAGCACGGCATCGCGCTCGACGGCCTTGCCGGCAGCGGCCTCGCCGGGCGCGTCACCAAGCGCGACATCCTGCAGTACCTCGAGGCCGGCCCGCCCGCCGCGGCCCCCGCGCCCTCGATGTACGCCCCGGGCGGCGTCGCGCACGCCGGGCCCATGCCCGAGCCGTGGCCCGGCGACCGCGTCGAGCCGATGAGCAAGATGCGGGCGCTGATCAGCGAGCACATGGTGCTGTCGCGCCACACCTCGGCGCACGTGACCTCGTTCATGGAAATGGACTTCACGCGCGTGGCGCGCCTCCGCGCGCAGCAGCGCGCCCAGTTCGAGGCCGCCACGGGCGAGAAGCTCTCGTACATGCCGTTCATCATCAAGGCGTCGGTCGACGCGCTCAAGGCGTTCCCGGTCGTGAACTCGTCGGTGGCCGGCACCAACGTCATCTACCGGCGGCCGATCAACGTCGGCGTCGCCGTCGCGCTCGACTGGGGGCTCATCGTTCCGGTGATCCGCAACGCGCAGGACCTCTCGCTCAGCGGGCTCACCAAATCGCTCAACGACCTGGCGGGCCGGGCGCGGGCCAAGAAGCTCGATCCGCGCGAGGTCGAGGGCGGCACCTTCACCATCACCAACCCCGGCATCTTCGGCTCGCTCACCGGCACGCCGATCATCAATCAGCCGCAGGTCGCGATCCTCTGCGTGGGCACCATCGAGAAGCGCGCCAAGGTCGTCACCGGCGCCGACGGCGAGGACACGATCGCCATCCGCACCTGTTCCTATCTCTCGCTGTCGTTCGACCACCGGATCATCGACGGCGCGACGGCCGACCGGTTCCTCGGCCACGTCAAGCGCACCATCGAATCCTGGCCCGACGCCGCCCTCTGACATGCCCCGCGCCCTCACCGTCCAGCGCACCCTCGTGCCGCCGCAGGAACGCAAGCGGTACGCCGAGCGGCTCGCGCGCCGGCAGCAGTACTACGCCGGCGCGAACTGCCGCTTCTGGGCGTTCGAGGAGCAGGCGCTGCCGGGGGCGTTCCTGGAATTCTTCGAAGCGCCCGACGTCGAGACGCTGACCCGCGCGCACGCCGGTGCGCCCGATCCGATTCTCGACGCGGGCCGTGTCTACATCGAGGTGGAGCTGCCCTAGATGCCCTTCCGCACCCTGACCGCCAACGGCAAGACGTGGCGCGTGATGCCTTCGGGCCGCGTCACCCAATACGACCACGACGAGTTCGCCCTGCTGTTCGTCGCCGGCACCGGCCACGACCGCGAGGTGCGGGTGACCCGCTACTCGCCGCAGGGCGTCCGGTCGCGCGAGCTCGCCCTGGCCCGGATGAGCGAGGCCGACCTCCACCACCTGTTCGCCACCTCGCAGCCCAGCTTCACGTCGCCCGAAGCCGACTACTCGGCGTGACGGATTCTCACGGCGCCGCATCGCCGGGAGAACGCGCCGCCGCGGTCGACCTGCACTCGCATTCCACGGCCTCCGACGGCTCGCGCGCCCCGGCCGACGTGATGGCCGCGGCCCACGCCGCCGGCCTCGCCGCGGTCGCGCTCACCGACCACGACACGGTGGCCGGCATCCCCGAGGCGCGCGCCGCCGCCGCCCCCCTCGGGCTGCGGCTCGTGCCCGGCGTCGAGCTCAGCGCCGTCGAGGGCGACGTCGAGACTCACCTCCTCGGCCTCCACCTCTCGCGCCCCGAAGAGATCGCCGCCGGACTCGCCGCCCTGCGCGACATGCGCCGCGAACGGGCCATCCGCATCGTGCGCCGCCTCAACGAGCTGGGCGTGCGCATCACCTTCCAGTCGGTGCAGGACCAGGCCGGCGACGGCGCCATCGGGCGTCCGCACATCGCCCGCGCCATGGTCGAGGAGGGATGGGCCACCGACCTCCGCGATGCCTTCGAGCGCTATCTCGGCAACGGGCGTCCCGCGTTCGTGTCCAAGGACCGCCTCTCGATGGCCGACGCGATCGCCATGATTCACCGCGCCGGCGGAATCGCCGTGCTCGCGCACCCGGGGCACGCCGGCACGCGGGCCCGGCTCGAGGCCCTCATCGAACAGGGGCTGGACGGCGTCGAGGTGCTGCACCCCAGCCACAGCGCCGAAGACGTCGCGCGGCTGCGCACCCTGGCCGAGTTCCTGGACCTCGTGCCCAGCGGCGGCTCCGACTGGCACGGGGCCGACGACGGTCCCCGCACGCTCGGCACCATGCGCGTGCCCGAAGAGTGGCTGGCACTTCAGGACGCCCGCGTGGCCGAGCGGGCGCGGCAGGCGCACACGTAGCGGTCGCATCGGGAGGGCCGATGGAGCTGGAAGCGCGGGTGGCGCTGGTGACGGGAGCCGGGCGGCGCGTGGGACGCGCCATCGCCGAAGGGCTCGGCGCGCGCCGCATGCGCGTGGCCGTCCACTATCACGGCGCCGCCGACGGCGCCACCGACGCGGTGCGCGCCATCCGCGCCGCCGGCGGCGAGGCCGAGGCCTTCGCCGCCGACCTCGCCGACGGCGCGGCGCCGCCACGCCTCGTGGACGCCGTGGTCGAGCGCTTCGGCGGCCTCGACGTGCTGGTCAACTCGGCCGCGATCATGGAGCGCACGCCGTTCGGCGAGGTCGCCCCCGCGCAGTGGGACCGCATCGTCGCGATCAATCTGCGCGCGCCCTTCCTGCTCGCCCAGGCCGCCGCCCCGCACCTCGCGCGCGCCGCCGGCGCCGTGGTCAACATCGCCGACCTCGCCGCGTACGAGACCTGGCCCGGCTTCATCCCGCACGGCATCACCAAGGCCGGCGTGGTGAAGCTCACCGAGTCGCTGGCCCGCGTGCTGGCCCCCCGCGTGCGCGTCAATGCGGTCGCGCCGGGCACCGTGCTCCTCCCCGACGACTGGGAGCCCGCCGCCGCCGAGCACCTGCGGGCCACGACGCCGCTCGACCGGCCGGGCTCGCCGGCCGATGTCGTGCAGGCGGTGCTGTACCTGCTGGCCGCCGACTACGTGACCGGCGAGACGATCGTGGTGGACGGTGGCCGGCGGATTCGCCGCTGACCCGCGCCGTTCGGCCCCGCTCGCCTTCGGACGCATCGTCGTGGTCGGGGGCGGGTGCTATGGCAGCTACTACGTGCGCCAACTCCGGCGCGCCGCGGCCGCGGGCGCGGTGGTGTGCGACGAGATCGTGGTGGTGGACCGCGACCCGGCGTGCGCCGTGGCGCGCGAGCGGATGCCCGGCGACGCGCTGGTGCGCGTCGAGATCGCGGAATGGCGGGCCTGGTTCGACCGCGCGCTGTCGGCGGCGCGGAGCAGGGGGGGAGACAACCGCGACGCGATCGTGCCCTCGCCGCTCATGCCGCACCTGCTCCGCGACTGGTTGCTGGACGCCGCCCGCGCGCGCTGGCCACGGCGCGCCGTGGCCGTCGGGGGGCTCGACCGGCCCCCGGACGTCCCCTGGGAGCGCCCCGGCGCCGACGGCACGCACTACGTGAGCTTCGCCACCTGGACCTGTCCCATCAACTGCATCGAGCCGGCCGTCTGCCCCCACACGCGAGGGCCCCGCGACTGGAGTCTGGCCCCCGCCATCCGGGACTGGGCGGCGCGCCGCGGCGCGCCCGCCCCGGGGCCCTTCCTGTTCCGGTGCACGCACCGCGCCTACGGCGTGGGCATGGTGGACGTGCGCGACGTGCTGGCCGCCGACGCGGCCATCGCCGCCGCGGGGGCCGACGGCTCGCCGGTGGACGTCGTGGTCGGCACGGTGTCGCACTGTCACGGAGCGCTGAGCCGCGTCGTCGTCGCGCCCGCGGCCCGTTGAGCCCTGGAACCCGGGTCGGGTGAAAACCGGTTCCAATACGGGAAGCATCTGGCCAGATTGCTACGCAGACGAACGCGGGCGCGGACATCCGGCGCCCCCCAAAACTGAGAGTGTCCTGTGGGCCAGACCTACGAGTACGATATCGTGATCGTCGGCGCCGGGCCGGCCGGTCTCTGCGCCGGCATGTACGCGGGCCGCGGCATGCTGAAGGCGGTGGTCCTGGAGCGCGGCGCGCCGGGCGGCGAGCTGCTCAACACCGAGGTCATCGAGGATTACCCGGGCTTCGAGCACATCCTGGGCTACGAGCTGGCCCAGAAGTTCAGCGACCACGCGGTCAAGTTCGGCGCCGAAGTGCGCACCGGCGTCGTCGTGACGTCGGTCCGCAAGCGCGACGACGGGATGTTCGAGACCCGCACTGAGGGCGGCGAGACCTTCGTCTCGCCCGTCGCCATCGTCACCGCCGGCGGCACGCCGGTCCGCCTCGGCATTCCCGGCGAGCTGGAGTACGCCGGCAAGGGCGTGTCGTACTGCGCGGTGTGCGACGGCGCCTTCTTCCGCAACCAGACCATCGCCGTGGTCGGCGGCGGCGACGCCGCCGTGGAGGAGGCCGACTACCTCACGCGCTACGCCGAAAAGGTGTACGTGATCCACCGCCGCGACGAGTTCCGCGCCTCGCGGATCCTCCAGGAGCGGCTGTTCGCGAATCCCAAGATCGAGGTCGTCTGGAACACGGTGGCCGAGCGCGCCGTGGGCGACGCCCAGGGGCTGCTGCACCACCTCGAGCTGCGCGACGTGAACACCGACGCGAAGCGCGAGCTGGCGGTGACCGGGTTGTTCATCTTCGTCGGCTTCCGGCCCAACACCGGCGTCATTGCCGACCACGTGGACCACGACGAGATGGGCTACCTGCGCACGGACTGGAGCATGATGACCTCGCTGCCCGGGCTGTTCGCCGCCGGCGACGTGCGCGTGCAGATCACGCGGCAGGTCACGACGGCCGTCGGCGACGCGACCACGGCCGCCATCGCCGCCGAGAAGTTCCTCAAGGCCCGCGAGGACGCCGCGAAGCCGGTCGGCGCGGCGTGAGGACGCGCCCGTCGTGACCGACATCCGTTCCGAGACGGTCGGCCCGTTCCAGGAGAACTGCTACCTGGTCGTGGACCCCGACGCGCGGCGCGCCGTGCTCGTGGACCCCGGCGACGAGCCCGAGCGGCTGTTGGCCATGATCGCGCGCGCGGGCGTGCCGCTGGACGCCATCTGGCTGACGCACGCCCACCTCGACCACGTGGGCGCGATCAACGCGGTGCGGCGCGTGCATCCCGTGCCGGTCTGGCTGCACCCGGCCGACCGGCCGCTGTACGACCGGGCCGCCGAGGTGGCCGCGATGTACGGGCTGCCGTTCGACCAGCCCGAGCCGCCCGACCGCGAGCTCGCCGAGGGCGACCGGCTCACGGTGGGCGGGCTGCGCTTCGACGTGCTGCATACGCCGGGGCACGCGCCCGGGCACGTGGTATTCCTGGGCCACGGGCTGATGCTCGGCGGCGACCTGCTGTTCCGCGGATCGGTCGGGCGCACCGACCTCCCGTTCTCGAGCGGCGCCGACATGGACGCCTCGCTGGCGCGGCTGGGCGGTCTCGCGCCGGACACGATCGTCCACCCCGGCCACGGGCCGGCGACGACGATCGGCGAGGAGCTGGCCACGAACCCGTTCCTCAACGGCACCGCGCTGCCGGTGCGGCGCTGATGCTCACCCGCCGCGGCGCGTCGCTATCGCAGATCGTCGGCACGAGCGTGTGGCTCGGCGCCGCCGTGCTGCTCGCCGCGGCGGTGGCGCCGGCGGCGTTCGCGGTCCTGCCGTCGCGGTCGCTGGCCGGCGATCTCGTGGGGCGGGTGCTCCCCGTGATCTTCTGGTCGGGGATGCTGCTGTTCGCGTCGGTGATGATCCTGGCGGCGTGGACCGACGCCCGGTCGAAGTACAAGCCGCGCGTGCTGGCCGCCGCCGTGGGCGGCACGGCGTGCATGATCGCCCAGTTCGTGGTCGACGGGATGATCGCGCGGGTGCGCGCGCGGGCCCGCGGGCCCATCGACGCCCTCCCCGCCGCCGACCCGCTGCGCGTCGCGTTCGGCCAGCTCCACCTGTTCAGCGTCGTCCTCCTCGGCCTCGCCATGCTCGCCGCCGCGGCCGTGCTCGCGCTGGCCCTGCGCGGCGAGCGGCGCCCGCCCACTCCCTGATCCCGTCCGCAGCCCTCCACCAGTTTGCGAGTCCTCATATGACCCCCGCGACCCGTTCCGAGAAGGATCCCCTCGGCCCGCTCGACGTCCCGGCCGACGCCTACTACGGCGTGCAGACCCAGCGCGCGCTGCAGAATTTCCCGATCAGCGGCCTCGGCCCGCTCCGCGAGTTCGTCCGCGCCGTGGTCTGGATCAAGAAGGCCGCCGCGCTGACCCACAAGGAGACCGGCCGCCTCGACGCCGCGCTGGCCGACGCCATCGTCGCCGCCGCCGACGAGGTGCTCGCCGGCAAGTACGATGCCCACTTCGTCGTCGACGTCTACCAGGCCGGCGCCGGCACCTCGCACAACATGAACGTCAACGAGGTGCTCGCCAACCGCGCCAACGAGCTGCTGGGCGGCAAGCGCGGCGAGTACAAGCCGGTGCACCCCAACGATCACGTCAACATGGCGCAGTCCACCAACGACGTGATTCCCACCGCCATCCGCCTCGGCGCGCTCGACCTGCTGGCCGCATTCGAGCGCGCGTTCGCCGGGCTCCGCGACGCCTTCGCCGCCAAGGGGCGCGAATTCGACGACGTCCTCAAGTCGGGCCGCACGCATCTCCAGGACGCCATGCCGATCCGCCTCGGCCAGGAATTCGCCGCCTACGCCGGAACCCTCGACCGCAACCTGGCCCGCGTCCGCCAGGCCGCCGACTACCTCCGCGATCTCGGCATCGGCGGCAGCGCCGTGGGCACCGGCGTCAACGTCGAGCCCGAGTACCCGGCGCTCATGAACAAGTACCTGAAGCAGGTCACCGGCCTCGACCTGCGCGCCGGCGCCGACCGCATCCAGCTCATGCAGAGCATGGGCGACGCCGCCGCGTTCTCGTCCGCCGTGAAGGTGCTGGCCCTCGACCTCGGCAAGATCGCCAACGACCTGCGCCTCATGGTCAGCGGGCCGCGCACCGGACTCGACGAGATCGTGCTTCCGGCGGTCCAGCCCGGCTCGTCCATCATGCCCGGCAAGATCAACCCGTCGGTGGCCGAAATGGTGAACCAGGTCTGCTTCCAGGTCATCGGCAACGACGCCTGCGTGGCCGCCGCCGCCGAGGCGGGCCAGCTCGAGCTCAACGTCATGATGCCGGTCATCGCGCACAACGTGATGTTCTCGATGATCATCCTCACCAACGCTGCGGCCACGCTCGACGCGCGGTGCGTGGCCGGCATCGCCGCCAACCGCGAGCAGTGCGAGTACTGGCTGGAGCGCTCGGCCGCGCTGGCCACGGCGCTCGCGCCCAGAATCGGCTACGCCAGGGCGGCCGACATCAGCAAGCGATCGGTCAAGGAGGGCACCCTCATCCGCGACCTGGTCAAGCGGGAGAACGTCCTGCCCGCCGGCGAGATCGACGACGTGCTCGACCTGCGCAAGATGACCGAAATCGGGGTTCCGGGCGGAAAGCACGGGGGCGGGTGATCCCCGCCGGGCCGCCGCGGATCGGATTCCCCTTTCCGCGGCGCGCCCGGGGCATTAACGTGCAAGGGTGCGCATAACGACCCTGGCCGAGTACGGCGTGATCTGCGCGCTTCACCTCGCGAAGCGCAGCGACGAAGGCCCCGTGACGGGGCGCGACATCGCCGCCAGCGAGCGGCTCCCGGTGGACTACGTCGAGCAGATCCTGCTCCGCCTCCGCCGCGCCGAAATCGTGAAGAGCACGCGTGGGGCCCGCGGCGGCTACGCGCTGGCGCGCCCGGCCTCCGCCATCACCGTGCGGGACGTCATTGCGGCGTCGGAGCTCACCACCTTCGACCTCCACTGCGTGTCGCACCCGGTGGAAGAAGCCCGCTGCTCGGCGGCCCACGACTGCAGCATCCGCCCCGTGTGGCTGATGCTCCAGCAGAAGATCGACGAGGTGCTCGAAGGCGTGCGCCTCTCGGACCTCCTCCACCAGGAGCACGTGGTGCGGGCGCGCGTCGGCCTCGACGACGCCGTCGATTTCGACCGCGGACGCGGGCTGCCCGTCCTCCAGAACGGCTGACCGCCGCCGTCGACCGTCCGGCCATGCCGATCTTCGGGCGGTGGAGGGCCGAGCGCCAACTCCAGGAGCGCGCCGAGCGCTTCGTCGCCCGGTTGCTCGAGGATCCCGACGCCGCCCAGGTGGACTGGCTGGCGTCCGCCGCCACCCGCGGCGACCGCGACCACGCCCTCTGGGAGCTGCGCTACGCCCGGCGCGCGCTCGGCCTGGTGAGCGCCCAGCGCGACGCGCTCGACGACCGCACCGGCGCCACGGTGGCGCACGCCATGGCGGCGGCCTTCGAGCGCGACCGCAACATCGGGCGCGACCGGCTGGAGCTGGCCCAGCGCCAGTTCAACGCCCGCCTGAGCGCCTATCGCGACGCCGTCGGGGCCCGCGTCACGGCGGCCACGCCGGGTCGGCTGGGCCGCACCCTCCTCGCCTTCGCCGGGGGCTCGTTCCGGGACCTCGACCCGACGGTCGAACGCGCCGGCGCCCTGCTCGCCGCCGATCTCGGCGCCGCCAACGAGGCGCTGCGCGAGATCTTCGGCACGGCCACGCTTCCCGAGCACGTCCCGCCCTCGGCCATCGGCCGCTGAGTCCGGAACACGAGAACGGGGCGCGCTTCGCAGGAAGCGCGCCCCGGAGAAGGCGATCGGGAGTGCCGAAGGCGGGACTCGAACCCGCACGGGCTTGCGCCCACTGGCTCCTGAAGCCAGCGCGTCTACCAGTTCCACCACTTCGGCGGGAACGCGGATATTATTGACGGCTGAGCATGAAGTCAACGAACGAGACCAACGACACCGTCCCGATCGCGCGCAACAAGCGGGCGCGCCACGACTACCACATCCTCGAGACGTGGGAGGCCGGGCTCGTCCTGACCGGCACCGAGGTCAAGTCCCTGCGCGAGGGCAAGGCCCAGCTGGCCGACGCCTACGGCATCGTCAAGGACGGCGAGGTCTACCTGCTCAACCTCCACATCTCGCCGTATAAACAGGGGAGTTACAACAACCACGAGCCCACCCGCACCCGCAAGCTGTTGCTCCACCGGCGTCAAATCCGTCGTTTAATTGGCGCCGTCGAGCGCCAGGGACTGACCCTCGTCCCGCTGGACCTGTACTTCAAGCACGGGGTGGCGAAAGTGACGCTGGCGCTGGGGAAGGGAAAGAAGCTGCACGACAAGCGGGAAACGGCCCGCGAGCGGGACGCCGAGCGGGAGATGGCGCGCGCGGGGCGCGCCCGATGATCGCGCTCGCCCTGGTCGCCCTCCAGATCGCCGCCGCCACGCCCGGCCGGGCGGCCACGGCCCGCGACCGCGTCACCCCGCGGGAGCCCGTGGTGGCTGCCGTCAAGCACCCGCGCCTCGAGGGGCCCGAGCGCACCGTGGTCGTGGACGCCGGGCACGGCGGCGTGGACAACGGGATGAGCGGGCCCATCGGCTCCGCCAACCCGATCCACGAGAAGGACGTCACCCTGGCCGTGGCGCTGAAGGTGGGCCGGGCGCTCGAGGCCCGCGGCGTGAACGTCGTCTACACCCGCACCACCGACACCCTGATCAACCTCTACGATCGCGGCCCGATCGCCAACCGCGCCCACGGCGACCTGTTCATCTCCATCCACGTCAACGCCGCCAACCCCCGGTGGAAGGACGCCCGGGCGGCCCGCGGGTTCGAGACCTACTTCCTGTCCGAGGCCAAGACCGAGGACGCCCGCCGGGTGGAAGCGATGGAAAACTCCGCCGCCCGCTACGACACCGGCGACCCCGTGTCCAAGGGCGACGCGCTGAGCTACATCCTGAGCGACATGCAGCAGAACGAGCACCTCCGCGAGTCCATGAAGCTGGCCGACGACATCCAGCAGGATCTGGGCTCGGTCGAGCCGGGTCCCGACCGCGGCGTCCAGCAGGCGGCGTTCGTCGTGCTCGAAACCGCGTTCATGCCCGCCGTGCTGGTCGAGATCGGCTTCGGCACCAACCCCCAGGACGCCGCGTTCATCACCAGCCCCCGCGATCAGAACCGGATCGCCGGCGCGATCGCCGACGCGGCCGTGGGATATCTGAACACGTATTGGGCCGGCGTGAGCGGGGTGGCCGACCGCGTGAACGGCGGCAAGCCGTGAGCGCTCCGGCCGCGCTGCGCGTCAGTGCCGCCGGGCTCGAATTCCAGAATCCGATTCTCCTGGCCGCCGGCACCGCCGGCTACGGCCACGAGCTGGCCGGCGTCATGGACCTCGCCGGCGTGGGCGGACTCGTGACCAAGGCCGTGAGCCGCGTGCCCCGCCAGGGCGCGCCCGCGCCCCGGGTCGCCGAGTTCGACGGGGGCATGATCAACGCCGTCGGCCTCGCCAATCCGGGCGTCGACGAGGTGTGCCGGACGCACCTGCCGTGGCTCGCCACCGCGATCCCGGCCACGCGCAAGCTCGTGAACGTCGTCGGCTTCGTGGTCGACGAATTCGCCGACGTGGTGTCGCGCCTCGAGGCGAGCCCGCACGCCGCGCGGGCCATTGACGGCTACGAGCTGAACGTGAGCTGCCCCAACACGAAGGCGGGAGGCATGGAGTTCGGGGCCGACGACGCGGCGCTGGCCGCCGTGGTCGCGGGGGCCCGGGCGGCCACCCGCCGGCCGCTGTTCGTGAAGCTCTCGCCGACCCTGGGCGACATCGCCCGCACCGCGCGCGTCGCGGTCGACGCCGGCGCCGACGGGATCACCGTGGTGAACACGATCCCGGGGCTGGTGATCGACGTCGAGGCGCGCCGCCCCGTCCTGGGGTTCGGCACGGGCGGGGTGAGCGGATCGGCGATCCTGCCCGTGGGTGTGCTCGCCGCCTGGAAGGTGACGCGCGCGCTGCCCGGCGTGCCGGTGATCGGCCTCGGGGGCGTTCGGACGGCCGCCGACGCGCTCCAGTACGTCCTGGCGGGGGCCTCGCTCGTGGGCATGGGCACGGCCGCCCTGCGCGACCCGCGGCGCCCCGCCCGGGTGGTCCGGGATCTCGGACGCTGGTGTGCCGCGCACGGGGTCGCGTCGCTGGCTAGTATTCGCGGAACCCTGGAATGGCCCCCCGCATGACGACGCCGATCGTAGCCCTGGATGTAGCCGACACCGCCGCCGCGCTGGCCATCGTGGAGACCCTGGACGCCCAGTGCCGGTGCTACAAGATCGGGCTCGAGCTGTTCACCGCCGAGGGGCCTCAAGTCGTGCGGGCGGTGAGGGATAGAGGGGCCGACGTCTTCCTCGATCTCAAGCTCCACGACATCCCCAACACCGTGCAGGGCGCGGTGGCGCGAGCCGCGGGATTGGGGGCGCGGCTGCTGACCGTGCACGCCTCCGGCGGGCGGGCGATGTTGGCGGCGGCGCAGGCGGCCGCGGCGGGAACGGACTGCCGGCTGCTCGGGGTCACGGTACTGACGTCGCTCGACCGGGAGGCGGTGGCGGCGAGCTGGGGGCGGGACGTGGCGGGGCTGGACGTGACGGCGGAGGTGCTGCGCCTTGCGGAGACGGTCCAGGGGGCGGGGCTGCACGGCGTGGTGTGCAGCGGCCACGAGGCCGGGGCGGTGCGCGAGCGGTTCGGCGACGGGTTGGCGACGCTGGTGCCCGGGGTGCGTCTGCCGGGGACGTCGGCGCACGATCAGGCGCGCGTGGTGACGCCGGCGGGCGCGGCGCGCGCGGGTGCGCGGTACGTGGTGGTCGGGCGGACGGTGACGGCGGCGGGTGACCCTCGGGAGGCGATGCGCCGAGTGCTCAGCGAGCTTGCGTCAAGTTAAGGCCCCCGTTACTGTTAAGGTCTGGCTAGGAATTTCTGACATTCTGCATCCGTCCGGACGGGAGTTTCCGTGAAAGTACGCAGCAGCGTGAAGCCGATCTGCGAACACTGCAAAGTGGTCAAACGCAACGGCGTGATCCGCATCATCTGCAAGCGCAACCCTAAGCACAAGCAGCGGCAGGGCTGATTCATGGCGCGTATCAGTGGGGTCGATCTCCCTCGCGACAAGAAGGTCGAGGTCGGACTGACGTACATCTTCGGCATCGGCCGCCACTCGGCGGCCGCGATCGTGCAGAAGGCGGGCATCGACGCCGCGCTGCGTGTGCGCGACCTGTCCGACGCCGACGTCAACAAGCTCCGTCAGGTCATCGAGCGCGATCACAAGGTCGAGGGCGCGCTGCGCACCGAAGTGGCCATGAACGTGAAGCGGCTCATGGACATCGGGTCCTACCGCGGGATCCGGCATCGCCGGGGCCTGCCGGTGCGGGGCCAGCGGACGCACACGAACGCCCGCACCAAGAAGGGGCCGCGCCGCGCGATCGCGGGCAAGAAGAAGGTAACCAAGTAATCTTATGGCGACTGGGAAGAAATCGAAGCGCGTCGTGGAGGCGGAAGGCATCGCCCACGTGAACGCCACGTTCAACAACACGGTCATCACGATCACCGACGCGCACGGGAACGCCGTGTCGTGGGGCTCGTCGGGCAAGGCCGGGTTCAAGGGATCGAAGAAGAGCACGCCGTTCGCGGCCACGGTCGCGTCGGAGCAGTGCGCGCGCGAGGCGCTGAGCCTCGGCGTCAAGCGGGTGCACGTCCGCGTGCAGGGCCCGGGCAGCGGCCGCGAGTCGGCCATCCAGGCGCTGGCCTCGGCGGGGCTGCAGGTCAAGTCCATCAAGGACGTGACCCCGATCCCGCACAACGGCTGCCGTCCCCCCAAGCGCCGGAGAGTCTGAGCCATGAGCCGCTATCTGGGTGCGAGCTGCAAGCTCTGCCGCCGCGAAGGCACCAAGCTGTTCCTCAAGGGCACGAAGTGCTTCACCGAGAAGTGCCCCGTGGAGCGCCGACCGTACGCGCCGGGCCAGCACGGCCAGAGCCAGGCCCGCCGCCGCAAGGCGTCGGAGTACGCGAAGCAGCTCCGCGAGAAGCAGAAGATCAAGCGCATCTACGGGCTCGGCGAGCAGCAGTTCCGGAACATCTTCCTCAAGGTGGCCACGCTGCCCGGGGTGACCGGTCACAACCTGCTCGCCACGCTCGAGAGCCGGCTGGACAATCTCGTCTACCGCATGGGCTTCGCGGCCAGCCGCAAGGCGGCCCGCCAGCTCATCCGCCACCGCCACGTCGAGGTCAACGGCAGGACGGTGGACGTGCCGAGCTTCATCGCGCAGCCGGGGCAGGAAATCCGCGTGCGCGCGCAGTCGCGCGAGATGGTGAGCGTGCAGGCCGCGCTGGAGCAGTCGGGCCGCGGCGGCGCGCTCTCCTGGCTGGCCGTCGACAAGGGGTCGTTCAGCGGGCGGATGCTGGAGCGTCCGAGCCGCCCGAACATTCCCATCGCGGCGCAGGAGCAGCTCGTCGTCGAGTTGTACTCGAAGTAAGGCGGTAGGCCGGCAGGAACGTAGCCCAACACGCTCCGAACGCCGTCGTGCCGTTCTACCCTCCCACCGTCCTGCCGTCCTCTGGGGCGGTGAGCGGATGGGCGGGGGCAGGGCAAGGGTCGGGACCCTAACTCCCATTCGGGTCTGCCGCGCGTTAGGGGCGGGGCAGAGCGACGCCGGGTTCGCCCGGTCGGACCAGGATACGACATACATGACCAACACCATCGATCTCCGCGGACTCGTCCGCCCGCAGTTCGTCGAAGCGACGACCCGCGATGACAATCACAACGTGGCCGAGTTCCGCCTCCAGCCGTTGGAGCGCGGCTTCGGCCACACGCTCGGCAACGCCATGCGGCGCATGCTGCTCTCGTCGCTGCGCGGCTCGGCGGTGTGGGCGTTCCGCATCGACGGCGTGGTGCACGAGCACCAGACCATTGCCGGCGTGGTGGAGGACGTCCACCAGATCATCGGCAACCTGAAGACCCTCACCGTGATGCTCGACGACGAGGTCGAGGAAGCGGTGGTGCACGTGACCAAGTCCCGGGCGGGGGTGGTGACGGCGGCCGACATCCAGGCGGCCAGCGGCGTGCGGGTCATCGACCCCTCGCACCACATCCTCACCCTGCAGGACGACCGCGACCTGACGATCGATCTCTACGTCAACAAGGGACGCGGCTACGTCGAAGCCGACCAGCACCCGCTCGATCGCGGGCGCCCGGTGGACCTCGTGCGCATCGACGCGATCTACAATCCCGTGCGCCGGGCGAACTTCCTCGTCGCCGAGACGCGCGTCGGCCAGCGCACCGACTACGACCGGCTCACGCTGACCGTGGAGACCAACGGCACGATCGCGCCGGCCGAGGCGGTGAGCTACGCCGCCGCCCTCGCGCAGTCGCACTTCCAGTACTTCGTGGATTTCGGCTCGCACACCTCGGCGCCGCTCGCGGCGTCGGCCGAGTCCAGCGACGGCGACGCGACGCGGCTCGCCCAGCTGCTCAAGACCCCGATCGACGACCTCGAGCTGTCGGTCCGCTCGGTGAATTCGCTCAAGAACTCGAGCATCCGGTCGCTCGGCGATCTGGTGCGGCAGACCGAGAGCCAGATCCTGCAGGTGAAGAATTTCGGCAAGAAGTCGCTCCAGGAGATCGCCGATCTCCTCGAGCGCGAAGGCTTGAACTTCGGGATGCGCTTCGAAGAGAACGGCGAGGGAATCCGCGTGCTCGACTGGGGCACGCCTCCGAGCCGGGCCGCCGCGGCGGCGCCCGACGACATGGAGGAGTAGGCAATGCGGCATGCCAAGGCCGGGCGCGCGCTGCGCCGCACCGGCGAACAGAAGCGCGCCCTGATGCGCAACCTCGCGACCTCGCTCATCGAGCAGGGCGCGATCGAGACGACCGAAGCCAAGGCCAAGGAGCTGCGGCCGTTCGTCGAGAAGCTGATCACCAAGGCCAAGTCGGGCACGCTGCACGCGCGGCGCCTGGCCGGCCGCGACATCCAGAAACGGGCCGCCGCGGACAAGCTGTTCCAGGAGCTGGGACCGCGCTACGCCAAGCGTCCCGGCGGCTATACGCGCATCCTCAAGACCGGCCACCGCAAGGGTGACGGGGCGGAGATGGCGCGCATCGAGCTGATCGAGGGCTGACCGATGGCAATCCAGAGAAACCGCTGCTACGTGTGCGACAAGGGCGTGGCGTTCGGCAACAACGTCTCGCACGCCAACAACAAGACGCGCCGCACCTGGAAGCCCAATCTCCAGGTGGTCCGCGTCGTGGGACCCGACGGCAAGATCACCAAGGTCAAGGTCTGCACCCGCTGCCTGCACGCCGGCAAGGTGCGGCGGGCGCCGCGCGGCAACGCGGCGTGACCCGTGGCTCCGGCCGCCGCGAATCGGGGGGGCCGCATCGCGGCCCCCTTTTTTGCTGTAGGACGGCCCGGCGGAAGGACCGATGACCGCCGCCCGCCGTTGACCCCGCCACCGTCCTCCTGTCCTTCCGTCTAACCGACCCACCGCCACCATGCCCACGGCTCTCATCTCCGGCATCACCGGCCAGGACGGCTCCTACCTCGCGGAATTCCTGCTCGACAAGGGCTACCGCGTCATCGGCATCGTGCGCCGCAGCTCCACCACTCCCTACGAGCGCATCGCCCACCTCATCGACCGGGTCGAGCTCGTCTCGGCCGACCTCCTCGACCAGACCTCGCTCACCGACGCCGTGGGCCTCTACCAGCCCGACGAGGTGTACAACCTCGCGGCCCAGAGCTTCGTCCAGACCTCCTGGTCCCAGCCCGTGCTCACCGGCGAGTTCACCGCCCTCGGCGTCACGCGCATGCTCGAGGCGGTGAAGAAGGCCGCCCCCAAGGCCCGCTTCTACCAGGCCAGCTCGAGCGAGATGTTCGGCAAGGTCCAGGAATCGCCGCAGCGCGAGACCACGCCCTTCTATCCGCGCAGTCCCTACGGCGTGGCCAAGGTCTACGCCCACTGGATCACCGTGAATTACCGCGAGAGCTTCGGCCTCTACGCCGTGTCCGGGATCCTGTTCAACCACGAGAGCCCGCGCCGCGGCCTCGAATTCGTGACCCGCAAGGTCACCGACGGCGCCGTGCGCATCAAGCTCGGCCTCGCCAGGGAGCTCCGCCTGGGCAACCTCGAGGCCCGCCGCGACTGGGGCTACGCCGGCGACTACGTGGACGCGATGTGGCGCATGCTCCAGCAGGACACCCCCGACGACTACGTCATCGGCACCGGGAAGACCTGGTCGGTGCGGCAGCTCTGCGACACCGCCTTCCGGGCGGTGGGCCTCGACTACCGCGACTACGTCGTGCAGGACGAGCGCTTCTTCCGGCCCGCCGAGGTGGACCTGCTGGTGGCCGACCCGGCCAAGGCCCGCCGCCAGCTCGGCTGGGAGCCGCAGGTCGGATTCGAGGAGCTGATCGACACGATGGTGCGGGCCGACATGGACCGCCACGCCCCTCTCGGCCGGAAGTGAGCGCGCGCGCGCTGATCACGGGCGGAGGCGGGTTCGTGGGCCAGTGGATCGGCCGCGCCCTGCTGGCCGGCGGGTGGGAAGTCTACGCCGCCGGCGTCGGCGCCCCCGGCCTGCGCGTGCTCAGCGCCGAAGACCACCGGGCCATCCGGTGGCTCACGATGGACATCCGGATGCGGCGGGACGTGGCCGCGGCGCTCGAAGAGAGCCGCCCCGACGCCGTCGTCCACCTGGCCGGCATCAGCTACCTGCCCAGCGCCGCCGACGCCCCGGCCGAGGCCTGGTCGGTGAACGTCGTTGGGGCGGTGACGCTGCTCGCCGAGGTCGCCCGCCGGCGCCAGGTTGGCGCCCTCGACCCGCGGATCCTGGTCGTGGGCAGCGCGCAACAGTATGGCCGGCACGACGCGGCCGAGCTCCCGCTCCGCGAGACCGCCGAGCAGCGCCCCCTCACGGTGTACGCCGCGTCCAAGGCGGCCCAGGAAGTCGCCGCCCTGCAGGCCTTCCGGGCGGACGGCCTTCGCGTGGTGGCCACGCGGAGCTTCAACCACTCGGGGGTGGGGCACGACGAGCACTTTCTGCTGCCGGCGCTGGTCCGCCGCGCCCTGGCCATCCGCCGCGGCGCCCGCGACACCATCCACATCGGCAACGGCGACACGATTCGCGACTATCTTCACGTGGCCGACGTGGTGGACGCCTACCTGGCCCTGCTCGACCGCGGGGTGGCCGGAGAGGCCTACAACGTCTGCAGCGGGGAAGGGGTGCGCGTGCGCGATCTGACCGACCGCGTGCTCGACCGGGTGGGCGTGTCGGCGGACGTGCAGAGCGACCCCTCGCTCCAGCGCGCGGCGGACGTGCCGGCGCTGGTGGGCAGCCCCGAGAAGTTGATCCAGGCCACGGGGTGGCGGCCGCGCCACTCCCGCGACGACATCATTGACGACCTGCTCCATGCCGCGACGCTCTGACATCCATCGCATCCTCGTCATCGGCTCCGGCCCGATCGTCATCGGGCAGGGCGCGGAATTCGACTACTCGGGCACGCAGGCCGCCAAGGCGCTGAAGCAGGAGGGCTACGAGGTCATCCTCGTGAACTCCAACCCGGCCACGATCATGACCGACCCCGAGGTGGCCGACCGCACGTACATCGAGCCGGTGACGCCGGAGTTCGTGGAGCTGATCATCGAGCGCGAGCGGCCGGACGCGCTGCTGCCCACGATGGGTGGGCAGACGGCGCTGAACGTCGCCATGGCGCTGGCCGAGTCGGGGGCGCTGGCCAGGCACGGCGTGGAGCTGATCGGGGCCAAGCAGCGCGCGATCGCGGTGGCCGAGGACCGGAAGCTGTTCGGCGAGGCGATGGCTCGCATCGGGCTGGCCGTGGCCAAGGGCGGCATCGCCACCACGTTCGAGGAGGCGCTGGACATCGTCGAGGAGACGGGGTTCCCGGCCATCATCCGGCCCTCGTTCACGCTGGGCGGAACCGGCGGCGGCATTGCGTACAACCGCGCCGAGTTCGAGGAGATCGTGCGCCGCGGGCTCGACGAGTCGCCCACCACGCAGGTGCTCGTGGAGCGCAGCGTGATCGGGTGGAAGGAGTTCGAGCTCGAGGTGATGCGCGACCACGCCGACAACGTCGTGATCGTCTGCTCGATCGAGAACCTCGACCCGATGGGAATCCACACCGGCGACTCGATCACCGTGGCCCCGGCCATGACGCTCACCGACCGCGAGTACCAGGAGATGCGCGACGCCTCGGTCGCGATCATTCGCGAAGTGGGCGTCGAGGCCGGCGGGTGCAACATCCAGTTCGCGGTGAATCCGGCCGACGGCGAGATGCTGGTGGTCGAGATGAACCCGCGTGTGTCGCGCTCGTCGGCGCTGGCGTCCAAGGCGACCGGATTCCCGATCGCGCGCATCGGCGCGAAGCTGGCCGTGGGCTACCGGCTGGACGAGATCCCGAACGACATCACGAAGACCACGCCGGCGTCGTTCGAGCCGGTGCTGGATTACGTCGTGGTGAAGATCCCGCGGTTCGCGTTCGAGAAGTTCCCCGACGCCAATCCGTATCTCACCACGCAGATGAAGTCGGTGGGCGAGGCGATGGCCATCGGGCGCACCTTCAAGGAGGCGCTGCAGAAGGGGCTGCGG
>JAGWRI010000241.1 GCA_028876525.1 Gemmatimonadota bacterium | reverse complement strand
GCCGGCGCCGCGGACGCGGCGCTGGGCGCCCGAGCGCGCGGGCGCCGCGGCGCCCACCGGCTCCTCGACCAGCGCGTTCCACTCGCCGCAGGTATCGCAGCGCCCGGCCCACTTCGCGTGCTCGGCGCCGCACTCGGTGCAGCGATAGACGGTTTTGGCCTTGGGACTCACGGGCCCGCGACGCGCTGCGTGTAGTTCTCGAACCGCGTGTAGTGCTTGTGGAAGTACAGGTTCACGATCCCGGTGGGGCCGTTGCGCTGCTTGCCCACGATGACCTCCGCCTTGCCCTCGAGCGAATTCCCGTCCTTGTCGGTCGGGCCGTCGTAGAATTCCTGACGGTACAGGAACATGATAAGGTCGGCGTCCTGTTCGATGGCACCGGATTCGCGCAAATCGGACAATTGCGGCCGCTTGTTCTCGCCCGTGCGCAGCTCGGGGGCGCGCGAGAGCTGGGACAGGGCCACCACGGGCACGGCCAACTCCTTGGCCAGCGCCTTGAGGCCGCGGGAGATCTGGCTGACTTCCTGCTGCCGGCTCTCGGAGTTGACGGGCCCCTGCATGAGCTGCAGGTAGTCCACCACGATGAGCCCGACGTTGGCGTCCATCTTGAGGCGCCGCGCCTTGGAGCGCATCTCGAGCAGGGTGATGCCCGGCGTGTCGTCGATCCAGATGGGCGCGCTGCTCAGGATGCCGGCGGCGCGGGCCAGGCGCGGCAGGTCGTCGTCGCGCAGTGTGGCCTTGCGCAGGCGCTGGGCGTCGACGCGCGCCTCGCTGGTGAGCAGGCGCTGCACCAACGCCTCCTTGCTCATTTCCAGGGAGAAGAAGGCGACCGGAACGTTGTTCTCGATGGCCGCGTGTTGGGCGATGTTGAGCGTGAATGCCGTCTTCCCCATCGAGGGGCGCGCCGCGACGATGACCAGGTCGGCGTTCTGGAATCCCGACGTGATCTCGTCGAGGTCGCTGAAGCCGCTGGCCACGCCGGTGATGGTCTTGCCGCCCTTCTGGAGCGCCTCGATGCGCTCCATGGCCGGCCACATCAGCTCCTTGATGCGCGTGAACCCCTCGTTCTGGCGCTGCTGGGCCACCTGGAAGATGCGCGCCTCGGCGGCGTCGAGCAGCTCGGCGGCGGTGTGCTGGCCGGCGAACGCGTCGGTGACGATTCCCGTCGAGACCTGGATGAGCGATCGGACGATGGCCTTCTCGCGCACGATCTTCGCGTGGTACTCGACGTTGGCCGCCGTGGGCACGGCGTCCACGAGAAACCCGATGTATTCCTTGCCCCCCGCCGCTTCCAGCTCGCCGCGGCGGTTCAGCTCCTCGGCCAGCGTGAGCGGATCGACGACCGTGCCCTGCTGGGTGATCGCGGCCATGGCGCGGAACACGCGCCGGTTGCGCTCGACGTAGAACATCGAGTCGTCGAGGATCTCGACGGCGCGCAGGATCGCGTCCTGGTCCATGAGCATGGCGGACAGGACGGCGAGTTCGGCGTCTTCGGAGTACGGCGGCTGCCGGTCGCGGAAGGCGTCACCCGCGAGCGAGGGCATCGTCGAGAATTCGGCGGGCAAGCTGGACATCTTCCCAGGTGGGGCGTTTCCAGGATGGGTTGCGGAGCAGCGCGGCGGGGTGATAAGTGACGATCAACGGCACGCCATAGTATCGGTGGACCTGCCCGCGGAGCTTGCCGATCGTGAGCTTGGTGTCGAGGAGGGTCTGCGCGGCGAAGGTGCCGAGCGCCAGGATCACCTTGGGCCGGATCAGCTCGATCTGCCGGATGAGGTAGGGGCTGCACGCCTTCACCTCGTCGGGGAGCGGGTTCCGGTTCCCGGGCGGCCGGTGCTTGAGCACGTTGCCGATGAACACATCCTCGCGCTTGAGGTCGATCGCGGCAAGGATCTTGGTGAGGAGCTGGCCCGCCTGCCCCACGAACGGGCGGCCGGTCTCGTCTTCGGTGGCGCCCGGCGCCTCGCCCACGCACATGAGGCCGGCCTGGGGGTTCCCCTCGCCGGGCACGGGATTCCGGGCGCCCTTGTGCAGGCCGCACTTCGTGCACGCGGCGACGGCCGCGGCCACGTCGTCCAGGGTACGGAACGCCGGCTCCTTGCCGCCGAACAGATCGCGCGACGCGCTGCCCACGACGAGTCCGGCGGGGGGCGGCCAGTCGGCGGCCGGCTTGGCGGGCGCCGGATCGGGAGCGGAGGTCCGCAGCACCGGCGGGATCTCCGCGGGCTCGGCGGGCGGGGCCGGTGCGGGCGGGGGCGGCGGGGG
>JAGWRI010000240.1 GCA_028876525.1 Gemmatimonadota bacterium | reverse complement strand
TCGGGCGCGATGCGCCCCGCCTTCTCGGCCGTGGCGAGGAGCCCGGTGCCGATCGGCTTGGTGAGCACGAGGCGATCGCCGGGCCGGGCGGCGGCGTTGGTGAGCAGGCGGTCGGGGTGGACGCGCCCGGTGACCGCGACGCCGAACTTGAGCTCCTCGTCGATGATCGTGTGGCCGCCCACGACGAGCGCACCGGCCTCGTGGACCTTGTCCTGCCCACCCAGAAGAATCCGGCCCAGCACGTCGAGGGGGAGCTTGCCGGCCGGGAAGCCGACGACGTTCAGCGCGGTGAGCGGCTCGCCGCCCATCGCGTAGACGTCGGACAGCGCGTTGGCGGCGGCGATCTGTCCGAACAGGTACGGATCGTCCACGATGGGGGCGAAGAAGTCCACCGTCTGGACGAGGGCGAGATCGGGGGCGAGCACGAAGACGCCGGCGTCGTCGAACGTCTCGCGGCCGACCAGCAGGCGTGGATCGGACTGGTGCGGCACGCTCTCGAGGGCGCGCGAGAGGTCGCCGAGGCCGAGCTTGGCGGCGCACCCCGCGCACCGGGCGTACCCGGTGAGGCGGAGGATTTCCGCGTCGGAGGGAACGCCGGGGGCGGTCATTTGACGGCGGCGATCGCCTCGATTTCCACGAGCACGTTGCGCGGAAGGGCCGACACCTGGACGGTGGAGCGCGCGGGGCGCGCGTCGCCCAGGGCCCGGGCGTAGACCTCGTTCACGGCGGGGAAATCGCTCATGTCGTGGAGGAATACCGTCGTCTTCACGACGTCGTTCCACGTGGCGCCGGCGTTGGCGAGGATGGCGGCCAGGTTGGCCATCACGCGTTCGGTCTGGGCGACGACGTCGCCGGCGACGACCTGGCCGGTGGCGGGGTCGATCGCGATCTGGCCGGCGGTGAACAGGAAGCCGTTGTGCGCGACGGCCTGCGAGTAGGGGCCGATGGCCGCCGGGGCCTTGTCGGTGTGCAGGGTGTTCGGCATGCGGAGGGTCTCCGAGCGGTGAACCGGCGCGGGGGCCGGCGTGCGGTGCAATGTAATTCGAACCGCGGGAACCTACTCACGCGGCGCCGGGAATGGCCAGACCGAACAGCCGCGCCGCGTTGCGCACCACCACGGGCCCGAGCGCGGCAGCCTCGGCGCCGCGCGCCGCGGCGACGCGGGCGAGGGTGAGGCTCACCCAGGCCGGCTCGTTGCGCTTGCCGCGGTGCGGGACGGGCGCGAGGTACGGGGCGTCGGACTCGACGAGCAGCCGGTCGTCGGGCACGAGGCGGACGAGCGCGTCGTCGTCCCACTTCTTGAAGGTGACGACGCCGCTGAAGGAGACGTACCAGCCCACGGCGAGCGCGGTTTCGGCCAGGCGGTGCGAGCCGGTGAAGCAGTGGAGCACGCCGCGCACGCCTCCGGCGCCGGCTTCCTCGACCATGGCGCGGGTGTCGTCTTCGGCCTCGCGGGTGTGCACGACGACGGGCCGGCCGAGGTCGCGGGCCAGCGCGAGTTGGGCGCCGAAGGCGCGGCGCTGCTCGTCGCGGGGCGAATGGTCGTAGTGGTAGTCGAGGCCGCACTCGCCGATGGCGACGGCGCCGAGGCGGCACTCGTCGGCGATGCGTGCCGGATCGGCGATCGGATCGAAGGCGGCGGCGTCGTGGGGGTGGACGCCGGCGGTGTGCCAGAGAAACCCCGGGTGGGCGGCGGCGAGGGCGCGGGCGCGCGCCGCCGCCGCGAGGGACTCGCCGATGACCACCACGGCGCGCGCGCCGGTCAGGCGCGCGCGCTCGATCACCGCCGCGCGGTCGTCGTCGAAGGCGGGATCGGCGAGGTGGGCGTGGCTGTCGACGAACTCGGCCATGGAGACGCGGACCGCCGCGGCGGGCGCGGCGGTCCGGAGTGGGTCAGGGCGCGACCTGGCGCCGGCGTGCCGCCTGGGCGGCGGCCGCGGCGCCCCGCCCTTCCACGGCGGGCGGCCACTTGGCCTCGATCCAGATGAGGAGCGCGCCGGCGACGTAGATCGAGCTGAACGTGCCCGTGAAGATGCCGAACGCCATGATCCACGAGAACGGCCGGATGACCTCGCCGGCGAAGAAGAGCAGCGCCAGCGTGGCGGTGAGGGTCGTGACGTGGGTCAGCACCGAGCGCGGCAGGGTCTCGTTGATGGCGCGGTTGACCGTGTCGCGGAACGGCTCCTTGCGCTGCTTGCGCAGGTCCTCGCGCACACGGTCGAAGATGATGATCGTGTCGTTGAGCGAGTAGCCGATCACGGTGAGAATGGCGGCCACGACGGTGAGCGAGATCTCGAGGCGCAGCATGGCGAGGAAGGCCAGCGTGGTGAACACGTCGTGCGCCGTGGCGACGACGGCGGCCACACCGAACCGCCACTCGAAGCGGATGGCGAGGTAGATCAGGGTCACGAGGAACGAGATCGCGACGGCCATCATGGCGTTGCGGCGCAGCTCGGCGCCGACCTGGGGGCCGACGTACTGCGACGACAGGACGCGCACCTGCGACGTGTCGCCGAACTGGGCGCGGAGCGCCGCCTCGATCTGCTTGGCGGTGCTGTCGGTGGCCGTGGTGCTGGCCAGGCCGCCCTTGGCCTGGGCGTTGATCGTGTATTCGGTGGGGGCCCCGAATTGCTGGATCGTGGACCCGGCGAAGCCCGCCTTGTCCACCGTGGAACGGATCACGTCGGGATTGGGGGCCTTGGCGAACGACACCTGCATCGTGGTGCCGCCGGTGAACTCGATGCTGTACCGGGCGCCGCGGACGACGAGCGCGCCGAGGCCGACCACGATGAACGCGATCGTGAGCACGGCGGCGCGCCGCCAGTACTTGATGAAGTCGTAGCTGGTGCCGTGGAGAATGCGCAGCATTTAAATGCTCAACGTCTGGGCGCCGCGCGAGCGGTTCAGCCACAGGAGGAAGAAGGTTCGGACGACGAAGATGGCGGCGACCATGGACGCCACGACGCCCGCGATGAGCGTCACGGCGAAGCCGCGCACGGGGCCGCTGCCCCACTGGTAGAGCACCGACGCGGTGAGGATCGTGGAGACGTTGGAGTCCACGATGGCCGGCATGGCGTGGCGGAAGCCTTCGTCGATCGCCGTGCGGACGGTCTTGCCGCGGTCGAGCTCCTCGCGCATGCGTTCGAACACCAGCACGTTGGCGTCGACCGCGATGCCGATGGAGAGCACCAGGCCGGCGAGGCCGGGCAAGGTGAGCACGGCGTCGAAGCCGGCCAGCGCGGCCATGGTGTAGAGGACGTAGATGGCCAGGCCGCAGACGGCGAGCAGACCGGCGAACCTGTAGTAGATCGTCATGATCAGCACGATCAGGATGATCGCGACGATGCCGGCGTGGAATCCCTTGTTGATCGAGTCCTTGCCGAGGCGCGGGCCGATGACCACGGACTGGGCGACCTTGAGCGGCACGGGGAGCGCGCCGGCGCGGAGCACGAGGGAGAGGTCCTGCGCGGCGGAGAGGTCCTTGCCGCCCATCGTGATCTGCCCGCGGGTGCCGATCGCGCCCTGGATGACGGGCGGCGTGCCCATCACGCGGTCGTCGAGCACGATGGCCATGTAGTTGCCGATGTTCTTGGCCGTCTCGGTGCGGAAGCGGCGGCCGCCCTCGTTGTTGAGCGTGAACTCGACCACGGTGCCGTCGGTCGGGCTCTGCGAGGGGCGCGCGTCGTTGATCGACGCGCCGGTGATGATCGGCTTGGCGTCGGTGACGTAGAGCGCCCGGTACCACTGGGCGCCGATCTGCGCCGAATCGGTGCCCCAGAGAATGGTCTTGCCGGGCGGGATCGCGTCCTTGATGGCGGGCAGCTGGAGCGCCGTCTCGATTTCGGGCACGGCGCTGAACGGCACGAAGTACTGTCCGTCCATGCCGCCGGCCGTGATGTAGGACTCGAACGGCCCGCCCGCCTTGGCGCCGAGCGAGTCGACGCTCGTCGTGTCATGCTTGGCGACCGCCGCCTGGCCCTTGCCCTTCGCCGTGTCGCCGCCGGTGAGGAGGTTCTGCAGGCCGGTGCCGGTGGCGGGCGCCTGCCCCGCGACGGGCTTGCCCGGCGTGGCGGCGGCGACCGTCTTCCCCTGCTGGCGCAGGATCTGATCGAACCGCCCGAGAACCTTGTCCAGGGCGTGCGTCTTGTCGGTGATCAGGAACTGCAGGAAGGCCTGCTGCTTGACGAGGTTCTCGGCGCGCGCCGGATCGTCGTAGCCCGGGATCTCGACGCTGATGCGGTCGTTCCCGACCTTCTGGACGACCGACTCGGAGACGCCGAAGCCCTCGATGCGGGTGCGGACCGTCTTGAGCGCGCGGTCGATGGCGTCGGAGATCTTGTCGGGCGGAATGGACTGGCGGGACGTGTCGACTTCGAGCGTGAGGTGGATGCCGCCCTGGAGGTCGAGCCCCCGGCGAAGCGGAATGTGGCGCTCGGTGGTGTCGTGCAGCACGCCGTCGGACCCGCGGTACTTCACCACTTCGTTGCGGGGCACCAGGAACCAGATGGCGACCAGGACAGAGGCGGCGATGGTCAGCAGGCGATACTTCAGGTTCGACATGCGACGGTGGTGGGAGAAATGGATTTACGTGGAACCTTTAACGGTATCGGGCGCGAGCACTTCCGTCAACGCGCGGCGGGCATTCTCGGCGTCCCGCGCGAGCTGGGCCGCGAGGGCGTCGGGGCCGCTGAACTTCATCGTGTCGCGCAGGCGGGCGACGAACTCCACGCTCACCGGGCGGCCGTACCAGTCGCCCTCCGCCCCGAAGAGATGCACCTCGAGCGTCACCCGGTCGTCACCGAACGTCGGGCGCGGCCCGAGGTTCATCATGCCGCCGAAGGTGCCGGCGGCGCTCCGCACCCGCACGGCGTAGACGCCCACGGGCGGCAGGAGCTTGCGAGGCGAGGGGAGAGCCAGATTGATGGTCGGGAAGCCGAGCAGGCGTCCGCGGCCGCCCCCCGTCGTCACGCGGCCGATGGCCTCGTAGGGGCGGCCCAGCATCCGGGCGGCGCGGTCGAGGTCCCCGGCGGCGACGGCCTCGCGGAGCACGGTGGACGACACGCGCGCGCCGGTGGGGAGCGAGACCGCATCCACGATCTCGAAGGTGAAGCCGTCGGCCGCCGAGATGTCGCGCACGAGGGCGGCGTCTCCCTCGCGGCCGCGGCCGAAGCCGTGGTCGTAGCCCAGGAGGAGCGCCTTCATGCGGTGCCGCCGGAGCAGCACGTCGGTGATGAAGGCCTCGGCGGGGAGCTTGCGGAACTCGGGTGTGAAGGCGATCTCGGCCAGGTAGTCCACGCCGCAGGCGGCGATGGCGAGGCGGCGCTCCTCGCGCACGGTGAGGCGGCGCGGCGCCGATTCGGGGTGCACGATCTCGAGCGGGTGCGGCTCGAACGTCACGACGAGCGTGGGGAGCCCCAACGCGGCGCCCCGCGCGCGCAGGTGCTCGAGCACGTGCTGGTGGCCGCGGTGGACGCCGTCGAAGGTGCCGACGGTGACCACCGTGCCGCGCACGTGCGGCGGGAGCGGCGACTCGTCAGGCATCCTGCACCACGACCCTGGGCTGCCAGGCGTCGCCGCCGCGCTCGGCCACCGCGACGAGGCCGCCGTCGGCGGTGAGGGCGGCAAGCGCGCCGGCGATGGTCGCCGGCACGGCGCGCCCGTTGGCGACGAGGCGGCGCTCGTCGGAGGCGAGGGGCTGCGCGGGAAGGTGGGCCACGGCGTCGAGCAACGGCCGCAGGGGCGCCTGGCCGGCGCGCACGGCGTCGATGGTCTGCGCGTGGGCCACGTCGAAGCGGCCGGCGCGGGTGCGGCGCAGCGCCGTCAGGTGGGCGGCGCTGCCCACGGCGACGCCGAGATCGCGGGCCAGCGCGCGCACGTACGTGCCGCCGCCGCAGACCACGGTGACGTCGAGCTCGGCGCCGCGCCGCGCCCGCACGGTCCAGGCGTGGACGCGCACGGGAACCGGCTCGAGCTCGAGGGGGCGGCCGCGCCGCGCCGCGTCGTAGGCGCGGACGCCCGCGACCTGCTTGGCCGAATAGTCCGGCGGGCGCTGGGCGAGGTCGCCGACCATCGCCGCCAGGGCGGCGTTCACGGCGGCGTCGGCGGGGAGCGGCGCCTGACGGGTGACGACGCCCGTCCGGTCGTCGGTGTCGGTTTCGGCGCCGAAGCGGATCGTGGCGTCGTAGACCTTGGGCTCGCCGTCCAGATACGGGATGAGGCGCGTGCCGCGGCCGAGGAGCAGCACGAGCAGGCCGGTGGCGAAGGGGTCGAGGGTGCCGGCGTGGCCGATGCGCGACTGCCCGTAGGCGCGGCGGGCCGCGGCGACGACGTCGTGGGAGGTCATGCCCGCCGGCTTGTCGACGAGCAGGAGCCCGTCAGCGATCGGTGCCGCCATCGGCCGCCTTCCCCTCGCGTACCTGGGCGAGGAGGGATTCGATGCGGGCCGCACGCGCGACGGACTCGTCGAGGCGGAAGGACACTTCGGGCGCGAGCCGGAGATGCAGCGCGCGGCCGACATGGGCGCGCAGGTGCGGCGCGAGGCTGGCCAGCCCTTCCATGGTGGCGGCGCGCTCGGCGTCGGAGCCCATGATGCTGACGAACACGCGGGCGTGCCGCAGGTCGCGGGTCACGTCCACGCCCGTCACGGTCACGATCCCCACGACGCGCGGGTCCTTCACGCCTTCGGCGAGGAACGTCGCGACGACTTCGCGAATGCCCTCGGCGACGCGGTCGGCCCGGCGGTTGTCTGCAGCCATGCGAACTCGTGCTCCGGGCGCCGCGCCCCGAAATGGGGAGGCGGCGCGCCCTGTCAGGTGGCGGCCGAGGACTCGAGGGACCGGGCGATCTCCTCGGTCCGGTAGCACTCGATGACGTCGCCGACCTTGATGTCGTTGAAGTTCTCGACCCCGATGCCGCACTCGAACCCGTCCTTGACCTCGCGGACGTCGTCCTTGAAGCGGCGCAGCGAGGAGATGGCGCCGTCGTAGATCTCGACGCCGTCGCGGATGACGCGCACGCGGCCCTGGCGATTGATCACGCCGCTGCGGACGTAGCAGCCGGCAATGGTGCCGATGCGCGACACCTTGAAGGTCTCGCGGACCTCGGCCTCGCCGAACACGACCTCGCGCTTCTCGGGCCGCAGCATGCCTTCGAGGGCGGCGCGGACGTCGGCCACGGCCTCGTAGATGATCCGGTAGAGCTTGATGTCCACGCCCTCGCGCTCGGCGGCGCTGCGGGCATTGTTGTCGGGGCGCACGTGGAAGCCGATGATGATGGCGCCCGACGCCTTGGCGAGCAGGATGTCGCTTTCCGAGATGGCGCCCACACCGCGGTGGACGACCTCGACCTGCACTTCCGCGGTGGAGAGCTGCTGGAGGGCGTCGGCCAGCGCCTCGGCCGGGCCGCCCTGGTCGGCCTTGATGAGGATGCGGAGCGTGCGGCGGTCGCCGCTGGCCGCGTGCTCGATGAAGTCCTCGAGCGACACGCCGCGCGACGTGCGGCGGCTCTTGGCCTCGCGGTCGAGGCGTTGGCGCCGCTGGGCGATCTCGCGGGCGGCCGAGGCCTCGTCCACGACGAGGAGCTGGTCGCCGGCCATCGGCACGCCCTCGACGCCGAGCACCTGCACGGGAATGGCCGGGCCGGCGTCCTTGACCGCGTTGCCGCGCTCGTCGAGCAGGGCGCGGACGCGGCCGGAGTGCATGCCGCAAATGAAGTCGTCGCCGACGTGGAGGGTGCCCGACTGCACGAGCACGGTGGCCACGGGGCCCTTGCCCGGATCGAGCTGGGCCTCGACGACCGCGCCGGAAGCCGGGCGGTTGGGATTCGCCTTGAGGTCGAGGATCTCGGTCTGGAGGAGGATCTGATCGAGCAGGGTGCCGACGTTGGTGCCCTTCTTGGCCGAGATCTCGCTGGACAGCGTCTGGCCGCCGAACTCCTCGAGCACCACGCCCTGCTGGAGCAGGTCCTGCTTGACCTTCGCGGCGTTGGCCTGCGGGAGATCGACTTTGTTGATGGCGACGATCATCGGCACGCCGGCATTCCTGGCGTGCGAGATCGCCTCGATGGTCTGCGGCATCACCGCGTCGTCGGCGGCCACGACCAGCACGACGATGTCGGTGACCTGCGCACCGCGGGCGCGCATGGCAGTGAAGGCTTCGTGACCCGGCGTATCGAGGAAGGTAATGGGGTGGCCGCCGTGTTCGACGCGCCAGGCCCGGATGACCTGCG
>JAGWRI010000239.1 GCA_028876525.1 Gemmatimonadota bacterium | reverse complement strand
CCGCCCCGAAGCGCGCGCCGCCGCGCGCGCCGAAGCCCCCCCCGCGCTCCCCGACGTCGTGCCCCTCGAGCGCCGCTCGACCTGGGGCGCCCGCATCGCCGCCCGCGCCTGGGTCACCTCGGTCGAGATCGTGCCCCCGCGCGGCGTCGACGCCACCCGCATGCTCGCCGACGTGGCCCGCCTCCGCGACGCCGGCGTACACGCGGTCAACGTCCCCGACGGGCCCCGCGCCCAGAGCCGCATGGGCGCGCTCCTCACCAGCGTGCTCATCCAGCAGCAGGTGGGCATCGAAACCGTCACCCACTACGCCTGCCGCGATCGCAATCTGCTCGGCATGCTCTCCGACCTGCTCGGCGCCGCCGCGATCGGACTGCACAACCTCCTCCTCGTCACCGGCGATCCGCCCAAGATGGGGCCGTATCCCGACGCCACCGCCGTCTTCGACATCGATTCGATCGGGCTCACCAACCTCGTCCACAACCTCAACCACGGCATGGACCCGGGCGGCAACCAGATCGGCCGCCCCACGCAGTTCGTCATCGGCGTGGGCGTGAATCCCGCCGCCGTGGACCCCGATCACGAAATCCGGCGGCTCGAGTGGAAGGCGGACGCCGGCGCCGAATTCGCCATCACCCAGCCCGTGTTCGACGTCGAGCAGCTCGAACGCTTCATGGGGCGCATCGGCCACCTGCGGCTCCCCGTCGTGGCTGGCATCTGGCCCCTGGTGTCGGTGCGCAACGCCGAATTCCTGGCCAACGAGGTGCCGGGCGTGACCGTGCCCGAGCCCATCGTCGCGCGCATGCGCCGCGCCAACGAGAAATCCCGCGACCACGCCGTCGCCGAGGGCATCGCCATTGCCCGCGAGATGCTCGACCGAGTGCGCCCCCTCGTCCAGGGCGCGCAGGTCTCGGCCCCCTTCGGCAAGGTGGAGCTGGCGCTGGACGTCTTCCGAACGTGACGGGGAACACGCGCTAATCTGGCGCATACGTTGGGGTTGCCCCCCCGTGCCAGGCCCGTCGGGTTTTCCCGCAGGGTTGCAGGAATCTCCTTGGCGCGTCATTACTTATGCGACAGAAGACAGCGCCAATCGCCCGACGACGTGGTCGCGCGACGCTCTAATGTTGCGACCTCGTAACCCCCGCCGATCTCGTCGAGGCCCCGCGCCTGTGCGCTCGGGTCCATCAGAGACACTCATGGACGCGCGCTCCAGAAATCCCGAAGACGTGCCAGCCGGGCGACTCAACGTCCCCGGGGGGAACGCGCGCATCCTCGTGGACGGCGAGCGCGTCGAGTGGGAGGTCTACGACGAGAGCCAGTGGGACTTCCGCATGGCCCTCGAGTGGGACGTGCTCCCGCAAACCGAGAATCCCGGGCTCATCTTCTCGTCCCGCGTCGACCGGCGGCGCGTCTGGCCGGCGCCCGCCAACTGGCAGCAGCTCACCGACGAGCAGTTGCTCGCGCTCTGCTCCAACGCCCGCTCGATGTTCTAGCGGCCGGGCGGCAGCTCGGTACGACGAACGGGACCGGCGGCGTGAGGTGCCGGCCGACGTGCCGACCCACCGACTCACAGTATATTGGGACCGAGACCTCCATCCCGCGTCCCATGGCCACCGACCTCGCTTCCGCCCGCGCTCCCCTCACCATCCTCTCCGACGACGAGGTCATGTTCCGCGACGCCGTCGCGGCCATGGCCGAGGAAATGGTCCGCCCCCGGGTCCAGGCCATGGAGAGGGCGGGCAAGATCGATCCCGAGCTGACCCGCGCCTTCGCCGAGATGGGCCTCATGGGCATCGAAGTCGCCGAGCAGTACGGCGGCGCCGATGGCTCGCTGATGATGGTCACCCTGGCCGTGGAGGAGATCAGCAAGATCGACGCCGCGGCCGCCATCCAGGTGGACGTCCAGAACACCCTCGTCAACTTCCCCATCCGCACGTACGGCAGCGACTACGTCAGGTCGACGTATCTCCCGCGACTCACCGCCGGCGCCGTCGGCGCCTACGCGCTGTCCGAGCCCGGGTCCGGATCCGACGCCTTCGGCATGGCGTCGCGCGCCGAGCAGAAGGGCGACCGGTGGATGCTGCACGGCCGCAAGATGTGGATCACCAACGGCGCCGAGGCCGAGATCTACGTCATCTTCGCCAACGCCAACCCGGGCGCCGGCTACAAGGGCATCACCGCCTTCGTCGTCGAGCGCGGCTTCCCGGGGTTCAGCGTCGGAAAGAAGGAAGACAAGATGGGCATCCGCGCGTCGAGCACCTGCGAGCTGATTCTCGACGGCGTCGAGGTGCCCCAGCAGAACGTGCTCGGCCCGGTGGGCCAGGGCTACAAGATCGCCATCGAGACGCTCAACGAGGGGCGGATCGGCATCGGCGCGCAGATGATCGGCATCGCGCAGGGGGCGCTCGCCGCCGCCACGGCGTACGTGAAGGAACGCCAGCAGTTCGGCAAGGCGCTGGCCGAGTTCCAGGGCATCCAGTTCCAGCTCGCGCAGGCGCGCACCGAGGTCGAGGCGGCGCGGCTCATGGTGTACAACGCGGCCCGCCTCAAGGACGCCGGCCGCGACATCGCCATGGAAGGCGCCATGGCCAAGCTCTACGCGTCGCAGGTCTGCGAACGCGTGACGTCCGTGTCCCTCGAACTGTTCGGCGGCTACGGCTACACCAAGGACTTCCCCGCCGAGAAGTTCTACCGCGACGCCAAGATCGGCGCGATCTACGAGGGAACGTCCAACATGCAGCTGCAGACCATCGCCAAGCAGATGCTGCGCTGAGCGGCCCGGGAAGCCGCCGCCGGCGCCTCAGGCGAACAGCCGGGCGATCTCGGTGGCGTACTTCTCCGCCACCGCCTTGCGCCGCACCTTTAGCGACGGCGTCAGCTCGCCCCCCTCCACCGTGAACTCGCCGGCGATGATCTCGAACCGCTTCACGGCCTGCACCCGCGCCAGCCGCGCGTTCACCGCGTCGATGTGCGCCTGCAGGTACGCCCGGAACTTCGCGCACGTCGCCGCCGCCGCGACGTCCCGCGCCGGGCTCCCCGCCGCCTCCGCATCCACCGGTACCCGCGCCGGATCCAGGGTGAGCAGCACGCCCAGATAGCGCTGCCGGTCGCCCACGACCACCGCCTGGCTCACCACCGGGATCGCCTTGAGGTAGCCCTCCACGAGCTGCGGCGCGACGTTCTCGCCGCCCGCCGTGATGATCAGGTCCTTCTTCCGGTCGGTGATCTGCAGGAACCCCTCGGCGTCCAGCTCGCCGATGTCCCCCGAGTGCAGCCACCCCTCGGCGTCCAGCGCGTCGGCGGTGCCCGCCGGGTCCTTGTAATAGCCCCGGAACACGTGCCGCCCGCGCATGCAGATCTCGCCGTCGCTCGCCGTCTTCAGCTCGGCGCCGGGAAACGCGCGGCCGGCCTTGCCGGTGCGATAGCGGCCGGGCGTGCTGATCGTGCCCGGCCCGGTGCATTCGCTCATCCCGTACACCTCGCAGATGGGCAGGCCCAGCGAGAGGAAGAATTCCAGCGTCGAGCGCGCGATCGGCGCCGCCGACGTCACGAGGATGCGCGCCCGGTCCAGCCCCAGGCGCTGGCGCACCTTCCGGAACACCAGCGCGTTCGCCAGCGGGTACAGCAGCGGACGCCGCTTCCCCTGCTGATCGGCGTACCCGCCGCGCATCCCCACGCCGCGCGCCCAGGCAATGAGCCGCTTCCGCAGCGCCGGGTTCTGCGCCCCCGCCGCCTGCATCCGCTCCTGCATCTTCTCCCACACGCGCGGCACGCCGAGGAAGAAGTCGGGGCGCACCTCGCGCAGGTTGTCCCCCAGCTTCTCCATGCTCTCGGCAAACCAGGTCGTCCCGCCGAACACCACCGGCCCGAACAGCGACACGAGCTGCTCGGCGATGTGGCTCAGCGGCAGATAGCTCAGGATGTTGTCGCCGGCGCGGAGCCCGAGCGCCGAGATTCCGACGTCGGCGGTCCACGTGACGTTGTCGTGCGTCAGCATCACCGCCTTCGGCTCGCCGGTCGTGCCCGAGGTGTAGATCAGCGTGGCCACGTCGCCGGGCGCCAGCGCGCGCACCCGCGCGTCCACGTCGGACTCCGGCACCTCGTGCCCGCGGCGGAGCAGCTCCTCCCACGTCAGCACGCCCGGCCCGCCGGCGTCGCCGTGCATCTGCACGATGGCCCGCAGGTGGGGGAGATCGGCGCGGATGGCCAGGAACTTGGCGAGATGCTCCGCGTTCTCCACGACCGCGATCTGCGCCTCGCAGTGGCGCGCGATGTAGCGGCACTGCTCGGGCACGAACGTCGCGTAGATCCCGCTGGGCAGGCCTCCCGCGTGGACCGCGGCCAGGTCGGCCACGAACCACTCCGGACAGTTGTTGCCCACGATCGCCACGCCCTTCCCGGGCTCGAGACCCAGCGCCATGAACCCCCGCGCCGCGAGGCGCACCTGCCGCCGGTACGCGCTCCAGGTGAGCGACTGCCACGCGCCCTCCTCCTTCCACCGGAGGGCGGGAATGTCGGGGCACGCGAGGGCGGTCGCGTCGAGGGCCTGGGGGATCGTCTGCGCGGGCATCGGGGCGGGTGGCTTCCTGACTGCGGTGCGACGCCTACAGCTTATATCGTTCCTCGTGCCTCCGTTAGCCATGCCCCCACGCCCGTGAACTCCGTCCCTCCCCGCGTCCCGACCCTGCCGTCGAGCCTCCCGCGCACCGGAGGCCCGCTGTCGCGCGCGTTCGGGCGCGGCATGCTCGCCCTGCTCGGATGGCGCGTCGAGGGCAACCTCCCCGCCGTGCATCGGGCCGTGATCATCGTGGCCCCGCACACGTCCAACTGGGACTTCGTCATCGGGATCGCCGCCAAGCTGGGCATGGGCCTGCACGCATCGTGGCTGGGCAAGCACACGCTGTTCCGCGGGCCGTTCGGCTGGTTCATGCGGCGGCTGGGCGGGATCCCCGTCGATCGCTCGCGCCCGCAGGACGCCGTGGCGCAGGCGGTGGCCCGATTCGCGGCGTCGGAGCGGATGGTGCTCGGGCTGGCGCCCGAGGGAACGCGCCGGGCGGTGCCCCGCTGGCGCAGCGGGTACTACCATATCGCCCACGGCGCCGGCGTTCCCATCGTGCCGGTGGCCCTGGACTGGCCTACGCGCACCCTGGTCGTTGGCCCGTCGGTCCAGCCCAGCGACGACATGCCAGCCGATCTTGCGGCGCTGGGGGCCTTCTACGAGCCCTGGCGGGGGCGGCGCGGCGAGGTCACTCCGCCGCCGCTCTGACCGGCGGCCGGCGCCGCCCTAGATTCCGCCCCCATGCCCGCCTCTCGCTCCCCCATGCAGCGCGCCTTCGCCAAGCTCCTTGGCGGGATCGTGGCGCTCGACCTGGTGGCCATCGGCATCTTCGAGTGGGGGCACGTGGCCCAGCGCGGGCCCGTCGTGGTCCAGCGCTACGTGATCGGATGGACCGCGGCCAGCGCGCTCGTGGCCGCGTGGGGGCTGTACCAGGTCAAGCAGGCGCGGCGCGCCTGGCGCCGCGGCCGGGGCTCAGGCGCCCCGGGTGACGATTAGCTTGAGCGTCGCCTTCTCGCCCGCGCCCTCGGCGTGCTCGGGCACGATCGTGTGGCGCAACGCCTGCACGACCTCGGTGGCGAACGTCCGCCCGGCGCTCCGGTCGATCTCCTCCAGCGCGTTCCAGGGCGCGAACGCCGGACGCGACTCCGTGGGCGTGAGCAGCGTCTCGTACGCGTCGGCCACGGCGAGGATCTTCACCGACATCGGGATGCGCAGGGCGTCCACCGGCCAGTCGTCGCCGATCAGCTCGTGGTAGCGGCCGTAGGCCGCCACCGTGTCCAGCGCGGCGTGCATCGAGACCGCCACCGGCACCTCGCGCACCTCGCGCGGGAAGTCGGCGAACATCCGGCCGATCCGCGGGTCCTGCGGCCCCGCCTCGTGCAGCAGGCCGGCCACCCGCAGCTCCTCGAGCTCCCGGCCCCGCATTCCCAGCTTGCGCCCGATCGCCACCGACCGCTCCGCCACGCGGAAGCTGTGCCCCCGGCGGTGCCGGTCGGCCGCGTCGAGATGGAAGGTGAGCAGCTCGAGCAGGGCGAAGTAGGTCCGTTTGACGTCCTCGGCCCGCTCCTTGTACCGGTCGGACAGCGAACCCACCGTGTAGCCGGTCAGGATGAGGAACCCGCCCCACGGCGCGAAGTACATGATGGTGGGCGTGCTGATCCCGGCAATGCCCCCGAGCCCCGTCACCGCCTGGAAGAACGTCACCAGCAGCACCGTCAGCACCGCCGCCCACACGGCGCTGTTGCGTCCCAGCAGGAACCCCGCCGCGATGATCGGCAGATAGTAGAAGCTCAGGAACGCCAGCTTGTAATCCACCGTGAAGTTGATGAACAGCAGCGACGCCACGAGCACCACCACGAGCGTCTGCTCGAAGTGGTCGAAAAGCGCCTGCTTCACCCGATTCGCCAGTCCTTGCACCGTGACCTTGCCTCGTACGAGGTCGGTTGCCGGTACATCCCCCAGCGTCGGCGGATACCGTTCTTCACTCATTCTCGCTCCATTCGGTCGAGAAGTCGTGCCGTGAGACCTAGTGTCACATGACTGATGGGGAGCCGCAAGGCGGACGCAAAGACGGATGGGCTGCAAAAACGAGACACCGGCGGGCATCTTGTCCGATAACGCCGGATTATCGGGTTTCGACCGGGTTGCCACTGCGATATGCGTCACGAAACGCTGCACCCGCATTCTCAACTGGAGGCGGGTGCGCCTACCGTGGTACAATTGGTTATGCGGACTGCATCGATCTCCCGTAGCGCGCTGATTCTGCTCCTCGGCGCCCTCCTTGCCCCCGTGGCCGGGGCGCAGCAGGCGCCGGCGGGGGCGAAGCCGGCGTCGCTGTCCGGGTTCGCGTACGACAGCGTGCGCGGCCGCCCCATGGACGGGGCCCAGATCCTCGTCCAGGGCACCGCCCTGGTGGCGCGGGCGGGCGCCGACGGGAGCTTCCACCTCGACAGCGTGCCGCCCGGTGCGCACAAGTTGCAGGCCGTGGCTCCGATCCTCGATTCGCTGGGCATCCAGCTGGTGACGCCGCCCATCGTCTTCACGGCCGGCAAGACGACCACGTTCAACGTCTCCACGCCATCCTCGGGCTCGCTGGTGCGCATGCTCTGCCCGGCGGCCTGGCTCACGCGCGGCCCGGCCGCGCTGTTCGGGCGCGTGCGGAACGCCGACACCGACCAGCCGGTGGCCAGGGCCCGCGTGTCGGTGGTGTGGTACGAGATCGATTTCACCAAGCTGAGCAAGGTGCCGCGTCTCCGCGAAGCGGTCACGCAGCCCGACGGCACCTACCGCATCTGCGGGCTGCCCGGCACGTTCGACGGCAAGGTGCAGGTGGACCACGCCGGGCTGAGGAGCGGCGACGTTCCGGTGGTGTTCCAGAAGTCCGTGCTGGAGGTCCGGAGCCTGAGCGTGGCCTCGGTCGCACCGGCGGCCGTGGCCGTCGCGGGCGACACCAACCCGCCGGTCCGCCGCGCCGTGGCCATGTCGCGCCTGGTCGGACGCGTGCTCGGCACGTCGGGGGCGCCGGTTGCGGGCGCCCGCGTGCAGCTCGAGGGCACGCTGCACTCGGTCAACACGTCGCCCGACGGATCGTTCGTGCTCGACAGCCTTCCGTCCGGCTCGCAGGTCGTGCGCGCGATGTACATCGGGTTCACCCCGGTCGAGCAGGCGGTGGAGCTCTCGGCCCGCGACACGACGCAGGTGACGCTGCAGATGCAGACGCAGGTGGCCACGCTGCCCACCGTGGTCACGCAGGCGCAGCAGCAGAGCGGACTCGACGCCGTGGGCTTCACGCAGCGCCAGAAGAGCGGATTCGGCTACTTCCTCGATACCAAGACCATCGACCGGATGCAGCCGACGCGGTTCACCGACGCGCTGGCCGCCATTCCCGGGATCCACGTGACGCAGTCGGGCTACGACGTGTCCATCACCGACAATCGCGATCCCATGGGCGGGTGCGTCAAGTTCGTCGTCGACGGGTCCCCGTGGGAGTCGCTCACGCCCGGCGACGTCAACTCCTTCATCCAGGGCCAGGATCTGGGTGCCATCGAGGTGTACCACGGCTCGGAGACGCCGCCCCAGTTCCAGTTCCCGGGGCAGACCGGGTGCTCGGTGATCGTCGCCTGG
>JAGWRI010000238.1 GCA_028876525.1 Gemmatimonadota bacterium | reverse complement strand
GTCGGTGGCGGCGACGCCGAACAGCAGCGCGCCGAGGCCGCGCGTCACCGCGGCGGCGCCGGCCAGCCCGATCGCCACGCCGATCGCCGCGTCGGCGAGCGCGCCGCTCACGATCATCCGCCGGACGTCCGCCGGCCGCGCGCCCAGGGCCAGCCGCACGCCGATCTCGCGCGTGCGCAGGGCCACCAGATACGCCACCACGCCGTAGATCCCCGTCCAGCCCACGGCCAGCGCGACGAGCGCCGCGACGCCCACCAGCAGCAGCGTGAACGTGGTGCGCGACACGGCCGCCGAAAGCAGCGCCCGCAGCGGCATCACGCGGAAGAGCGGCACCGCCGGCGCCACGCGGGCCAACGCGCGCCGGGCCGGTCCGGCCAGGGCCGCCGGATCGGCCGCCCCCGCCGCGCGCACCACGAACGCGAGGTCGCGCGGCGTCCACGCCGCGCCGGCGGCGTCGGCCGTGACCAGCGGGAGATACACCGTCGCCGCCGGCGCCCGCTCCAGCCCCGCGTCGCGCACGCTGCCCACGACGCCGACGATCGTGGACCAGGGGTCGCGCGGGTTCATGCGGATCCGGCGCCCCACGGCGCCGCCGGCGCTCCAGTACCGCCGCGCGAACGCCTCGCTCACCACGACCTCGCGCGGCGCGCGCGCCGGGTCGAGCGACGGATCGGGCGGGCCGAACAGCCGCCCCGCGACCAGCGGAATTCCCATCGCCGCGAAATACCCGGGCGTCGCGAATACCATTTCGTGAATATCGGGGAGCTTGCCCGCCGGCACCGGACGATCCTCGACGAACACGGCGCTGTCCTGGCTCGCCTCGGCGTCCAGCGGGAGCCTGGTCGCCGCGCCCGCCGCCTCCACGCCCGGCAGCCGGCGCACGGCATCGAGGCCCGCCACCACGGCGCGCGCCGCGTCGCCCGCCGACGGATACTCGGCCGGCGGCAGCGCCACCCGGAAGGCGAGCCCGCGCGCCGCGTCGAAGCCCGGATCGACGGCGCTCAACCGCTGGAAGCTGCGGGCGAACAGCGCCGTCCCCGCCACGAGCACCAGCGCCAGCGCCACCTGCAGCACGACCAGCGCCCGCCGCGTCCGCTGACGCGACCGGCCGGCCGTCGCCGCGCGCCCCTGCCCGGCGAGCAACAGGGCCGGCGGCGCCGCGCCGGAGCGCAACAGCGGCAGGATGCTCACGCTCACCGCGGCGAACAGCGAGCCGGCCATCGCCGCCGCCACGGCCGCCCCGTCCACCCGGGCCTCGCCGATTCGCGGAATCGCCGCCGCCATCGGAAGCCGCCGCAGCCACGCCACGCCGGCCGCGGCCAGCGCGAGCCCGAGCGCCCCGCCCACCGCCGACAGCAGAACCGACTCGGCGAGAAACTCCAGCAGCAGCGCCGCGCGCCCCGCGCCGAGCGCCCGCCGCACGGCGAACTCGCGCCGGCGCCCCTCGCCGCGGGCCACGAACAGACCGGCCACGTTGGCGCACGCCAGCAGCAGCAGCGCCCCCACGGCGCCGAGCACGGTCCACAGCGTGCGGGCCACGTGGCCGACCACGACGTCGCGCAGCGGGCGCACGACGGCCGCCATGTGGGTGACGGCGATGCCGGTCGCCGTCAGCCGTCCGGGAAAGACCACCGGCACCTGCGGCAGCAGCCGCTGCAGATCGGCCGCGGCCGCGGCAATCGTCACGCCGTCGCGCAGCCGCGCGATGGCGCGATAGTCGAACGCCGCCGAGTTCACATGCGTGGGGTCCAGCACCAGCGGCAGCCAGAGCGACGCGCGGTCGCCGGGGATGTCGAACCCGGCCGCCATCACGCCGACGATCCGGCGCTCGACCCCGTCCACGACGATCGTCCGCCCGATGGCCGAGGGCGCGCCGCCGAAGTCCCGCGTCCAGAGACCGTGCGAGATCAGCGCCACCGGCGGAGCGCCGGGCTGCGCGTCGGCCTCGGCGAATCCGCGCCCCCGCGCCGGCGCCGTCCGGAGCACGCGGAACAGGCCGGGCGTGACGCTCGCCGCGTCGAGCCGCTCGGCGGGCGCGGCGTCGGAGTTCGACGAGAGGCTCGCGAAGTTCACCGACTGGGCGCGGTAGGCGCCGAGGTCGGAGAAGACGCGATTGTCGCGGCGGTAGAGCAGGAAGGTCGCGTCGGACTGATCCACGCGGGTGAGTCCGGCCACCGCCAGCGTGTGCGAGAGGTCCACCAGCCGGTCGGCGCGCGGGAAGGGGAGCGGCCGGAGCAGCACGCCGTCGACCACCGAGAACACGGCGACGGTGCCGCCGATGCCCAGGGCCAGAGTGAGCGCGGCCGCCGCGGCGAACGACGGGGCGCGGAGCAGGCGGCGGGCGGCGAGGCGCAGAGCGGCGATCGGTCCCATGGCGGGTCGGGTGGAGGCGGCGGGGGAGGTTCCAGGGGTCAAGATATTTGTATACAATAAGGTGTGCAATAGGAAACTTCCGGCCGCCGGAACCGGGGTCAGGGGCCCGGCGGCGGCCGCTGGCGCTCGGTTCCCGCGCCCCGCCTCGCCGCGCCTCGACCCCGGCGCTATGATTGGCCGCGAGCCCCCCCGGACGCGCCGCGCGACACCGAGTTCCGCCATGCCGACATCCCGCCGCGACTTCCTTGCCCTGTCCGCTTCCGCCGCCGCCGCGCTGTCGCTGGGCGTGCGCGGCACGGCCGACGCCGAATCGCCCGCCGCGCCGGCGCGATCGGGCGCCGGCGCGATTGCCGAGAAGATGCTCCGCGCGCGCCCGGTGCCGCTGGCCGACGTGCGCATCACCGGCGGTCCGCTCAGGCAAGCCCAGGAGCTGGACGCGAGGTACCTCCTCTCGCTCGATCCCGACCGGATGCTCGCCTACTATCGCATCCGCGCCGGGCTCACGCCCAGGGCGCCGGGCTACACGGGATGGGACGGCGACGGCCGCAACCTCACGGGGCACATCGCGGGGCATCACCTCTCCGCCGTGTCGTACATGTACCTCGCCACCGGCGACGCGCGCTTCAGGCAGCGCGCCGACTATCTCGTGGCGGGGCTCAAGGAGGTGCAGGACGCGAACGGCGACGGGTACCTGTCGGCGCTCGAGAATGGCCGCAAGGCATTCGGCGAGCTGCACGACGGCGTCATCCGCTCGCAGCCCTTCGACCTCAACGGCCTCTGGTCCCCCTGGTACACGCTGCACAAGACGTTCGCCGGCCTGCGCGACGCGTACCGCCACGCCGGCAACCGCACCGCGCTCGACGTCGAGACGAAATTCGCGTCATGGGCCGAGGGCATCGTCGCCCCGCTCGACGCCGCGCAGATGGCCGAGATGCTGAACACCGAGCAGGGCGGCATGAACGAGGTGCTGGCCGACCTGTACGCCGACACCGGCGACGCCCGCTGGCTCGCCCTGTCGCTCAAGTTCGAGCACCACGCATTCACCGACGCGCTCAAGCGCGGGCAGGACAACCTGAACGGCAAGCACGGCAACTGCCAGATCCCGAAGCTCGTGGGCTCGGCCGAGCGGTACGGCTACACCGGCGACGCGGGCGATCTGCTCGCCGCGTCGTTCTTCTGGGACACGGTGGTGCAGCACCACACGTACGCCAGCGGCGGGCACGGCCTGTCGGAGTACTTCGGCCCCGCCGACGGCTGGGGCGCGCAGGTGGACGGGCGCGCCTGCGAGTCGTGCAACGTGTACAACATGCTCAAGCTCACGCGGCGGCTGTTCTCGATTCGACCCGACGCGTTCTACGCCGACTTCCAGGAGCGCGCGCTGTTCAACCACCAGCTCAGCTCGATCGATCCCACCAACGGCGACATGTCGTACATGGTGCCGGTGGGGCGCGGCGAACAGCAGGAATACCAGGACATGTACCGCGACTTCACCTGCTGCGTGGGCACGGGCATGGAGAACCACGGGCTGGCGGGGTACGGCATTTACTACGAAGGCGACGGCACGCGCTGGGTCACGGTGTTCGCCCCGTCCACGGCGCGGTTCAGCGATGGCGTGACGTTCGCCATGGACACCGACTTCCCCGATGGCGGCAGCGCGAAGCTCACGATCACGACACCGTCGCCCCGGCGGTTCACGCTCGCCGTCCGCCGCCCGAGCTGGGCGGGCGACGGGTTCCGCGTGCGCGTGAACGGCGCCGACGTGCCGCAGCCCCCGCTGGCCAGCCTCCAGCCGGGACGCGCCGGCGGCCGCCTCGTGAGCCAGGACCCGCGCGTGCTCCCGCCGAGCACGTTCGTGGAGCTGGACCGCGAATGGCGCTCGGGCGACACGGTGGAGCTGGCGCTCCCCAAGGCGCTGCGGTTCGAGTTCACCCCCGACATCCCGACGGTCACGGCCATCATGTGGGGGCCGCTGGCGCTGGCCGCCGACCACGGGCCGCGGCTCGAGGGCCGCGAGGCCTACGCCGACAAGCCGCCGGTGCCGGCGCTGGTGGCCGCGGGGCAGCCGCTCGAGAGCTGGGTGGTGCCGGCGGACGCACCGGGCGACTTCACGGCGCGCGGCGTGGCGCGCGCGGTGGAACGGCCCGGCGCGGCGGCCGGCGACCTCGCGCTCCGGCCCTTCTACCGCACCTACGAGCGCAACTACAGCCTGTACTACGATCTCTGGACCCCCGCCGAGTTCGACGCCCACGTCGCGGCGCTCACCGCCGACGCGGAGCGGCAACGGCAGCTCGAATCCGCGACGATGGGGTTCGTGCGCCCCGGCAACCGCGAGGACGACTCGGCATTCGATTATCAAAGTTCGCTCAATAACCGTCCGGTCGACCGGACCGGCGGGCGCAGCGGGCGCGGCGGACCGGGCTGGTTCTCGTACGACCTGCCGGTGGACGCCGACGCGCACATGGCGCTCGTCGTCACCTACTACAACGATCCGGGGCTCACCCCCACGACGGGCGACTTCCGGATCCTGGTGGGCGATGCGCCGGTCGCGACCTTCGCCCCGAATGGCTCGGCCAGGGGCTTCTTCGACGTCCAGTATCCGATTCCCACGTCGGCCACGTTCGGACGCCGGATGGTCACCGTGAAGTTCGACGGCGGCGCCGCGGGCCGCGTCGCGCCGGTGTTCGGCGTGCGCATGATCCGCGCCCGGTAGCCGCCCGGCGGACGTCGCGAGCCGAAGGGACCAGCCGCCCTAGAGCGACATCAGGAACGCGATCAGGGCGTCGCGGTCGGCCTTCGACATCCGGCGCACCGCGTCGCGCGCCGCCGCGCCCTGGCCCCCGTGCCACAGGATCGCCTCGAGCAGCGTGCGCGCCCGGCCGTCGTGGAGGAAGTTCACGTTGCCATTGACGGTGGCCGTGAGCCCGATGCCCCAGAGCGGCGGCGTGCGCCACTCGGCGCCCGACGCGAGATAGTCCGGGCGCCCGTCGGCCAGCCCCGGCCCCATGTCGTGCAGCAGGAGGTCGGTGTACGGGTGGATCGTCTGGCCGGAGAGCTCGGGCGAGCCGGCCACCGCCCCCGTCTCGAGCGTCGGCACGTGGCACAGCGCGCACCCGGCCGAGGCGAACAGCGCCTGCCCGCGCCTTACCGCGGCCGCGGCCACGCCGCGGCGCGCCGGAACCCCCAGCGTGCGGACGTACGCCGTGAGCACGCGGAGCAGGGAGTCGGGGGCGTCGAACGCGTGCGGTGCGCACCCCGGAATCGGGTCGTCGCAGGGCTCGACCGGGAACAGCGAGCTCGTGATCCCGATGTCCTGGTTCAGCGCGCGGGCGGTCTGCTCGAGCAGCGAGCCGACGTTGGCCTTGAGCCCGAACCGCCCCAGCACGGTCTGCTGCACGGTCGGGTCCCACACGTAGTTGGCCCGGCCCGCCACGCCGGCGGCGACGGCGGCTGGTGCGCGAGCCAGCGCCTCGATCGCGGACGCCGGCACCGCCTCCAGCAGCCCGAGCCCGAAGTTCGGCGGGGCCACGCGCGGCGAGAGCATCAGGCCGGCCGGCAGCGCGCGATACGGGGCGCCGATCGCGTAGTGCGGCACGCGCAGCGTGTCGGCGGCGCCGTCGGCCAGCGAGACGACGCTGTCCGAATACTGCAGCGCCATCACGGCCACCGGCACGAGGCCCGGCGCGGCGCGCAACTCGAGCTGCGTGCCGAACCCCGGTGCGGCGAGCGGGCCGCCATGCGTGTTGGCGCCGGGCACGCTCACCCGGAACAGCATCGAAGCGACCGGCTCGCCGGGGGCCGGCGGCCGCCCCCGCCCGTCGTTGCGGTGGCAGCCGGCGCAGGACTCGTTGTCGAACCGCGGCCCGAGCCCCGGATGCACGGGCGCTGGCGCGAGCACGAACGGCACTTCGAACGCGTCGTCGCCGGCGGCGTGCTCCGCGAGCTCGGCGCCCGCGACGCCCGGTCCGGGAAGGCCGAACGCCCGCGCCGAGGAGTCGAACACGGTCATCGCGCCTCCCGACATCGCCTCGGGCTCGACGCCGCCCGCGGGCCGCACCGCGTCGGCGCCGCGGCAGGCGGCGAGCGCGACGAGCGAGATCAGCGCGGCACGGCGAATCGTGGTTCGCTCCCGAAAGTCGACGATGACGGCGGCGCGGCCCGGCCCGGCGGGGCGCGATCGCCCGCCTGCGGTCCGGAACCTCCTGGCCGAACGATGATACCACAGGGCATGCATTCGTCAGTCCTCCGCGGCATCGGGAGCAGGGGCCATTAGGCGCGCCGTCGCCGACCGGCTCTTCCTGGCCGGCGTCCTGCTCAAGGGGCTGGACGGGCTGCTCGAAATCGCGGGGGGCGTCCTCGCGCTGAACGTCGCGCCGGCGACGATCACCGCCACCGTGCGCTTCCTCACGGCCAACGAGCTGTCGGAAGATCCGTCGGATCTCGTGGCCAACGCGGCGCGCCGGGCGGTGGCCCACCTGTCGCACGACACCGCGGCGTTCGCGGCGGCGTATCTCGTGGTCAACGGATTGGTGAAGCTGCTCGTGGTCGGCGGGCTGCTGCGCCGGCGCGCCTGGGCCTTCCCCACCGCTCTCGTGCTGTTGGGCGGATTCATCGCCTACCAGGGCTACCGGGTGGCCCTTGGCCACTCGCTGCCGCTGGCCGTGCTGACGCTGGTGGACCTGGGGATAGGCTGGGCGATATGGAGGGAGTATCGGATGGTGCGACAGCCGAAGGTGCGCCGGCAAGAACCGCGCTGACAAGAACTGGGCTGGCAAACACGGCGCCAACAAGACCGGCGCTGGCAAACACGGCGCCAACAAGACCGGCGCTCGCAAACACGGCGCCAACAAGACCGGCGCTGGCAAACACGGCGCCAACAAGACCAGCGCTGGCAAGTACCGCGCTGGAAACGGACTGAGGCAACCAGCGTGCGCCCTCCTACCCTCCTACCCTCCCGCAGTCCTACCTCCCGGATCAAAGCAAGTACCCACTTGCTTCCGCCCGGACCACCCGCTAGCCTGCGCCTCCTATGGAAATGCGCGACCGGATCCTCGAAGCCGCCCGAAAGATCTACGCCCTGCACGGGTACCGCGGCGCGACCACGCGACTCATTGCCAATGAGGCCGGGGTCAACGAAGTCACCCTCTTCCGCACCTTCGGCTCCAAGGAGTCGCTGTTCGAGGAGCTGGCCCAGGGCCAGGCCAACGCCACGGTGGTGCCCGGGCTGCCCGAGCGGCCCGCCGATCCCGAGCGCGAGCTCACCGAATGGTGCGCGGCGGTGCTCGCCTATCTGACACAGCATCGCTCCTTCCTCCGTAAGTCCATGAGCGAGATGGAGGAGCGGCCGATCGTGGCCGAGGCGGCGTGCCGCGGGCCGAACTGCGCCAGCGACGTGCTCGCGCAGTACGTGGCGGCGCTGGAGGTGCACCGGCTGGTGCGCGGCGACGGCGAGGCGCGGACGGCGATCTCGATGCTCATGGCGTCGCTGTTCGGCGACGCGATGTGCCGCGAGATCATGCCCGACGCGTTTCCGGAGCCGGCCGACGAGGCGCCGGCGCGCTACGCCCGCACCTTCCTCCGCGCGGTCGGGTTGTCGCCGCGCGCCGCGGCCAAGCAGTCGAACGTCACGGCGGCCTGAGCCGCCGGTGAATCACCACTCACGAGTCGAGACCATGTCCCCACTTTCCGCACGCCGCGCGCCCGCGCTGCTGCTCGCCGCCCTGCTGCTGGGCGCCGTGCCGGCGGCGGCGCAGCAGGCGGCCGGCGCCGCGGCGCCGCATCCGCTGTCGCTCGAAGACGCCATCCGCACGGCGGAGCAGCAGAGCGCCACGATCGGCATCGCGCGCGCCGGCATGACACGGGCCCGAGGCCAGTACGACCAGGCGCGCAGCCAGTTCCTGCCGCAGATCGGCGCGTCGCTGGGCTACACGCGCACCCTGCGCTCCCAGTTCTCCGGGTTCAGCCTCGGCGGCACGTCGGACACCACGGGGCCGAAGACCGAGTCGGTGTGCGCCCCGCACATCGCCGGCACGTCCACGCCGGCCGAACGCGCCGCGGCGCTCGCCCAGGCGGTCACCTGCCAGTCGGCCGGCGTGGGATCGAGCTTCCAGAGCGTCGGCTTCGGCGCCGTCAACCAGTACGTGTTCGGGCTGCAGGTGTCGCAGAACCTGTTCACGTGGGGGCGGCTTACCGGACAGCGCGCGGCGGCCGTGGCCGGCCAGCGCGTGGCCGACATCGAGTTCGACGCCCAGCGCGCCCAGCTCGCGCTGGACGTGACGCAGGCCTACTACGACGCCGTGCTCGCCCGGCAGCTGGTCGTCATTGCCGATTCGACGCTTGCCCAGACCGACGAGTTGCTGCGCCAGACGCGGGTGGCGCGGCAGGTCGGCAACGCGTCGGAGTTCGACCTCCTCAAGGCGCAGGTCACGCGCGACAACCAGCGCCCGCTCGTGCTGCAGGCCGAGACCAACCGCGACGTGGCGATGCTCAACCTCAAGCGGCTGCTCCAGCTCCCGCTGGACGATTCGATCGCGCTCACGACGCCCATCGAGCAGGCGCCGGTGCCCACGCTCACCGGCATCGCCACGGCGCCGGCGCCCGACACGAGCGCCGCCGATCGCGCCGCGGTGCGCCAGGCGGCGCAGGCCCTGCGGGCGCAGGAGGGCCTGCTGCAGGCGGCGAAGGCCACGCGCTTCCCGTCGCTCGCCCTCACCTCGGGCTACCAGCGGCTGTTCTTCCCGCAGACCGCGTTCCCCAGCTGGAGCAACTACCGCGAGAACTGGACGGTGGGCGTGAGCGCCCAGGTGTCGCTGTTCAGCGGCGGCAACACGCAGGGCGCCGAGCTGGTGGCCCAGGCCAACGTCGAGCAGGCGCGCGCGCAGCTGCAGCAGACGAAGCAGTACGCCGCGCTCGACGCGCGGGTGGCGATGCGGCAGCTGGCGCAGGCTGAGGCGGCGTGGCAGGCCAGCGCCGGCACGTCGGAGCAGGCGCAGAAGGCGTACGATATCGACCAGGTGCGGTACCGCGAGGGCATCTCGACGCAGACCGACCTCGCGCAGTCCCGGCTGCTGCTGCAGCAGGCCGAGGCCAACCGCGCCCAGGCGGCGCGCGACCTCGCCGTGGCCCGCGTGCGGGTGGCGCTGCTGCGCGACCTGCCGCTGCAGCAGGCCACGGGGAGCGGCGCCGGCGCGACGACGGGCACGTCGTCGAATGCCGCGGCCGCGGCGGCGCCGGGCACCACGCCGGGCGCGACGGGAACGTCGGGTCAAACGGGGGGCATGATCTGATGATGGGCACGGACCAGACCAGGCGGTGGGCGCGGCTCGCGCTCGCCGCGACGCTCGTCGCGGCGGCCGGGTGCAACCGGAAGGCGGCGGACGCCGAGCCGGCCGACACGGGCATCACCGTGGGCCCGGAGAACATCGCCGTGGTGCAGACGCGGAGGATCCAGAGCGGCCCCGAACTCTCGGGCTCGCTCGAGGCCGACGAACAGGCGACGGTGCGCGCCGAAGTGCAGGGCGCGGTGCTCGAGACCTTCGCCGAGCCGGGGCAACGCGTGGCGAAGGGCCAGCCCCTGGCCCGCCTCGACGACACCGTGCTGCGCGAGCAGGCGCTGTCGGCGCAATCGGCCGTGGCCACGGCGCAGGATGCCGACCAGATCGCGCAACGCAACCTCCAGCGCAGCGAGGCGCTGATCAAGGTCGGCGCGATCGCCGACCGCGACCTGGAAACGGCCCGGAACGCGGCGATGGTGGCCCGCACCCAGCTCGACAACGCGAAGGCGGCGGCGGCCAACGCCGAGAAGATGCTCGCCAAGACCACGGTGCGCGCGCCGTTCGACGGCGTGGTGGCCACGCGGACGGCGAATGGCGGCGACTTCATGTCGCCCGGCGGGGCGATGTTCACGATCGTGAACCCGGCCACGATGCGCCTCGCGGCCTCGGTGCCGGCCAACGCGCTGGACGAGGTGAAGGTCGGGATGCCCGTGGATTTCGCGGTCACCGGCTACCCGGCGCGCACGTTCACCGGGCGCATCACGCGGATCAGTCCGGCGGCCGATCCGGCCACGCGGCAGGTCGCGCTGCTGGCGCGGATTCCGAACGCCGGGCACGCGCTCGTGGCGGGGCTGTTCGCCGACGGGCGCGTGGCGAGCGAGACCCACGAGGGGCCGGTGGTGCCGGTGGCGGCGGTGAATCAGGACGGCGTCACGCCGACGGTGACGGCCCTGCGGCAGGGCAAGGTGACCCGGGTCGCGGTCGAGCTGGGCATCCGCGACGAGGTCGCCGAGACGGTGGAGGTCCGCCGCGGCCTCTCGGCCGGCGACACGATTCTCGTCGGCGCGGCGCGCGCCATCTCTCCGGGCACGCCGGTCACGGTGAGCGCGCCCACGGACGTCAGGCAATAGCGGGCCGGCCATGGTCATTTCCGATTTCGCCATCAAGCGGCCGCTGATCACCGTCGTCACCATGCTGGCGCTGGCCGTGTTCGGCCTCACGGCGCTGTACAAGCTCAAGACCGACGAGTTCCCGGACGTGGCGCCGCCCTACGTGACGGTGGGCATCCCGTATCCCGGCGCCTCGCCGGACGTCGTCGAGAAGCAGGTGCTGAAGCCCGTCGAGGACCAGATCTCGGCGATCAACGGGGTGAAGCAGGTCACGGGGCAGGCCTACGACGGCTACGCCAGCGTGCTGATCGAGTTCTACTTCGGCAAGGACCTGAACGTCGCGACGCAGGAGGCGCGCGACGCGATCTCGTCCATCCGTTCGGACCTGCCCGACGAGATGAAGGAGCCGGTGATCAAGAAGTTCAACGATACCGACCGTCCGATCGTCTCGCTGGCGCTGTCGTCCGCGGTCCTGTCGCCGGCCGAGCTGACGCGGCTGGCCGATCCGAACATCACGCGGCAGCTGCGCGCCATTCCGGGCGTGGCCGACGTCGAGGTGTTCGGCAACGTCGACCGCGAGCTCACCGTGGAGGTCAACCCGACCGCGCTCCAGGCCGCCGGCGTGAGCGTGGCGCAGGTGGTGTCGGCGCTCCAGGCGCAGAACCTGGCCGCCCCCGTGGGGCGGGTGATCGGCACGCTCGACGAGCGCTCGATCCGCCTCAAGGGACGGCTCGAGACGCCGGACGACTTCAAGCAGCTCGTCGTGGCCGAGCGCGACGGCCGGGTGATCCGGCTGGGCGACGTGGCCGACGTGAAGGACGGCACCGCCGAAGCGCGCACGATGGCGCTGTACGACGGCACGCAGGCCGTGGGCATCGACGTCAAGAAGGCCCAGGGGTACAGCACGACCGACGTGGCGGCGCGGATCCTCGCCCAGGTCGCGAAGATCCGGACCACGCTGCCCGGCGGCACGACCATGCAGGTCGTGAAGAACTCCGGCGTGCGCGTCACGGCCGCCGTGCACAACGTCGAAGAGGCGCTGCTCGAGGGCGCCCTGCTCACCGTGCTCGTGGTGTTCCTGTTCCTCAACTCGTGGCGGTCCACGGTGATCACCGGCCTCGCGCTGCCGGTGTCCGTCGTCGCGTCGTTCATCGCCGTGTGGGCCATGGGGTTCAAGCTCGAGACGATGTCGCTGCTCGGCCTGTCGCTGGCCATCGGCATCCTCATCGACGACGCGATCGTGGTGCGCGAGAACATCGTGCGCCACGTGGAAATGGGGAAGGACCACTACACCGCGTCGCACGACGGCACCGACGAGATAGGGCTCGCCGTCGCGGCGACGACCTTCTCCATCCTCGCCGTGTTCGTGCCCATCGGCTTCATGCCCGGCATCGGCGGCCAGTGGTTCAAGCCGTTCGCGCTGACCATCGCCTGCGCGGTGGCCGTGTCGCTGTTCGTGTCGTTCTCGCTCGACCCGATGCTGTCCGCCTACTGGCCCGATCCGCACCGCGCCCCGGAGGAGCGGGCCTGGATCTCCCGCCAGCTGCTCGGATTCAACCACTGGTTCAACCGCCAGGCCGAGAACTACAAGCGCGTCGTGGCGTGGGCCCTGGACCACCGCTGGGCCATGGTCACGATCGCGGCGGGCACGTTCGTCGCCGCGTTCCTGCTCCCCGCCCGCGGGCTGAGCGGCCTCGCCGCGGCAATGGCCGGGCTGGCGGTGGTCGTCTACGCGCTGGGCAGCGCGCGCCTGCCGGTCGCGGCGCGGGCCGGGCTCGCCATTGCCGGCATCGCCGCCTTCGTGTACCTGCCGCGCGTCGTGCCGCCCACGGCGACCGTGGGGCTGGGCTTCATGCCCGAGGACGACCGCGCCGAGCTGACGGTGCACGTCGAGACCCCGCCCGGCTCGAGCCTGGAGTACACGCGCCTCAAGGCGGAGGAGATCGCGCGATTCATCCGCGCCCACCGGGACATCGTGACGCACACCTACACCACGCTGGGCACGCAGGCCACGGGCGAGGTGGACGAGGGCGACATCTACGTCACGATGGTGCCGCGCGAGGACCGCCCGGTGAGCGTGTACGGCTTCGCGGCCATGCTGCGCAACGAGACGAAGCACGTGGCCGGCGTCACGCTGTCGGTGTTCACCGACGACTTCAGCGGCGGACGCAAGCAGCTCCAGCTGCAGATCCGCGGCGACAATCTGGCCACGATCAACGCCGCGGCCGACACGGTGGAGCACATCGTGGAGCGGGTGCCCGGCGCGGTGGACGTCGGCCTGTCGACCAAGGGCGTGAAGCCGGAGCTGAACATCGACATCAACCGCGGCATCGCGGGCGCGCTCGGCATCACGGTGGGCCAGATCGCGCAGTCGCTGCGCCCGGCATTCGCCGGCCTCAAGGCCGGCGACTGGATCGATCCCAGCGGCGAGGTGCGCGACGTCGAGGTGCGGCTCGCCCCCGACGCCCGGCGCCGCGCCGCCGACCTCAGCCAGCTGCCGCTGGTCGTGACGGGGCCCAACGGGCTCCCGGTCACGCTCCCGCTGGGCCAGGTGGCGACGATCGTCGACAGCGTGGGCCCGGCGATCATCGATCACCTCGACCGCCAGCGCGTGGTCAACGTCGAACTCAACACGTCGGGGCGCGCCTCGGGCGACGTCACGGCCGACATCCAGGCGCGGCTCGCGCACGTGACGCTGCCGCCGGGAGTGCAGCTGTCGTACGGCGGCGACGCGCAGAACCAGGCCGAGGTCTACGGCCAGATCTTCACCGCGCTCGGCATCGCCGTGCTGCTGATGTACCTCGTGCTCGTGGTCCAGTTCGGATCGTTCCTCGACCCGCTGGCCATCATGATCTCGCTGCCGCTGTCGCTCATCGGCGTGATGCTGGCGCTCGCCGTCACCGGGAACACGGTGAACATCATGTCGCTCATCGGCGTCATCCTGCTGATGGGGATCGTGGCCAAGAACGCGATTCTGCTCATCGACTTCGCCAAATGGTCGCGCGAGGAGCAGGGCACGCCGCTGCGCGAGGCCCTGATCCAGGCCGGCGCCATCCGGCTGCGGCCCATTCTCATGACCACGTTCGCCCTCATCGCCGGCATGATTCCGGTGGCGCTGGGGCGGGGCGAGGGCGCGCAGTTCCGCGCCCCGCTCGGCGTGGCGGTCATCGGCGGCGTCGTGACGTCCACCCTCCTCACCCTGCTCGTGATCCCCACCTTCTACGAGATCATGGACGGGTGGCGCTCGGGAATGGCCAGGCGGTTCGGCATCACCCCGCCGCACACGGCCGAGCATGCCGTGCCGGCCGGGGTCGCGGGCCACCCGGCCATGGGAGACGACTGACCGCGGGGACCCCGCCCGCGCGGACTGCCCGACACCGTCCGTGCCCGGGAGTGGATAGATTGGAGGTCCGGCGCCGGGTCCGGCGCCGGACCTCGTCGCATCGGAGACCGCCATTTCCCCGCTCCTGCTGCAGACCCTGTCGCACCTGACCGAGTCGTCCACACACCTCGAACGGTTGTGGGCGTACATCACGCTGGGCGTGACGGGGATCATCACCGAGGAGACCTCGCCGATGATCGGCGGGCTGGCGGCGCACAACCACCACCTGCGGTTCTCCCTCGTCGTGCTGTGGGTGGCGGCCGGCACCTGGGGCGGCGACATCGTGCTCTACTACCTCGGGCGGTGGCGGGGGCGCTGGGTGCGCGAACGGTGGCCGGTGCTGCGCGGCGTGATCCTGCGCGCGCTCCGGGTCGTGCGGCGGCACCCCTGGCGGTCGTCGCTGGCCGTGCGCTGGGCCTACGGGCTGCGGTTCACGCTCCCCATCGCGTGCGGGGCGGCGCGGCTCCCCGTCGCGCTGTACCTCATCGGCAGCGCCATCAGCGCCTTCCTGTGGGCGCTGGCGTTCACCACGGTGGGATGGGTGCTGGGCCGCACCACGCGCGCCCTGGGATGGCACCCCAAACTGCACGAGCTGCCGATGATGGTCGTGGTGCTCGTCATCGCCCTCGCCGTGTACTTCATTGCCCGCCGGCGGCACGTCGAGGAGCGCACGGTCGAAGTGCTGGAGGGGCACGAACACAAGCCGGTTGACGGTTGACGCGCACCGGTTAACCGTTCACGGTAGACCGTCGCCGGGAATCCCATGCCCGAGCCAGCCGGCAACCGACCGCCCCCCGCCACCGACGCCCGCCTCGCCGCCGCCGTGGCCGCCGGCATCATCAGCGCCGACCAGGCCGCGGCAATCCGCGCGCTGCCCGATTCGCAGATGGCCGGCGCCGCGGCGCTCGAAGCCCGGCGCGAGATCAACGCCGTGTCCATCGCCTACTTCGTGGGCGGCGCGGCCGTGCTGTTCGCCTTCGGCTGGTTCATCGTGGACCGCTGGCGCGCCCTCGGGCCGGGCGGGATTCTCGCCGTGTCGCTGGTCTACGCCGCCCTGTTCGCGCTGACCTCGCGCACGCTCGCCCGGTACGGATTCCACTCGGCGGCCGGCGTGGCCGCGTTCCTCACCGTCGGGATGACGCCACTCGTGGCCTGGGCCCTGCTCGATCTCGGCGGGCTCTGGTACGAGCCCGGCCACTGGAGCGGCCCGCCGTTCGCCCTCCGCATCGACGTGCTCGAGAGCCTGCGCTGGATTCCGCTCGAACTGGCCACGGCCCTGGCGGCGCTCGTCGCGCTGCGCCGCGTGCGGTTCGGCATCCTCGCCCTTCCCGTCGCCATCGCGCTGCCGGCCGCGGTCGCGCACGCGATGCCGCTGTTCGTGGAGCCCGATACTCTCGTGGAGTTGAACTCCTGGGCCGCGCTCGTGTCGGCCACGGCGCTCCTCGCCGCCGGATACGTCGTGGACCAGCGCACCGCCGACGGCGAGGACTACGCGGCGTGGGTGTACCTGCCGGCCCTCGTGACGCTGGCCGTCGCCGTGCCCTCGATCTGGCCGTTCATCACGGTCGAGCGGCATGCGCTGATCCTGCTCGCCGTCGGCCTGTTCGCTCTCTCGCTGTATCTGCGCCGCACGACGTTCGTGGTGTTCGGCGCGCTGGGCGTGGTGGGCTACCTCGGTTACCTGGCGTTCGACGTGTTCAGGGACGTGGTGAACTTCCCCGTGCTGCTGGCCACGTTCGGGCTGAGCGTGATCGTGGTGACCGTGTGGCTGCAGCGCCGGTATCCGGCGCTCGCGCGGCAGGTCGAGGCGCGCCAGGAGCGGCGCGGCGCGGTGCCGCATGCGCGCGCGGTGTTCGGCGGCGCCGTGGTGGCCGCGCTCGCGCTGTTCGTCGGACACGTTCCGGGCGCGCGCGCGCGGGGACAGGCCGCGCTGGCCCGCGTTCACCAGCAGCAGGTCGAGTACTACAGGAACCGGCGGCGCCTCACGACCGACAGTGCGCGGATCCGGACGGCCCCCGGGCGCGGAGCGCCGCCGCAGGGCGCGCGCCCGCCCGGCGGAGGGCACTGAAACACCCCCGGGAGGGCCCCCGTAGGGGGTGACGCACCCTCTCACCCGACCCGATGTTCGCTCTCGTCGCCGCCGCCGCGTTCGCGCTCCAGGTGCAGGTCACCGCCAAGCGCGACACCGCGAAGCACGACGTCACCGTCCGGGTGGGCATCGAGCCCGGGAACGCCGGGCGCGACACCGCCCGCCGGATTCCGGTGACCCCGGAAATGCTGCGCACGGCGTTCCACGACTCCGCGGCGCGCACCCTCCTCCTGCGCGCCCGCAAGGCCCGGCTGTCGCAGGACTCCGCCCTCCTGTCGTACGACGCGATGTCGTACCAGCGGATCTCGGCCGGGCTCGGGATCGGCGCCTTCGGCCGCGACCGGCTGATGTTCCGCCGCGAAGACGCGGCCCGCGTGCGCTGGCAGCGCGGCGTGGGCGCCTACGTCGAGCTCAAGGGCGCGCGCACGGCCATTCCGGTCGCGCCCTCCGACGCGCAGGACTCCGCGGGCCGCGACATGAACTTCGAAGACGACGCGGCGATTCCCTACTACCCGGGGTACGAAACGCTCTGGATCGGCGGCGGTGTGGCCAAGGCGCAGGTGGACGAGCGGGAGATCATCCACCCGCTGGCCGAGGGGGCCGAGGCGTACTACACGTACGCCACCGGAGACTCGATGAGCCTGCGGCTACCCGACGGCTCGACGATCCAGCTGCGGGAGCTGCGGGTGCGGCCCCGGCGCCCGCAATGGAACGTGGTCGTGGGCTCGCTCTGGTTCGACGTCGCCACGGGGCAGCTCGTGCGCGCCGCCTTCCGGCTGGCCATCCCGATGGACATCTGGGCGGTGGCCAACGACGAGTCGAAGGCCGACCACGATTCCGATACCGCGCCGGCCTGGGTCCAGGCGATGCTCTCGCCCATGCGGGCGCAGGTGACCGCGGTGGCCATCGAATACGGCCTGTTCGACGGCCGCTTCTGGCTGCCGCGCCTGCAGAGCGCCGAGGGCGACGCCCAGGTGAGCTTCATGCACGTGCCGTTCAGCATGCAGCAGAGCTATACGTACGCGTCGGTGAACGGGCGCGACTCGCTCCCGCCCATCGTCGTGGCGTCGAACGCCATTCCCGATTCGCTGCCCGAGGCGGTGAAGGACTCGATCCGCAGCGCTCGGCGCGACGCGCGACGCGCCGAGCGGGACTCGGTGCGCCGGGGCCTCAAACCTCCCCCGATCGCGGCGTGCGACACCGGCCGGACGTACACACGCACCTCGTACCGGTTCGGCGACGACCGCCTTCCCGTGTCGTACCAGGCGCCGTGCGACCAGGCATTGCTGGCGTCGTCGCCGCTGCTGCCCAAGTCGATCTACGATCCGGGCGAGGAAATCTTCGGTTCGGCCGAGCGCGACGCGCTGATCCAGCAGGCGCTGGCGCTGTCGGCGCAGGCGCAGTTCGCCCCCATGCCGCCCACCTTCCACACCGGGCTCGACATGATGCGGTTCAACCGCATCGAGGGTTTGTCGCTGGGCGCCCGGGTGGACCAGCAGTTCGGCGCGGGATACAGCGGGTCGCTCGTCGGCCGGCTCGGCACGGCCGACCTGGAGCCCAACCTGTCGGTCACCGTGGATCGCAGCAACGGCGCGCGCACGATCGGCGTCACGGCCTACAACCGGCTGGTCGCGGTGGGCGATTGGGGCGACCCGCTGAGCTTCGGCAGCTCGCTCTCGGCGCTGCTGTTCGGCCGCGACGAGGGCTTCTACTACCGCGCCAGCGGCGTGGAGCTCACGGGGCGCAACGCGCGCGGCCTGGACTACGACTGGCGGCTGTTCGCCGAGCAGGAGCGGACGGCGGCGGTGAAGAATCACTGGTCGCTGGGCGTGCCGTTCATGCCGAACATCACGGCGCGGCGCGGCTCGTATGCCGGCGGCGCGTTCCACCTGCGCGGGGCATACGGCGAGGATCCGGCCGCGTTCCGCTTGCTGTCCGACCTGCGCCTCGAGGCGGCCGCCGGCGACTCGTCGTACGGGCGCGGCTCGCTGGAGCTGACGGCATCGGATGGGTTCGGTCCGCTGGCCGGCGCCCTCACGGTGTCGGGCGGGAGCTCGGCGGGCGCGGTGCCCGCGCAGCGCCTGTGGTACCTGGGCGGGGCGCGCACCGTGCGCGGCCAGCGGCCCGACACGCTGCAGCGCGGCAACGCCTACTGGCTGGCCCGGGCCGAGCTGGGGCTCAACCGCGCGGGAGTGCGTCCGAGCGTGTTCGGGGACTTCGGTTGGGCGGGAGACCGGCGTGACGCAGCGCACATCGGGCGGCCGCTGAGCGGCGTCGGCGCGGGGGTCAGCTTCCTCGACGGACTGTTCCGGTTGGATGCCGCGCGCGGGCTTTATCCGCGCCGGGAATGGCGCCTCGACCTGTACCTGGAAGCCAGATTCTGATAAGCCTTCCGGTATTGCGAAACAACCGATTCGAGGCATTCCGCAAGAGGGGCGCGTGACGCCGCGGGCCGCCGGTGTGACTCAAGCGCTTGATCCGGCGTCGGTTGGACATGGAGCGCGCGCTGGCACGATCGTCGCGTTTCTCCACGGGCAAGCGCCGCTCGGCGGCGCGCTCGACGTACGGCCGAAGACGGCCCCTCGATCATCCACCCGTGACCCCTGCGCGCGGCGCCCGTGACCGGTTTCATGCAGACACGCTGATCTGGCAGAGCCGGATCCGGCTGGGCGTGGCGCTGGTAATCGGGGTGGCCGGCCTCCTGCTCCTGCAGACCGGCGCCAGGGGGAGCGTGGAGGGGCTGGCGGGTGCGTTCGCCGGCTACGCCCTGGTGACCGGCGGGATCGCGGCCCTCGCGCGGCGCGGCCGCATCGGGTCCTGGGGCGTGACGGCCTCGCTCCTTGCCGACGTCGCCTACGTGTGCGCCGCGACGCTCATCGCGTCGCCGCCCGCCTATTATCAGCGCATCCTGATTCTCGCGTTCATCGCCCTGCATCTCGCCGACCTGTATTTCGGACGGACCCAGGCGCTGATCGTGATGGCGGCCGTGATCCTCGGCTACCTGATGATCGTCACGGCGGCCATCAACGGGGGCGCCGCGCTGGTGTGGTCCGAGGAGATGTGGTCGGTGGCGGCCTTCGGGATCGTGGCGGCGGTGTTCCTGCTGGAGTACGGGAGCTGGAACCGGCGCCTGGGGTCCATCATGCGGCTGCTCGAGCGCGCCGAGGAGGGGGAGTTCGCGGCCCCCTACGACCTCGAGGCCGATGCCCACCCCGATGCCGTCACGCTGCTCGGCGCGGCGTACAACCGGGTGCGCGAGCAGATCTCCAGCATGGTGATGACCGACGCGCTCACCGGTTGCGTGAACCGGCGGGGGTTCGACCATGAGCTGGCGCGCGAGATGGCGCGGGCGGCCCGGGCGAACAGCGACTTCTCGCTCCTCGCCCTCGACCTGGACTTCTTCAAGAACGTGAACGACACGCGCGGCCACCTCGCCGGCGATGCCGTGCTGCGGGAAGTGGGCGGACTGCTCATGGCGTCGCGCCGGGCGGGCGACATCGTGGCCCGCACCGGGGGCGAGGAGTTCTCGATCATCCTCCCCGACACGGGCGCGGCCGGCGCGGAGCTGGCGGCCAGCCGCTTCTGGGAGGCGATCCGGGCGCACGAGTTCCTGAAGGAGCAGAAGTCCCTTCGCCTCACGGTCAGCATCGGGGCCGTGTCCCGGGGCCCCGATGGCCGCGAGGAGCTGGTCGAGGCGCTCAAGAAACGCGCCGACGATGCCCTCTACCACGCCAAGCGCGACGGCCGCGACTGCGTGCGGGTCTGGACGCCGGCCCTGTCGGCGCGGCCCTCGGCGCGCATCTCTGAATCCATGCGCCAGATGGGTCCGTAGGGTCCCCGTCCCCAGCGCTCTCGGGCCTTCCGGCATGGCTTCCTTCGTCTCCACGCGCGTCGGGTTCGCCGCCCTGCGCGCCAACCCGCTCCGCACCCTGCTCTCGACGCTCGGCGTCGTGATGGGCGTGGCGGCGCTCGTCTCCGTGCTGTCGCTGGGCGACGGCATGGAGCGGTACGCCCGCGCCCAGATCGATCGCACGTCGAGCCTCCAGTTCGTCCAGATCGGCGCGCTCACCACGCGCGTGGTGGACGGGCAGGTCTTTCCGCGCCCCGACGTGCGCGTATTCACGCCGGACGACGCCGACAGCCTTGCCGCGCACCTGCCCGTGCCCGCGGAGGTGGCGCTGATGATGACCGGGGGCGCGCTGGTTGCGCGCGGCGACGCCCCGCCGCGCGGCGCCGTGGTCGTTGCCGCGACGCCGGCCATCGCGGCAATGCGCGGGCTCACCGTGGCCGCCGGCCGGTTCTTCACCGCCGGCGAGGCGCGGTCGGGGGCCGCCGTGGTCGTGCTGTCGCACCCGCTGGCGGCGGCGCTCGCGCCGAACGCGGCGGCGTCGCTGGTCGGCACGGCGGTCACCGTGCAGGGTCAGCCGCGGCAGGTGATCGGCGTCCTCGCCGCCGGCGCCGACACGGCCACCCTGGCGGCCTTCGTCCCCATTGGCGGGGCGGCCGCCGCGATGGTGCCCGTGGCCGGGCCGCGCGCCCCCGCGTTGCTGATCCACGCCGACAGCGTGAACCAGGTGGGCGCGGTGCGCCAGGCGGCGGAGCGGTGGCTCGCCGCCGGCGATCCGGCGTGGCGCGAGCGCGTGCGGGTGTCGAGCGACGAGTTCCGGCTGGGGCAGGTGCAGCAGGGGCTGCTGCTGTTCAAGCTCCTCATGGGCGCGCTCACCGGGATCTCGCTGCTCGTGGGCGGAATCGGCATCATGAACGTCCTGCTGGCCAGCGTGGCCGAGCGCACGCGGGAAATCGGAATCCGCCGCGCGACCGGGGCGCGGCGCCGCGAGATCCTGCTCCAGTTCCTGGCCGAGTCGGTGACGATCACGGGGGCGGGGGCGGTGTTCGGAGCGGGGCTCGGGGTGGCCGCGGCGTTCGCCGTCACCGCGTTCATGCGCATGCGCACGCGGGCCACGGTGTACGCCGGGCTGTCGTGGAGCACCCTGGCCGTGGCGGCCCTGGCCGCGCTGGCGGTCGGGCTCGGGTTCGGCATCTATCCGGCGCTGAAGGCGTCGCGGCTGTCGCCGATCGACGCCATCCGGCACGAGTAGCCGCCGTTTACTTTCGGGCGCGGCGGGCACAGGTTGATAGCCGATGCCCGCCCCCCGATCGCGCCGCACCGCACCGTCCACCGGACGCTGTCCGTGGGCCCGGACCCCGCTCAGCGTCGCCTATCACGACCGCGAATGGGGCGTGCCGGTGCACGACGACCGCGTGCTGTTCGAGTTCCTGGTGCTCGAGGGCGCGCAGGCCGGGCTGAGCTGGGAGACGATTCTCGCCAAGCGCGAGGGGTATCGCCGCGCGTTCGCGGGATTCGATCCCGAGGCCGTGGCGCGCTTCACGCCGGCGCGGGTCGAGCGGCTGCTCGGCGATCGGGCCATCGTGCGCAACCGGCTCAAGGTCGGGAGCGCGGTGGGCAATGCGCGGGCGCTGCTCGCCGTGCGGCAGGCGTATGGGAGCTTCGACGCCTACCTCTGGCGGTTCGTCGACGGGCGGCCCATCGTGAACCGGCGGCGCTCGCCGCGCGAGGTGCCGGCGCGCACCGAACGGTCGGACGCGCTGAGCCGGGACCTCCGGCAGCGGGGCTTCCGGTTCGTTGGCTCCACCATCTGTTACGCGTTCATGCAGGCCGTGGGCCTCGTGAACGACCACCTCGTCACCTGCCATCGGTACCGGGCCCCGTGAGCGACAGCGAACGCATCACCATTCCCGCCGAGACCACGGTCGCCGTCCTGGCCCTGCTCGTCGGCATCGTGACGCTCAACTACCTGCCCGTGGGCGGCTTCTACGACGACGGGCTGTACGCGATCCTCGCCAAGTCGCTGGCCACCGGGCAGGGATACCGGTTCCTGAATCTGCCCGGCGCACCGGCCGCGGTGCACTACCCGCCGGGCTATCCGATGCTCCTCGCCCTGTTCTGGAAGCTCGCGCCGTCGTTTCCGGCGAACCTGGTCTGGCTCAAACTGATCAACGTCGTCCTCCTGGCCGTGATCGCGTGGGAGGCCTGCCGCTACGCGGTGCGGGTGCTGCTGCTCTCCCCCTGGGTGGCCGTGCTGGCCACCCTGCTGGGCACGATGACGATTCCGATCCTGGCGCTGAACAACATGCTCCTGTCGGAGCCGTTCTTCCTCACGCTGCTCATCCCGGCGCTGATCCTGGGCGAGGAGATGGCGCGGCACCGGCCGTCGCGGCGCGAGGCGCTCTGGCTCGGCTTCCTGAGCGGCGCCGTGGTGCTCGTGCGGTCGGTCGGCGTGATGCTGATCGTGGCCGTGGCGGCGGTCTGGCTGGCGCGCCGGGCCTGGCGGGCGGCGGCGTGGTACCTCGGCGCGTCGCTGCTGGTCTGGTCGCCCTGGCTGCTCTGGTCGTCGCTGCACGCGCAGGACGTGCCGCCGCTGCTGCAGGGCTCGTACGGCGGGTACGCGGGCTGGTTCATGGGCGGCGTGCGCGCCGGCGGGCTGCCGTTCGTGATCGCCACCGTGCGCGTGAACGCGACGCGGCTCGCGGCGGGGGTGACGACCTCGTTCCAGGCGCTGGGGTCGAACGCCGGGGCGTGGATCGCGCTCATCGCCGTGCTGCTCGCGCTGGGCGGCGGGGCGTGGCGCGTCCGCCGCCGGGCGCCGGTCACTCTGCTCTTCCTCGCCCTGTACTTCGCGCTCGTGCTGGCCTGGCCGGACCAGCCGCTGCGGTTCGCGTGGGGGGTGTGGCCGCTGCTCATGGCGCTGCTCGTCGTGCCCCTGGAGGCGCTGCAGCATCCGGAGACCGCGCGCCCGGTGCGCGCCGTCGTCGCGGCCGCCGCGCTCGTCCTCGCGGCGGGCGCCGCGCGCTACAACGCGCGCGGCTACGCCAACGCCTGGTGGGAGAGCATTCCCCGCGGCATGACCGGGCGCGCCGAGCGGGCCATCGAGTGGGCGCGCCTGCACACGCGCCGGGGCGCGGTGATCGCCGGCGAATCGGAGCCGATGCTCTATCTCTACGCGCAACGCGAAGCGGTGCCGGTGGAGACGTTCACGGCGCTGCAGTACCTGCGGCCGCGCACGACGGCCCAGAACGCCGACGACCTGCGGCAGATCCTGCAGTTCTCCAGCGCCCGCTACGTGCTGGTGCGGTCGCCGGGCGAGCTGGACGCCGCGCGGGCGCTGGCCGCGACGCCGGGCGCGGCGCCCGCCCTGAGCCTGGTGGACAGCGCGGGCGGACTGTTCGTGTTCGCGGTGAAGACGGCACCGCCCCCGGTGTCGCCCCCGAACGACTCAGCGGCGGGGCGCTGACCACCCGCATCCGGCGAGCAGCCGCCGCGGAATCGGAGCGTCGGGGAACAGCGCGCGGGCCGCGCCGGCGTGCACGCGCACCAGATCGCACCGTCCGCGCTCCTGCGCCGCCTCGGCCAGCGCCAGCTGGATGCGGTAGCTCCCCGGGTCCTCGCGGGCCGCGGTGATCCACTGGCCGTGTTCGTAGTGGCGCATGGCGTCGGTCATGAGCGCGGCGCGCGCGGCGGCGGCCGCCCCGATCAGCACGACGCCGGCCAGGAGCCCCCGGCGGGCGCCCGGGGCCAGCGCGAGCGCCCGCCGCGCCGGCGGCCCGCGCAGGGCGCCGAGCGCCGCGAACACGATGAACGCCGGGGCGGGAAGCAGGAGCACGGCGTCGAACGCGCCCACGACCGCCGTGGCGATGACCACCGCCGCCAGCGCCAGCCCGCGCAGGAAGTCGTGGAGGTCGCGGGCGCCGAACATCCGGCGCCCCGCGTCGCCGAGCAGGGCGAGGAAGGCCAGGACGAGCAGCCCCGCCGCCGGCACGCCGCGCTCCGACACGAACGCCATCCAGTCGCTGCTCGGCCACGGGTTGGCGGTCATGCCCGTGGCCTGGTCGAGCGACGGGTCGTCGCCGGGGACGGCGGCCGGATAGGCCACCGGCCAGTTGCCGGGCCCGACCCCGAGCAGCGGGTGGCGCAGGGCGAGTTTTAGCGTATTGGTATACTGCACCAACCGCCCGCGGCCGCTCCCCGCGCTGTACTCGGCCACGCTCTTCATGGTGTCGAGATACGGCGAGCGGCTGCGCCACGACAGGTCGTTGGGCGCGAACACCGCCGCCGCCACCGTGGCGGCGACGACCACCACGATGAACGCCAGCCGCCGCCGCATCCCGGTGACCTGCCAGCGCGCCCGGGCGCGCCAGACGCCGGGAAGCAGCACCACCACGCACGCCGCGAGCGCCAGCCAGGCGGCCCGCGTCCGCGACAGCACCAGCATTCCCGAGGCCACCGCGAGGCCGAGCGTCGCGGCCACCCGCACCAGCCGCCCCCGCGCGCCGACCGCCGCCACGAGCAGCAGCGGCGCCGCGATGGCCGCCAGGTGCGCCACGAAGTTGCGATTGCCCAGCGTGCCGCCCGGCGCCCGATTGGTGCTGAACAACACCGAGTCCACCCCGTACGCCTGGGCCAGCGCCGTCGCCACTACCGCCAGCACCGCCGCGACCAGCACCGCCGTCACCGCGCGCGCGACGCCCGGCCGGCCCGCCGCCACCGCGGTCACGCTCCAGAACACCACGAGGCTCGACCAGGTCACGGCCAGCGACCGCGCCGCCAGCCAGTGGTTGGGGGCGAACAGCGCCGAAAGCACGCCCAGCCCGAGATACAGCGCCAGCAGCAGGTCCACGCCCGAGTACCCGATCCGCGACCGCCGCCGGAGCGCGATCGCGCCGAGCAGCAGCGCCCCGACGTGGAGCGCCAGCTCCTTCGGCACGAAGAACCGGTCGAGATCGAACGCCTTGTACGGCGCCGCCACCAGCCCCACGGCCAGTGCCGCTGCCGCGACCACGACCACGGCCCAGCGGGCATCGGCGGCGGAAAGGGAATCCGCGGACGGAGAGGAATCGGAAGTCGAGGCTGCCATGCGTCGGGGCGCCCGGCGTTCTGCCGCAGGCTCCACCAAGGTACATTCGTCCGGCGCGGCGTGCACCGCCGCCCTCACCAGGAGTTCTTCATGGCCGCGTCCCGCCTCCCCGCGCTCTTCACCGCGCTCGCCGTCCTCGGGCCGGCCGCCCTCGGCGCCCAGACCCAGACCCCGGTGCGCGCCCGGCAGATCGGCGTCGCCCCCGGCATCTTCCGCCCCGGCGCGAACGACGCCATCACCGACGTCGCCGGCGTGCTCGTGGGCCAGACCACGGTGGACGACGGCGATTCCGTGCACACCGGGGTCACCGCGGTCCTGCCGCACGCCGGCAACATGTTCACCGCGCGCGTGCCGGCGGCAATCGTCGTCGGCAACGGGTTCGGCAAGCTGCTCGGCGTCACGCAGGTCGGCGAACTGGGGGAGATCGAGACCCCGATTCTCCTCACCTGCACGCTGTGCGTGTGGCGCGCCGCCGACGCGATGGTCGCCTGGCTGCTCGCCGGGCCGGGAATGGAGAACGTACGGTCCATCAATCCCGTGGTCGGCGAGACCAACGACGGCACGCTGAACGCGATCCGGTCCCGCCCCATCCAACCGGCCGACGTCGTGCACGCGCTGGAGTCCGCCCGCGGCGGACCGGTGGCCGAGGGCAGCGTGGGCGCGGGGCGCGGCACGATCGCATTCGGATGGAAGGGCGGCATCGGCACCTCGTCGCGCGTGCTTCCCAAATCGCTGGGCGGGTGGACGGTGGGCGTGCTCGTGCAGACGAACTTCGGCGGCATCCTGGACGTGGACGGCGTGCCGGTGGGGCGCGAGCTGGGACGGTATTCGTTCGACCACGACGTGGCCGACCGCAGCGCCGACGGCTCGTGCATGATCGTGGTGGCCACCGACGCACCGATCCTCGACCGCAACCTGGCGCGGCTGGCGCGGCGGGCGATCGTCGGCATGGGGCGCACCGGCTCGTTCGAGTCGAACGGATCGGGCGACTACGTCATCGCGTTCTCGGCCGATCCGAAGCTGCAGCGCGGCGCCGACGACCGGCGTCCCGACGTGGAGGAGCTGACCAACGAGGAGATGTCGCCGCTGTTCGAGGCCGTGGTCGAAGCCACGCAGGAGGCGATCTACGACTCGATGTTCATGGCCACGGCGGTCACCAGCGCCCGCGGCCTCACCGTGCGCCCGCTGCCGATTGACAGCGTGAAGGCGATTCTCAGGAAGTACGGCCGGTAGCCGCTCGCCCGCCTACAGGCACTTGAAGACGTTGGGATTTCCGCCGTACGCCACGGTGAAGGTCTGCGTCGGAATGGAGTCGTTCGCCACCGTCATCGTGAACGTCATCGTGTGGCCGTCGGTGTGCCCGCCGTAGCGCGCCGGGTACTTGGGCAGCAGGGAATCGTTCGCCGGCACGGGGCCCGGCCCCTCGCGGATGTAGAGCCCCGGCAGATCGAAGTCGCCGCGCCGGTCGAGCAGCATCGGCGCCGTGATGCGCCCCGCGCCGCAGTCGTATTCGATCTCGGCGCCCGAATCGGAAACGACCATGCCGGCGTGCGGGCCGCCCCAGTTGCCGGGCGGCACGCGGGCCGGGTAGCGGCGGGCGCAGCCGGCCAGCGCCGCGCCCGCCAGCACGGCCACCGCGGCGATGCGCGCACGACGAGCAGGGCGCCGGTTCATGCCGGATAATACCGCGACGAGGGCGTCCGGGTTCTGTGACGGCCGCGGCCTCGCCCCGCCGCTCCGCGAACCGGGCCGACTGCCCATAGGCAGCGCGCCGCTTTCGTGACATATTCGGTGCGAGCATCTCTCGGTTGCCCCGAACCCCCGGGGCGGCCGTCGCCGTCCACCATACCACGGGCCGGACCCATGACGTCGAGCACACCCGAAGACCTGTTCCGCGCCGAGAAGGAGCGTTCGCAGAGCGAGCGCGGGTCGACGCACGCGCAGCTGCTGGCCGAGGCCAAGGCCGCCTTCGACAAGCTGATGGCGGAGGGGCAGGCGGCGCGCAAGAGTGGGCGGCCCCGCAAGAACCCGCCGCCTCCGCTCCGGGCCGCGGTGCCGGCGCCCGCGACCCCGGGGGCCGCAGCCAGGCCGGCGAAGAAGGCGGCCGCGCCGAAGAAGCCGGCGAAGAAGGCCGCCAGGCCGGCCGCGAAGAAGCCGCCGGTCCGCGCGGCGAAGAAGGCCGCGAACAGGAAGCCGGCGAAGAAGGCACGGTCCCACGGGCCGGCGAAGCACGGCAAGCGGCGCTGATGGGCCGGGCGGGACCGCGGTAGTGCCGTCTCCGCTCGATCTCGACGAGGCGACGATGGTCCGGCTCGGCCGCCGGGTGGCCGATCTCGTGGCCGCGCACCTCGCGCGCGTGCGCGACGAGCCGGTGCAGCATCCGATCGGGCGCCGGGAGGCGCGCGACCTCGCGGCGCTCCCCGCCGTGGCGCCTGAAGCCGGCGCGCCGTTCGACGGCATCGTGGCCACGCTCCAGGCGCGCGTGTTTCCCTATCACGCGCGCGAGCCGCATCCGCGATTCATGGGCTACGTGCCCAGCGCGCCGACCTTTCCCGCGGTGCTGGGCGACTGGATCGCCACCGGGTACAACTTCTTCGCCGGGGTATGGTCGGTGGCGGCGGGGCCCAACGAGGTCGAGCTCACCGTGCTCGAATGGTTCCGCGGCTGGCTCGGCCTGCCCGACGGCACGCGCGGGCTGCTCACCTCCGGCGGCTCGAACGCGACCCTCACCGCGGTGGTCGCGGCGCGGCACGCCGCGCTGGGCGACCGCGCGGAGGATCTGCCGCGCCTCGCGATGTACTGCTCCGGCCAGGCGCACTCGTCGGTGGCCCGGGCGGCGTGGATCGCCGGCGTGCCGCGCGCCAACGTGCGGCTGGTGCCGAGCGACGACCGGTTCCGGCTGCGCCCCGACGCGCTCGCGGCGGCCATCGCTCGCGACCGCGCGGCGGGGCTCGTCCCCTTCCTGATCGTGGGCAATGCCGGGGCGACGAACACCGGCGCCGTGGATCCGCTGCACGCGATGGCCGACATCGCGGCCCGCGAGCGGCTCTGGTATCACGTGGACGCGGCCTACGCTGGGTTCGCGGCGCTCACCGACCGGGGGCGCGCGCTGCTGGCCGGAATCGAGCGCGCCGACAGCGTCACGCTCGATCCCCACAAGTGGCTGTACGTGCCCTTCGAGTGCGGCTGCCTGCTGGCGCGCGACCCGAAGGCCCTCGAGGCGGCGTTCCACGTCCTGCCGGACTACCTCCGGGACGTCGAGGCGCGCGACCAGGACGTGAACTTCGCCGACGCCGGGGAGCAGCTCACGCGCTATTCGCGAGCGCTCAAGGTCTGGGTGTCGGTCAATTACTTCGGCCTCGCGGCGATTCGCGGGGCGATTGCCGAATGCATGCGGCTGGCGGACGTGGCCGAGCGGCTGGTGCGCGAGGCGCCGGATCTCGAGGTGCTCTCGCCGGCGCAGTTCGGCGTCGTCTGCTTCCGCGTGCATCCGCCGGGCACGGACGACCCGGCCGCGCTCGACGCGCTCAACGAGCGGGTGAACGCGGCGGCCAACGCCACACAGCGGGTGCTCATGTCCTCGACGCGCCTGCGCGGGGCGTACTCCCTGCGCCTCTGCATCCTGAACTACCGCACGACGGAAGACGACGTCCGCGCCGTGATCGAGCTGGTGCGCGCGTCGGCCTGAGCGGACCTCAGCAGGGCAGGACGAGCCGGGCCTCGCACCCGTGGCCGTCGGCGCGGTCGGAGAGCGCGACGGTCCCTCCGTGCGCTTCGGCAATCTGCTGCGTGAGCACGAGTCCGATTCCCGAGCCGCCGGGCTTCGTGGTGAAGAACGGGACGAACAGGTTCGAGGTCTTCGGGAGCCCGGGGCCGTCGTCCTGCACGGTGAGCGCGAAGCGCGACCCCTCGCGCGCCCATCCGATGCGCACGCCGCCCCCCGTTTCGAGCGCCGCGTCGGCGGCGTTGCGCACGAGGTTGATCAGCGCCTGATCGAGCTGGTCGCCGTCGGCCAGCAGCGTGACGTCGGGGCCCGGGCGCACCTCGACGGCGAGCCGCGTCTCGAGCTGGGCGATGCGCCTGGTCCAGGCGGCGACGTCCATCGGGGCGAGCCGGGGCGCCGGAAGCTTGGCCAGCCTGGTGTACGACGCGAGAAAGCGCGTCAGCGCCTCGGAGCGGTTGGCGATCACGCCCAGGCCGCGCTCCATGTCGTCGCGCATCGCGTCGTCGGGGGCGCGGCGGTGCAGCAGGTCGCGGAACTGCTCGGCCAGCGACTTGATGGGCGCGATCGAGTTGTTGATCTCGTGGCCGAGCACGCGGATGAGCCGCTGCCACGCCTTGCGCTCCTCTTCGCGCAGGGCGCGGCTGACGTCGGCCAGCATGACGAACTGGTGCGGGCGCCCCCCCTGGCGGAAGGCCCCGCGCCGCATCTCCCACCGGCCGCGCTGCGCGCCGAGGGCGAGCTCCACGATTCGCGGCGCGTCGCCGTCGAGACACGCCGCCAGGCCGAGCTCGTCGGCCCGGCGTCCCAGCAGCCGCTCCGCCGGGGCGCCGAGCAGCCGCTCGCCGGCGGCGTTCACCAGCCGCAACGCGCCCTCGTCGTCGAACGCGAACACGGCGACGTCGATCTCGGCCATCACGCGCCGGAGCAGCGCGGTCGCCTCGAGCGCGCCCAGCCGCCGCTCGCGCAGCTCGTCCATCAGCGAATTCAACTCGAGCATGGCGAGTCCCAGCGCGTCGCCGGCACCGGCGCGCCGTCCCCGCAGGGAGTAGTCCTGCTCGCGGATCGCCGCCAGCATGTTGGACAGCGTCTGCAGCGGGCGCACCACGCGCTCGCGGAGCATCGCGGCCAGGATCAGCCACAGCGCGACGAGCAGGATGCTGAGCGTCCACTGCGTGCGCGGCTCGAAGCCGCCCGTCCAGAGCAGCGCCAGGGCGATCGCCAGCGGCGGGAGGGGCGAGACCAGCGCGAGGATGGTGACCTGGCGCTCGTGCGACGGCATGCGGGGCCGCTAGAGCGCGTGCCGCTGGAGGCGGCGGTAAAGCGCGCTGCGCGAGAGGCCGAGCGCCCTGGCGGCCAGGCTGACGTTGCCGTCGTGGCGCGCCATCGCCTTCTGGATCAGCACGCGCTCCACGTCTTCGAGGCTCATGTCCTCGAGCGGCGCGGCGCCGCCGCCGGCGGGCTGCAGGGCGAAGTCCGTGACCAGCATCAGCTCGCCCTGCGCCAGCAGCGTGGCGCGCTCCACGGCGTGCGCCAGCTCGCGCACGTTACCCGGCCAGCCGTAACGGAGCAGGGCCGCCATGGCCTCGGGGGCGAACCCGGTCACCGGACGCCGATAGTGCGCCGCGAACCGCTGCAGGAAGTGCGTGGCGAGCAGCCCGATGTCGTCGCGCCGCTCGCGCAGCGGCGGCAGGTGCAACTCCACGGTGTTGAGGCGGAAGAACAGATCCTCGCGGAATCGGCCCGCGGCGACCTCGCCGCGCAGATCGGCGTTGGTCGCCGCCAGGATCCGCACGTCCACCCGGCGCGTCCTGGACGAGCCCACGCGCTCGAACTCCCCGGTCTGCAGCACGCGCAGCAGCTTGGCCTGCATGGCGGGAGAGACGTTCGCGACCTCGTCCAGGAAGAGCGTGCCGCCGTCGGCCAGCTCGAACCGGCCCACGCGGTCGGCCCTGGCGTCGGTGAACGAGCCCTTCACGTGACCGAACATCTCGCTCTCGAACACGCCTTCGGAAAGTCCGCCCAGATTCACCGTCACCATCGGCCGGCCGCGGCGCGGCGATGCGGCGTGCAGCCAGTGGGCCACGACTTCCTTGCCCGTGCCGTGCTCGCCCGTGATGAGAGCGCTGGCGTCGGAGGGGCCGATGCGCTCCATGAGCCGCAGCACGGGCTGCATGGCGGCCGACTGCGCGATGAGCTGGGGTGCGCCCTCGGGGCGCAGCGCGCGGTTCTCGCTCTCCAGCCGCTGGCCGCGGCGAATCGCGCGGCCCAACTCGACCTGCGTGGCCAGCACGTGCAGCAGCCGCGCGTTGTTCCACGGCTTCTCGATGTAGTCGCGTGCGCCGCGGTGCAGCGCGGCCACCGCGCCCTCGATGCTGCCCCAGGCGGTCATGACGACCACGGGGAGCGTGGCGTCCACCGCCTGGAGCCGCGCGAGCAGATCCAGTCCCTCGACGCCGCCCGTCGTATCGCGGGTGTAGTTCATGTCCATGAGCACGGCGTCGAAATCCTGCGCGCCCACGGCCGAGACCACGGCGTGCGGCGAGGCGGCGGTCTCGAGCTCGTACCCCTCGCCGCGGAGGAGCAGGCGAAGGGCTTCGAGGACGTCGCGGTCGTCGTCGGCAACCAGAATCCTGGCGGCGGCTGAGGCGGTCATGTGGGAAGCTTATCCGAAAGGCGGCAGGGGGGCCACGGCGGAGCGCGGGCCGCCCCCGCTCACTCGTACCGCAGCGCGACCATCGGATCCACGCGCGTGGCCCGCCGGGCCGGGAGGTAGCAGGCAACGAGCGCGACGGCAATGAGCGTGAGCGACACCCCGGCGAAGGTCGGCACGTCGCGCGGCGTGACGCCGAACAACATCCCCGCGAGGAAGCGCGACAGGGCCAGCGACAGCCCGATGCCGCAGACGGTGCCGAGCATGGCCAGTTCCATCCCCTCGCGCAACACGAACCCCAGCACCCGGCGCCGGTCGGCGCCGAGGGCCATGCGAATGCCCAGCTCCTGCGTGCGCTGCGCGACCTGGTAGGCCATCACGCCGTACAGCCCCACCGCCGCGAGCACCAGCGCGAGGGCCGCGAACGCGTCGATCACGATCGAGCTGAATCGGCGCGGGGCCACGATCTGGTCGAGCTGCTCCTGCATCGGCGCCACCGACGCGCCGAGCTGCAGGGGATCGTAGCCGGCGATCATGCCGCGGATCGCGGCGAGCAGCGGGGCGGTACTTCCCGAGTACCTCACGGCCACAACGTAGGGCGAGCTCGATGCCTGCGTAATCGGTGCGTAGATCTGGGGCAGGCGGGGCTGGGCGGAGCCGGGCAGCTGCAGATTCTCGACCATCCCGACGATCGTCGCCTCGCCGCGCCGGTCGCCGATGAACACCGTCTTGCCCATCGCCGGCTTCCCCGGATAGAGCGCCTCGGCGGCGGCTTGGCTCACCACCGCCACGCGCTCGCTCCCCGCCTGATCCCGCGCATCGATGAGCCGGCCCGCCACGAGCTTCGACCCGAAGGCCTTCATGAAGTCGGCGCTCACATGCTCGAGCGCCATCGGCGGGCCCATCGTCTGCGTGCCCGGGCGGAAGCTGCGGATCGTCGCGTGGTAACCGTCGATCCCCGTCGCGTCCGCGTATCCCACGGACCTCACCCCGGGCATCGCTGCGATCTGCCGAACCGTGCGATCGAAGAACCGCATCGCCAGCGAATCGCGTGGAAATGCCTTCTGGGTGAGATACAACTCCAGTTTGATCGCCCGCGCCGGTTCGAATCCCACGTCCACCGCCACCGCCCGTGCGAAACTGCGCGTGAGCAGGCCGGCGCCCGTGAGCACGACCAGCGCGATCGTGAGCTCCGCCACCACCAGGGCCTGGCGGATGCGCCGCTGCGTTGTGGTGCCGGTGCGCCGCGCGCCGCCCTCCTTGAGCGCGCGGAACGTCTCCCTGCCCGTGGCGGCAAAGGCCGGGATCAGGCCGAACGCCACTCCCGTCACCATCGACAGCGCGGCGGTGAACGCCAGCACCGTGCCGTTCAGGCGAATGTCGCCCACGCGCGACATGCTGGCCGGGCTGATCCCGAGAAAGAAATCCAGCGTCCACAGCGGAACCAGCAGTCCCAGCGCGCCGCCGGCCACGCTCACCACGACGCTCTCCAATAGAAGCTGCCGCGCCAGCCGCCACCGCGACGCGCCGAGCGCCACCCGCACCGCGAACTCGCGCTGGCGCGCGGCGCCGCGCGCCAGCAGGAGGTTCGCCACGTTGGCGCAGGCAATGAGCAGGAGGAACGCGACCGCGCCGAGCAGCAGGAGCAGCGCGGGCCGCATCTCGCCGTACAGCCGGTCGTGCAGCGTCATCAGCACCGGCGTGCGCGGACTCTCCTGCGGCGCCCCCTTGGCCACGGCCGGCGCCGGCACGTGGGCCAGGACCGTCGCGACCTCCGATCGCGCCGCGGCCGTCGAAACGCCGGGCCCAAGCCGGCCCACGACCTGGACGTAGTACGTCGAGCCGTCGTCCGGAGTCGAGTCCATCCCGATGTGCACCCAGAACCAGGCGTTCCTCGGCGCCGCGAACCCCGGCGGCATCACGCCCAACACCGCCACCGGCCGATCGTCGAGCTCGATCGCGCGCCCGACGATGGACGGATCGGCGCCGAGCCGCCGCCAGAGCGTGTCCGAGAGCACGACCACGTCCGGTCCGCCGCCCACGTCCTCGTCGGCGCGGAACGCGCGGCCCAGCGCCGGCCGCGCCTCGAACACCGAAAAGAACGAACTCGACACGCTCGCGCCGCCCACGCGGACCGGCGACCCCCCGAGGCGCACCACGCGGCTCGTGCCGCCATACATCGCGAGCGACGCGAACGCGGGCGCGTGGCGCCACGCGTAGTAGTCGCCCACCCGGGCCACCTGCTGGTCCTGTCCGTCCTGGCGCTCGGAGATGGACACGATCCGCCCCGCGCGGGGATACGGGAGCGGCCGCAGCAGCACGGCGTTCACGATCGTGAACAGCGTCGTCGTCGCGCCGATGCCCAGCGCCAGCGTCACGATCGCCACCGCGGCGAACAGCGGACGCTTGAGCAGCGTGCGGACCGCGAGCCGCAGGTCGTTCATCGGGATCCTCCGGCGCGCGCCGCGCCGACTACACGATCCACCCGTCCCTGAGATTGATGATCCGGTTGCCGTACGCGGCGTTCACTTCCGAGTGCGTCACCTGGACGATCGTCGTGCCCTGCTTGTTGAGCTTCGTGAACAACTCCATGATCTCCGCGCCCTGCGCCGAGTGGAGGTTGCCCGTGGGCTCGTCGGCCAGCAGGATGGACGGCTGGTGGATCACGGCCCGCGCCACCGCCACGAGCTGCTGCTGCCCGCCGGACAGTTGGCGCGGATAGAGGTCCTTCTTGGCCACCATGCCGAACCGGTCCAGCGTATCGGCCACCACCGCCTGCCGCTCCGACTTCCTGACGTCGCGGTACGAAAGCGGGATGTCCAGGTTCTCGGCCACCGTGAGGTCGTCGAGCAGGTGGTACTGCTGGAACACGAACCCCACGTACTGCTTGTGCAGCGCGACGCGCCGCTTGGTGTCGAGCTTGTGCACCGCGTGGTCGAACAGCTGGTACTCGCCCGTCCACGCGCCGTCGAGCATGCCGAGAATCGCCAGCAGCGTCGACTTGCCGGCCCCCGACGGGCCCATGATCGTCACGAACTCGCCGGCGGCGATGTCGGCCGTGATCTGGCGGAGCACGAACGACTGCCCGCCGGCGATGGGATAGCTCTTCTCGACGTTGCGGAGGGAGATCATCGAGGAGCGGGGCTCACGCGTGCGCCGTGGCGGTGGGCTGCTCGTCCACGACGCGGCCGTCGAACAGGTTCACGCCGCGGTCGGCGTGCGCCGCATAGCGCGGATCGTGCGTCACCATGCAGATCGTGGCGCCGTTGCGGTGCAGCTCGCGCAGCAGGTCCATGACCTGCTCGCCGTTGGCCGAGTCGAGGTTGCCGGTGGGCTCGTCGGCGAGCAGGATCGCCGGGTCGCCGGCCACCGCCCGCGCCACCGCCACGCGCTGCTGCTGGCCGCCCGACAGCTGCGCCGGAAAGTGCTTCACGCGATGCGACATCCCGACGCGATCCAGCGCCGCGTGCACGCGCTCCTTGCGCTCGCCGGCGCTCATGCCGCGATACGTGAGCGGCAGCTCCACGTTCTCGTACACGGTGAGATCGCCGATCAGGTTGAACGCCTGGAAGATGAACCCGATCTGCCGGTTGCGGACGCGCGCCCGGTCGGCGGCGTCGAGCCCGGCCACCGGGCGGCCGTCGAGCAGGTACTCGCCGTCGCTGGGCGTGTCGAGCAGGCCGAGGATCGAGAGCAGGGTCGTCTTGCCGCACCCCGACGGGCCGGCAATGGCGATGTACTCCCCCTGCCGGATCTCGAGGTGCACGTCGGACAACGCGTGCGTCTCCACCTCGTCGGTGTAGAACACCTTGCGAATGCCCTGCAGCTGGATGAGCGCCTGTCCGTTCGTTGCCATGAGTCTCTCCCCGATGTTGAGCGCCGCATCCGGCGCGCGGCCCTTCGCCTACTGTCCCACGCGGCATTTCGGGCTGCACCGCACCCGGTCCACCGCGTCCCACTGCGACATGTCGGACAGGACCACCGTGTCCCCCACTGCGAGCCCCCGCTTGATCTCCACCAGATTCACCGAGCTGCGGCCCAGCTCCACCTGCACCCGCGCCGCCGCCGCGCCGCCGTCCGTGACCCGGAACAGCCCCACCATCCCCGTGCCCGCCCCGTAGCCCGGTCGCCCGGTGTACAGCACGTTGGTCAACTTCTCGATGGTAATGGTTCCGTCCACGCTCAGATCGGGCACCGCGCCCGCCGGGAGCGCCCCGTCCAGCGCCACGTCCACGGTCACCGTGCCGTTCTGCGACGTGGGATCCTTGCGCGACACGTGCCCCGGGATGAGCCCGTTGTGCGTGTCGATCGACGCCTTCTGCCCCACGGAGACGTCCTTGGCCTGGGTTTCGGGAATCCGTAATACCGCCTTCAACTTACCCGGCTGGACGACCTTCGCCACCAGCTGGCCCTCCGTCACCCACTGGCCCAGCTCCAGCGTCTGGTCCTCCTGCAGCACGCCGCTGTCGCCGGCCTTCAGGAGCAGCCCCGTGCGCTTGTTCTCCTGCGCTTCGGCCATGGTCTTGAGCAGCGCCACCTGCGACGACTGCGCCGCGAGCTGCGAATCGGACTGCTGGCGCATGATCGCGAGCCGCTGCCGCTCGATCTGCATTCGCGCCGCCAGCTCGGCAACCGCGCGGCGGTTCTGCGCCACGTCGTTCGCGGCCGCGAGGTGCCGCACCGCCAGCGAGTCGGTGGCGCGGGCCGCGTTCTGCGCCGTCAGATACTGCGTCTCGAGCGTCGCGATCGCCGCCTCCTGCGACAGCTGCGCACCGGCCAGCGTGCTCCGCAGGTCGATGAGCTGCGACCGCGCCTGGGCCCAGGCCTGCTGCGCCGACAGCGCGGCGATCTCGACGTCGGGATTCGACATTTCGATGAGCACCGTACTGGGCTCCACGCGCTCGCCCGGTTGCACCACCAGCCGGTCGATGCGGCCCGTGGCCGCCGCCGTCACCTGGCGAATGTGCTCGGGAACGAGATTCCCCGGCCCGCGCACGTCCAGCACCATGTCGCCGCGCCGCACGGTGTCGGTCCACAGGGTGCTCCCGTCCACGGTCGGCGCCGCCGGCTTGAGGCGCGACAGGAAGATCGTCACCGCCAGGACGGCCAACGCCCCGACGGAATACATGACGTACTTCTTCGTGTTCTTCTTCTTTGGTCGAGCGATGTCCACGCGAGTCCTCGGCGAGCGGGCAGTCGGATTGGCTGCCCACTCGGAGTGGCAAGGCCCGTGCCAGGGGGGCACGGGGCCAAGTGCTTCATGAGCAGGTGGTTAGACCACCGGGCCGCGGCAAGGGTTGGAGCCCGATGTGCGGAAGTGGGACTCCACGTCCCAGTTCCGAACAGCGCGCGGCATCAGCGTGGACTACGGGGACCGGAGCCGGCGGGTGTCAGCCGCCGGCCGCTACCCGGACCTCATCCAGATGAGCACCACGCCGCACTGGCCGTCGGGCCGGCGGTAGGCCGGGGGCGTGCGGGTGCCGTCGTAGTACTCCACGCCGGCCACGTCGGTGGGGCGCACCCAGCTGATGTCGCCATCCTCGACGAACGAGCCGTCCACGAACGCCTGCACGTAGCAGAGCGACGTGCCGCCGTTGGCGATCAGGGCGTTCGGCCCCTCGCCGCGTGTGCTCACCAGGTACTGCGAGCTGAGGTGCTGGCCGTATACCACGCGCAGGCCGGGGAACCTCGTGGCGATGATGTCGGCCAGCGACTGGTTGTCCTGCGCCATCAACTCGCGCCCCGTGAGGTAGTAGCCGCTTCCCCGCTTCCGGCGCCGCTCGAACTCCTGCATCCCGGCGCTCTGGAATCCCGTGTCGGCCTTGACCGCGGTCGTGTCCTTGGGGGGAGCCTTCTGCGCGCTCTGCGCGGCGGCCGGTGTGGCCAATCCGCCGGCGGCGAGCAGGGCGGCCGCGAGCCCCGCGGCGGCGGCAAATCCGAATCGCCTCATGAGCACACCTCCCGATCGAGGCACGCCTGCCGGCGATTCCGCGGCGAGCGACGGCTCGCGATGGCGAAAGGACGCAGGCGTCTGCCGCAGAATGCAGGTTCCCGATTCCAGAGTCAATCGCCCAGTTGTAAGCGTCATGGAAACAATTGTGCCCGGCGTCACGCCGCGTCAATGCTCCAACTCCATGTGAGCGTGTGATATAAGTCCGATCGACGGAATTCGGAACTTCGCGCCCAGGCGGCCTGTACGAACCGCCAGAACGACGAACGAGGGAGGCATGATGGGCATCCGAATGACGACGCTGGCCCTGGCGCTCGGCGTGCTCGCCCCGATCTCCACCGCGCGGGCCCAGACCACGGGACAGCTCTCCGTGGGCGGGGGAAGCGCCACGGACGAGCGCGGCGTGCGGTCGAACGCGATGACCGTCGCGCCGAGCATCACCTTCGCCGGCGGATCGGACGCGCACCTCTCCCTCGCCGGCACGGGGACCTTCTTCCAGCAGGGCGCATGGTCGCTGGGGGGCGCGCTGGCGGCCGAATCCCGAGCGCGGGTCGGCGGCGGCTTCGCCGTCGCGCTGTCGACCACCGCCAGCGCATCACGGACGTCGTATGACGCGGCGTTCGCCGAAGGCGAGCTGACGCCGGTTGCGGAGTGGTCGTGGAGCGGCCTGACGCTGTTCGGCGGCGCCAGCGCCGCCGCCGGCTACGCCGCGGTGAGCACGGCCCGCCAGGTCGGGCTCTTTCCCGGCACGACGACGCTCGTGTCGGCGACGCGCACGCTCACGGCGCCGGTGTACGGAGCCCGGTGGCGGTTGGTCGGCGACGATCCGTCGGTTGCCGGCGAGCTGTCGTTCCGCGACGAGCCGATGTCGGTCGGCGGCGTGCGGGTCACCGACCGGACGTTGCGCGGCGCGATGGCGGCCGGCGCGGTCACGGTGGCCGCGTCGCTGGGCCGGCGCGAGGCGCCCGACGAACGCGTGACGTTCGGGAGCGCGTCGTTCGACGTGGCGGTGGCGCCCGCGGTGTCGCTCGAGGTGGGCGCCGGACGGTATCCGTCGGACCGGCTCACCGGCGCGGCGGGGGGCAACTACGTCGCGGCCGGCCTGACGCTGCGAGTGGGCGGGGCGTCGCCGCCGCACCTCCCCGAGGCGCGCGGCGCGCCGGCGCCGCCCGTCGGCACGACGCGGCTCTCGATCCGCGCGCCGGACGCCGGCCGCGTGGAGATCGCCGGCGACTGGAACGGCTGGCAGTTGGTGCCGGCCTCGCGCGCCGGCAACGGCGTGTGGTACGCGGACCTGCCGCTGCCGCCGGGCCAGTACCGGTACGCATTTCGGATTGACGGGCACGCATGGCGCGTGCCCGAGGGCGCCGTCACGGCCCGCGACGGGTTCGGCGGCGAGTCGGCCTATGTCACCGTTCAGGACACAGGCGCGACCGGTTCACACGCAACGATGGAGGAACGATGAGAGCAACGATCACGCTGGCCGCACTCCTGCTGGCGCCCGTCGCGCTGGCCGCGCAGGGTTCGGCCGCCGCGCACGCGGACGCCCAGGCGAGCGCGAACGCCCGGGCGCAGATTCCGTCGAGCTTCAGCGCCAGCAGCCGGACGCGGCTCGAGGCCACGTACGCGCGGGCGCGCGCGCACGGGGTTCCGGAAGAGGCGATCGAGCACCGGGTGGACGAGGGCCAGGCCAAGGGCGCGTCCGACGCGCAGGTGGTCGCGGCGGCGGCACGCGTCGAGACCAATGAAGAGGCGGCCCGGGAAGCGATGGAGAAGGCCGGCCACCGCCCGAACGACCGGGAGGTCGAGGCCGGCGCGTACGCCATGGAGCGCGGCGTCACCCGCGCGCAGATCGGCACGCTCGTCAAGCACGCGCCGCCGGGGCGTTCGCTGGACGTGGCGCTCGACGTGCTCACGCGGCTCAACGAGCAGGGCGTGCCGGTGGCCACGGCGCTGGCCCGCGTGCAGTCGAGGCTCGACGCGCACGCCTCCGACGCCGCGATCGGGTCGCTGGTCGCCAAGGGCTCGGGCGTGGTCAGAGTCGGCGGCGGTCACTAGCGACGCACCGCACGTCCGAAACGCGCGAACGCCGCCGGAGCGATCCGGCGGCGTTCGTCTCTTGCGGTGCAGGCGGCGCTCAGTAGCGGGTCGTGCCGCCCCGCGGCCGGATCACCGGGAACCGCGTGCCGCCGCCCATGTCGCCCGGGCCGGGGAGAAACACGCCCGGAATCGGCACGTTGCCGCGCCCGTGCGGCTCGCAGTGGTCGCCGTCCAGTCCGCCGCCGCGGATGATGACGCCGATTCCGGGGCCGGCCCACCCCGAGCCCGCCTGCCCCCGGCCGGCGGTGCCGGCGGCGTCCACCGCCGGCATCCGCGGCGCGTCGCCGGGGCGCGGCGCCGAGGCCACGGGATCGAGCGTCACCACCGGCACCGGGGCGAGGGACACCGTCTGCGCCTGCGGCATCGGCGTGGTGGCCGCCACCTGCGGAATCTCGGCGGCGCGCAGCGTGGGCGTGGCGGAGCGGATGGCGCGCGGGCCCGGCGCCTTCACCAGGTGCGCCGCGGGGCGGAGCTCGGTGGGCGGCGCAGTTTCGAGATCTCTGAAGTTGGCGGGGTTCACCGGCGGCGTGGCGAGGTTCAGCGTCGCGGTCGCGGCCAGCTTCAGGTCGCGCTGCATCGCCGCGTCGTCGGCGGATCGCGGCGAACGGTGGCAGGCCGCGACGAGCGCGGCTGCAGGCAGGACGGCGGCGATCAGCGTGGCGGTCCGCACGGTGCCTCCCGGTTCCGACAGGGGAGAGAGTGGTACCTGCATACAATACTGCGAACCGGAAAAGCTGCAAGCTTCGCGCCGGCGCCCAACGGGCGATTCGGGGCGTTAACCGCCGATTCCGTCCCGCCAGGTGGACGATTCCGCCGGACGGCGTCTCGGATCGACCCCATCGGCCGCCCGCGCGCGGCCGCGCAGGCGGAACGCGGTGAGCACGTTGTACGTGAAGTGCACGACGATGGCAATCCACAGCGTATGCGTCAGCACGACGAGCCCCTGCTTGATGAGCGCGATCGCGAAGATCAGGCCCATGCTCTTGCCGCCCTGCGGGAAGTGCGCGGCGGCGAACACGGCGGCCGACAGCAGCGCGCCGGCCACGCCGCTGCCGGTGAGCATCGCGAACAGGGCGAACACCACGCCGCGGTAGGTCAGCTCTTCCGACACCGCGGCGACGGCGGCGAGCACCGCGAACGGCACGCCCTCTCGCCACGTGCGCGGGAGGAAGCCCAGCACCCACATGCGACTTCGCTCATCTTCGCTGCGGACGGCGCGCGACACGACGGCCGTCGCCGCGAGCAGGGCCAGCGCCGCGGCGCCGGCGAGCAGGTCGATGGGGGTGACCTCCGCCGGGCCGAGGAAGCGCAGCCCCTGCAGCATCCCCGCGTACCACGAGATGCCGAACAGCAGGAGATGCGTGGCGACCCCGTTCCAGTGCATCTGCGCGCGCGACGGGATGGCCGCCGGCCCGTCGGGGCTGCGCGTGCGGCGGGCGGTGTTGATCGCGCCGTACGGAAGCCCGAGGGTCACGAAGGCGAGGTAGAACCACGACGAGAAGGCGAGCGTGCGCATGCGGGCTCGGAGATCGGGACGCGGCGCGCGGCGCGCGCCCCTGAAAGTGCGTCCCCGGTCGGGCTCGCGCCATGGAGCGGCCGGCGCGATCATTCCGGCGATGCCCGAGCTGCCCGACGTCACCATCTATATGGAAGCGCTCGACCGCCGGATCGTGGGGCGGCCGGTGGAGCACGTCCGGCTGCTCAACCCGTTCGTGCTGCGATCGGTCGAGCCGCCACTCGCCGCGCTCGAGGGGCGCGCGGCTCGGGGCGCGTCGCGCATCGGCAAGCGCCTCGTGCTCGGGTTCGACGACGAGCTGCATCTGGTGATCCACCTCATGATCGCGGGGCGGCTGCGTTGGCTGGCGCGGGGAAGGAAGCCGCCGGGCCGGATCGCGCTGCTCGCGCTGGATTTCGCCGATGGAACGCTCGTGCTCACCGAGGCCGGCACGACCCGCCGCGCGTCGGTGCACCTGGTGCGCGGCCGCGCCGCCCTGGCCGCGTTCGATCGCGGCGGGCTCGACGTCTTCGCGGCCACGCCGGCGCAGTTCGCCCGGCGGCTCCGGGCGGAGAATCACACGCTCAAGCGCGCGCTCACCGATCCGCGGCTGTTCGACGGAATCGGCAACGCGTATTCCGACGAGATCCTGCACGCGGCGCGGCTGTCGCCGCTCATGCTCTCCGCGAAGATGGACGACGACGCGGTAACGCGGTTGCACGACGCGGCGCGCGCGACCCTGGCGGCGTGGACCGACCGGCTCCGTCGCGAGACCGGCGACGGATTCCCGGAGAAGGTGACGGCGTTCCGCGAGGGGATGGCGGTGCACGGGCGATTCCGGCAGCCCTGCCCCGCCTGCGGCGCGCCGGTGCAGCGCATCCGCTACGCCGACAACGAGACGAACTACTGCGCCCGCTGCCAGACCGGGGGCCGCCTGCTGGCCGATCGCGCGCTGTCGCGCCTCCTCGGGCAGGACTGGCCGCGGTCGCTCGACGAATTGTAGGCGCGCCGGCCCGCTGCCGGTTCACGGCGCCGGAGTTACTTTCGGCGCTCCATGACCGACGCCCCCATCGCTCCCGGGCCCGACCGCGCCCCCCGCCGCTGGCGCCAACTCGGCCTGCTCTCGTGCGCCGAGCTGTTCGGGATGTCGCTCTGGCTCGCCGCCGCGGCCGTCGGTCCGCAGCTCGCCGAGCGCTGGCGGCTCACCGAATCGCAGACGGGATGGCTGGTCACGATCGTCCAGTTCGGCTTCGTCCTTGGCACGGCCGCGACCGCCGTCCTCAATCTCGCCGACATCGTGCCCTCCAAGCGGCTGTTCGCCGGGTCCGCGCTGCTCGGCGCGGCGGCGAACGCGCTGCTCGTCCACGCGCCGACCTATCACGCGGCGCTGGCGCTGCGCCTGGTCACCGGGTTCGCGCTCGCCGGCGTCTACCCGCCGGCGATGAAGATGATCGCCACCTGGTTCCGGTCGCGGCGCGGACTCGGCATCGGCACCGTGGTCGGCGCGCTCACCATCGGGAAGGCCAGCCCGTATCTCGTGCACGCGTTTCCGGGCGCCGGCGTCACGCTGGTGCTGTACACGGTGAGCGGATTCGCGGCGCTGGGCGCGCTGATCGTGGCGCTGGGCTACGACGACGGGCCGTACGCCTTCCCGGCGCGTCCCTTCTCGTGGTCGCTGGTCGGCACCGTGTACCGGGAACGCACCTGGCGGCTGGCCACCGCGGGATACCTGGGCCACATGTTCGAGCTGTACTCGATGTGGACGTGGGCGCCGGTGTTCATCGCCGCCAGCGCCGCCGCGAGCGGCATGGCCGCCGGGGCGCGCACCGGCGAGATCGCGTCGCTGGTGTCGTTCCTGGCCATCGCGGCCGGCGGGGCGGGGTGCGTGTGGGGCGGGCTCGTGGCCGACCGCCGCGGGCGCACCTGGCTCGTCACGGTGGCCATGGCGGCCAGCGGATGCTGCGCCCTGCTGGTCGGCCTCACGTTCGGCGGCGCGTTCTGGGTCACGGCGGCGGTGGCCGTGGTCTGGGGCTTCTTCGTCGTGGCCGACTCGGCGCAGTTCAGCACGCTGGTCACCGAGAGCGTCCCCCCGCATTCGGTGGGAACGGCGCTCACGCTGCAGACGTCGCTCGGCTTCTTGCTCACCATGATCTCCATCCAGCTGGTGCCCCCGGTCCAGGCGGCGGTGGGCTGGCGGTGGGCGTTCGCGATGCTCGCGGTCGGGCCGGCGTCGGGCATCGCGGCCATCCGGCGGCTGGTCGCGGCCCGGCGGGCCGGCGCCGCCCGCGGGGCCCCG
>JAGWRI010000237.1 GCA_028876525.1 Gemmatimonadota bacterium | reverse complement strand
TTGCCCCGTCGATGGTTATATGATTATCGTCATAAAACCCGATGAGCTTGCCGAGTTTGAAGTGGCCGGCGAAGGACGCGGCCTCGTGGGAGATGCCCTCCATGAGGTCGCCGTCGCTGCAGATGAAATACGTATAGTGGTCCACGATGTCGTGGCCGGGCCGGTTGAACCGCGCCGCGAGGTGCGACTCGGCCAGCGCCATGCCCACGGCGTTGGCGATGCCCTGGCCCAGGGGGCCGGTGGTGGTCTCGACGCCGGGCGTGTGGCCGTGCTCGGGGTGGCCGGGCGTCTTGCTGCCCCACTGCCGGAAGGCCTTGATGTCGTCGAGCGACAGGTCGTAGCCCGTGAGGTAGAGGCAGCTGTACAGGAGCATGGACGCGTGGCCGCACGACAGCACGAACCGGTCGCGGCCGGGCCAGGCGGGGTCGGCCGGGTCGTGGCGCAGGTGCTCGGTGAACAGCTTGTAGCCCAGCGGCGCCAGGGCCATGGGGGTGCCGGGGTGGCCGGAGTTGGCGGCCTGCACGGCGTCCATGGACAGCGTGCGGATGGTGTTGATGCAGAGCTGGTCGAGATCGGGAGTGGACATGAACCGAAAGGTAAATGTTGTGGAATCCGAGGTCTGACGTCCGGAGTCTGGCGTCGTGTGTTGCTCGAGGTCCCCGGGCAACGCACGACGCCGGACGACAGACCACCGACCTCAGCAGTCGGTTGGGATCACCTCACCATCTCCTCGATGTCGGCCACCTTGCACGTGGGCTCGTGTCCGGGGTAGGAATGCCCGCAGTGCAGGCACTGCTCGCCGAAGCCGGTGCGGCGCCAGATCAGGTAGTAGACGGCCCGCTGCAGCTTCTTGACGCGGTCTTCGAGATCGCTCTGCGTCGCCATGTGCGCTCCAGATGTTCAGAAATGGCCGGATCCAACCACTGGAAATTGGGGGATTTGCGGGGCCGTGGCTACCGCCGGGCGGGCCCGGGCGGCGCCCGGTGACGCGCGGCGTTGCCGTGGCCCGGCGGCGGCGGCATTATCCAGTTACCGTGAGGCCATGCCAGGGTCCAGGACCGTTCACCAACCGCACCCCCCGGGGCGGGTGTAACCGCCAGTGACGCACTCAGCTACGCCAGCGCCGACGCCGGCGAAGGGTGTCCCCACCGTGGAGAAGGCCGGGTCGGCCGCGCCCGCGACGCTGTCGCGCGACCTGGCCAACTTCCTCGTGGAGCTGTCCATCGCGTTCCACAAGCACGCCATCTACCCGGCCGGCCACCCGCTGCTGGCGTCGGCGGTGGACTCGGTGACGGGAAAGCTGCAAGGGCTGCTGGCCGACCGGCCCACGCTGTCCATCGGCATCGCTCGGCGGCAGCTCATCATCGAGGGGGTGGCCACCGACCCCGACCATCCGCTGCTGCAGGAGCTGGCGAACAAGCTGCACCGGCACCACCTGGGCGCGGTGAAGTTCAGCGCCGGCATTACCAAGGCGGAGCTGAGCAACGCGCTGGCCACGCTGGCGGTGGACGCGGGGCGCATGGACCAGCCGCTGGGGCTGACGGCCGACGACGTGTCGGCGCAGTGGCAGCACGTGCGCGTCTTTCCGCTGACGTACGACAAGCTGGAGCTGCTGGACGAGGACGAGGGGGAGCCGGGGGCGGGCGCGGCGCCGGCCGAGGGGCAGATGAAGGCGGGGCGCGCGGCGCAGCTCTGGGTGGGCATGGCGCGGGCCGCGCTGGCGGCCGACACGGTGGACGCGGTGGAGGACGACCGCGCGCTGGAGCCGGTGGTGGTGGCCAAGGCCATCGACGAGCACCAGCGGGAGAAGGCCTACGACCAGGTGATCGTGGGCTACATGCTGCAGATCGCCGAGGAGCTGAAGGCCGCGCGGGGCACCGAGACGGCGGCGCTGCAGAAGCGCATCTCGAAGATGGTGGGGGCGCTGCAGCCCGACACGCTGGAGCGGCTGCTGGACATGAGCGGCGACAACGTCCAGCGGCGCAAGTTCGTGCTCGACGCGTCGCAGGGGATGGCGGTGGACGCGGTGGTGGACCTGGTGCGGGCGGCGGCGGACGCCGAGAAGCAGACCATCTCGCACTCGCTGGTGCGCCTGTTCACGAAGCTGGCCAAGCACACGACCGACGCCGACGTCACGCGCAGCGCGATGGCCGACCAGTCGCTGCGCGAGCACGTGCAGCGGCTGATCGGCGACTGGAGCCTGGACGATCCGAACCCCGAGGCGTACTCGCTGGTGCTGCAGGCGATGTCGCGGCAGGCGGCGGCGGGGGAGAACCGGTCGGGGATCTCGCTGGTGTGCGAGCCCGACCGGATCGTGAAGATGGGGCTCGAGGTGAGCATGCTGGGCACCCGCGTGGAGCACGCGGTGGACGCGATGCTGGACCGGCGCCAGTGGACGGAGCTGATGGACATCCTGGACGCGGCGCCGGCGGGGGCGCCCACCGACGGCGTGTGGCGGCAGATGGAGCAGCACGAGGTGCTGCGCGCGGTGCTCGAGGAGGAGCGCATCGACTTCGCGCTCGTGGCGCGGATGGCGAAGCGGATGCGGCTGGCGGCGGTGACACCGCTGCTCGACGCGGTGGAGACGGCGGACGACGGGAGCAAGGGGCGCGAGCGGCTGCTGGACCTGCTGGTGGAAATCGGCGACGACGTGGGCTCGGGCATCGCCCGGCGGCTGCCCACGGCGCCGGCGCCGCTGCAGCGCGATCTCCTGTCCACGCTGGGGCGGCTGTCGCGGCTGCCGCCGGAGCTGACCCTCGAGGACTACGCGTCGCATCCGGAGTCCATCGTGCGGCGCGAGGCGGTGCGGCTGCTGCTCAAGCAGGAGCACACGCGCAACGACGCGATCGTGGCGGCGGTGGCCGACCCCGACGACCGGACGGCGTTCCTGGCGCTGACCGCGGCGCAGGAGCGGTGTCCCGCGGCGGCGGCGCCGGTGATCATGCAGCGGGTGGACGACGGCGAGCTGGACGCCTCGCTGCGCGCGCTGGCCATTCGCGCCGTGGCCGGCCGGCGCGACGCCTCGGTGCTGCCCTGGCTGCTGCGCCGCGTGCAGCGGCGCACGAAGTGGATGCGCCGGCTCAAGCTCGAGGACAAGTCGCCGGAAATGCTGGCCGCGCTGGGCGCGCTGGCGGCGTTCTGGCGGGAGGAGCCCGACACGCGGGACGCGCTGGCGCTGGCCGCGAAGAGCGGCGACCCGGACATCCGGCAGACCCTGACCAGTCCGCGGCTCACGGGCTCGATGCGGGCGGTGACCTGACATGGCCGATCCGGCGAAGTTCCTGACGTCGTTCGCGCAGGCGCTGTCCACGATGGCGCTGTACGCCGACGGGCACCCGGCGCGCGAACGCGCCATCGACCGCTCGTTCCAGAACCTGCAGGAGCTGCAGGCCGCCGATCCCCAGGCGGAGTTCTCGTTCCTGGGCGAGGAGACGGTGTACCGGAACGTGGCGATGCGCGAGATGCGCGACTGGGAGTGGGCCGGCCGGCTGGCCAACGCGGGGGTGCAGCGGCTGGAGTTCCAGCCGGGCACGTCGCGCGAGGAGTACGAGGAGTTCCTGGAGCAGGTGCTGGCCCGCCTCACGCTGTCGGCCATCGACACGTCCGAGGCGCGGCAGGGCCGGCGGTCCACGATCAAGTTCGGCGCGATCGGCATTCGCGGCGAGAGCAAGGCGATGCAGGAGGCGCTGGACGCGCCGGTGGAGACGGCGACCATCGGCTACTCGCTGGGCGAGGAGGTCGAGGCCATTCGCTGGATGCACGAGGAGGTGACCGACCATGGGGCGCTGCCGCTGATCGAAGCCGAGGCGGTGGTGCGCTCGCTGTCGGTGGCCATGCACGGCGACGCGGCGATGGTGCTGCCGCTGCTCAGCCTGCGGCAGTTCGACGAGTACACCACCACGCACTGCCTGAACGTGTCGGTGCTCACGATGGCGCTGGCCGAGCATCTGGGCATGGGGGCGGCGGACGTGCGGACGTTCGGCGTGGCGGGGCTGCTGCACGATCTGGGCAAGGTGCGCATCCCGATGGAGATCCTGAACAAGCCGGGAAAGCTGAGCGACGAGGAGCGGTCGGTGATGCAGCGCCACACGGTGGAGGGGGCGAAGATCATCATCACGAGCGACCGGGAGCTGGACCTGGCGGCGGCGGTGGCGTACGAGCACCACATCATGCTGAACGGGGGCGGGTACCCGAAGCGGCACTTCGAGCGGGACTGCCACAAGGC
>JAGWRI010000236.1 GCA_028876525.1 Gemmatimonadota bacterium | reverse complement strand
TGCGCGCGATCCTGCGCCAGGACCCCGACGTGATCTTCGTCGGCGAAATTCGAGATCTGGAAACCGCGGAGGTGGCCGCGCAGGCGGCCATGACGGGCCACCTCGTGCTGGCCACGCTGCACACCAACGACTCGATGAGCGCCGTGACGCGCCTCGCCGACCTCGGGCTGGACCGCCAGACCATCGCGACCTGCCTGCGCGGCTGCCTGGCCCAGCGCCTGGTGCGGCGCGTGTGCCCCGACTGCGCCCAGCCGCTGCTCGGGTCGCTGACCGAGGAGGAAGAGCGGCTGGCGGCCCAGTTCGGCGTGCTCCCGCTGTCGCGCGCCGCGGGGTGCAAGCGGTGCGGCAACACCGGCTATCGCGGCCGTCTGCCGCTGATCGAGGTGGCGATCGTCACGCCGAGCATCGCCGACATGGTCGCCACCGGCGCCACGGCCCAGCAGCTCCAGCGCGCGGCGATCGCCGCCGGCATGGCGCCGTTGCGCGACGTGGCGGTGGCGCGCGTGCGGCGCGGCGAGACCACGCTCCAGGAAATCGAGCGCGTGCTCGGCGACCAGCTCGAAGAGGAGCCGCAGGAGACCGGCACGCCGAGCATCCTGGTGTTGAATCCGGACCCGGCGTGGCGTCGCATGGCGCGCGCGCTGCTCGAGGGCGGTGGATTCCGCGTCGCCGAGGCGCCCGACGCCGAGACGGCGGCCCATCTCGCGGGCGAGGGCGTGGAATTCTCCTTCGTGGTGAGCGAGGCGTCCATTCTGCAGCTCGCCCAGCCCCGGCGCCAGGAGCTGCTCCCCTCCGGAGAGGCCCGCCACGAGCCGCCCATCGACGCGGTGGCCGACAAGCCCCTGGGCGGCACGGCCAACGGCCATGCGGCCGCGCCGCCGACGCAGCTCGGCGGGCCGGCCGACTGGAGCCAGTTCGCGGACGTCGTGCAGAAGGCGATAAGGCAGTAGGACGCTGGAGCGGCAGGACGGCCACCGCGAAGCGCCGTCGCCGTCCCGCGCTTCTGCCGTGCCAACGTCCGACCGATCCATGCCGCCCATCGACCCCGCCGCCATCGCCCGCCTGCGCCGCTTTGGCGGCGACGCGCTATTGTTCGAGATGATCGACCTTCTCCTGGTCGGGGCGCCGCAGCGGCTCGAGGCGGCGCACTCCGGCGACCTCGATCGGGCGCGCGCGGCCCTGCATTCGCTCAAGTCCACCGCCGGGCAGCTCGGGGCCGCCGGCGTGCAGGCGCTGTGCGAGGAAGGAGAGCGCGCGGCCGGCGCCGGCGACGCGCCCGGCGTGGCCGCGCTGCTGCCGCGGCTCGACGCCGAGTTCGAGGCCGCGCGCCGCGCGCTCTCCGCCATTCGCGAGGGCGGTGCGGCGTGACCACCGTGGCCGTGGTCGAGGACAATCCCGACAACCGCCTGCTTCTGCGGGCGATCCTCGGCGACGCCTACGACATCGTGGAGTACGACAACGGCGAGGACGCCCTGGCCGCGTTCGCGCGCGCGCGCCCCGACGTCGTGTTGCTCGACATCTCGCTGCCCGGCATGGACGGACTCCAGATCCTGGCCCGCATCCGGGACGACGCCGCGCTGCGCACGCTGCCCGTCATCGCGCTCACGGCCCACGCCATGGCCGGCGACCGCGAGAAATACCTCCGCGCCGGCTTCGACGACTACCTCACCAAGCCGATCGTCGACGAGACCCTGCTGCTGCGCGCCATCGCGCGCATGCTCACCGTGGGCGGCTGACCGTCAACGGTCCACGGTCAGCTGCGCCATCGGCGTCGCGGCGAACACCTCGCGGCTCGTGAGCAGGCCGATCGCCACCGCCAGCAGCGTCATCCCGAGGCTCACGAGCAGGGCGGGCGCCACGGCGGGGTGGAACGGCGTTTCGAACACCCAGTGCATGAGCGCCCACGCGCCCCCCACCGAGAGCCCGACGCCGGCCACGCTGCCCAGCGCGCCCAGCAGCGCGTACTCGGCGAACATGATGCGCCCGATCTGGCGCCGCGTCCCGCCCAGCGTCTTGAACAGCACGCCCTCGCGCAACCGCTCGCGCCGCGTGGCCGCCACGGCGCTGAACAGCACCGGCACGGCCAGCAGCAGGCTGACCAGCGCCATGAACCGGATGGCCGTCGTGACCTTGTCCAGCACGTCGGCAATGGTCTTCTGGACCAGCGACAGGTCCAGGCCGGAGACGTTCGGGTACTTCACCACCACGTCGCGCTGCAGCGTCGCCACGTCGCGCGGGGTCGGGGCGTAGGCCAGGAACACGAACTGCTGCGGCGCGTGGAGCAGGGCCCGCGGCTGGAAGACGACGAAGAAGTTGGGCTGGAAGCGCGCCCAGTTCACCTCGCGCAGGCTCGTCACGCGGGTCGCGACCTTCACGCCCTGCACGTCCCAGGTGATCGTGTCGCCCACGAGCACGCCCAGCTCGTCGGCCAGCCCGGCGTCGAGCGAGACCTGCGCCATCGTGTCCTTCGCGGCGTCGAACCAGCGGCCGGCGACGATCTTCTCGGTGGCGTCCAGGGTGTCGCGATACGTGGAGCGGTACTCGCGGCGCAGCGCCCACCGCGGGCGGCGGCGCGGCGGCTCGTTGGCCAGCCGTCCCGGCATCGATTCGGCCTGGAGCTGGTCGGGCGTCCGGCCGTTGATGGACGCGATGCGCATCGGCACGATCGGCACCCGCTGCTCCACGTGGTAGCGGTCGGCGCGGATGATCGAGTCCACCCCGGGCGCCTCGTCGCTCTGCACGTCGAAGAACACCACGTTGGCGCGCACCTGGTCGAGGTGCAGGTTGATCTGGCCCAGCAGATTCTTCTGCGCCTGGTACAGCGTGCTCACGAGGAACACGCCGAAGCCGAGCGACAGGATCACCGACCGCGTCTGGTTGCCCGGGCGGTACAGGCTGGCCACGCCGTGCCGCAGCACGAACGGCCACGACGGGCGCACGACGCGCCGCGCCACCGCCATGAGCAGGGCCGCCACGACCCACAGCACGCCCACGGCGAGCAGCGCCGCCACCCCGAACCCGATGCCGTTGCGCAGGCGCTCGGCCCGCTCCATCGCGATGGCGAACACGCTGGCCACGATGGCGAACGACACGACGTGCGTCGCGCTGTCGCGCCGCGCCCGGCGCATCACCGCGTCGTCGGACTCGCGCCGCAGGGCCTGGAGCGGCGACACCCCGCGCAGCGCGAGCAGGGGGCGCAGCGCGAACACCAGCGCCACCCACACGCCGATGCCCAGTCCGGTGGCCAGCGCCGTGGGCGCGAGCCGGACCGCCACGTTCACCGGCAGGAAGTCCTTCACCACGCCGGGCATCAGGAACTGCAGCCCCACCCCGAGCAGGGCGCCGGCCGCGGCCCCGACCAGCCCCATCGCCGCCGCCTGCAGCACGTAGATCACCAGCACCTGGCGGCTGGTCGCGCCGAGGCAGCGGAGAATGGCCACGGTGTCGATCTTGCGCATCACGAACGCGTGCACGCCGCTGGCCACGCCGATCCCGCCAAGGAGGAGGGCCACCAGCCCCACCACGCTCAGGAAGTTGCGCAGCTGGTCGATGGCGCTGCTCAGGTTGTACTCGTTCTGCGCCGCCGTGTGCACCCGCACGTCGTTCTTCGAGAGCACGCGCGACACCGCCCCCTGGAACGCCTCGGGCGTGACGCCCGTCGGCAGCTTCACCAGCGCCTCGTAGTCGGCGCGGCTCCCGAACACGAGCAGCCCCGTTTCGGCCAGGTACTTCGCGGGGATGTAGATCCGCGGCCCGATCGACGCCGTGACCGCGATCTCGCCCGGCACGGCGGTGAGCGTGCCCGTGATCACGAACCGGCCGGTGCCCAGCGCCAGCGTGTCGCCCACGCGCGCGTCCAGCGCCACGAGCAGCGAGGCGTCCACCACCGCGTGCGGCCCGTCCTGCAGGGCGCCCCACGCCGCGGCCGGATCGGTTTCGATCTCGCCGTAAAACGGATACCCGGGGGTCACGGCCCGCACCTGCGACAGCCGCGTGAGCCCGGTGCGCGGCACCAGCGCCATCGAGGCGAAGCTCGTCTGCCGCGAGACGCCCGTGCCGTGCCCCGTCAGCGAATCGAACAGCGCCTCGACCGGCGGCTTGAAGGCCGCGTTGCTCGACAGCGCCAGGTCGCCGCCCAGCAG
>JAGWRI010000235.1 GCA_028876525.1 Gemmatimonadota bacterium | reverse complement strand
GAGTTCGGCGCCTTTTTCACGACGGACCGGGGCCAGAGCTGGAGCCAGCTCACGGGCGACTTCCCGCCGGTGCCGGTGTGGGATCTCAAGATCCAGACACGGGAGCACGATCTCGTGGCCGCCACCTTCGGCCGCGGCATCTGGATCATGGACGACATCACGCCGCTGGAGCAGCTCGCGGCCGCGAAGCAGGCCAGGGTGGCCTACCTGTTCCCGGTCCGCGACCAGCTGCTCTACAACCCCGACAACTCGCACGACAGCGGGATGGGAACCACTGGCTACGAGGGCGCCAACCCGCCCTTCGGCGCGATCATCACCTACCTGCTGAACGGCACGCCGGTGAAGTCGGCGCGGCTGGAAATCTCCGACGCGTCGGGCACGGTGGTGCGCACCCTGCCCCTCACCGACCACGCCGCCGGCATGTACCGCACCACCTGGGACATGAAGGCCGGCCCGCCGCTCACGGGGCCGGTGCCCACCGACTCGGCGGTGAAGGCGCAGGCCGAGGCGGCGGCGCGCGGACGCGGCGGCCGCGGGGCGGGCGGGTTCGGCGGGGGTGGGTTCTTCGGGCGCGGGGCCCAGGGACCGGCCAACTTCCCGGTGGTGCCGGGGCACTACGTGGCCAAGCTGATCGTGACGCCGGAGTCGGGCGCGCCGGTCACGATGTCGCAGGGGTTCGACCTCACGAAGGACGCCGCCCAGACGCTGACGATCGCCGAGCTGCACTCGCTCGACGCCTTCCGCCGCGGCGTGGCGGACTTCTCGCTCTCGCTGCAGCACGCCCAGGCCCGCGTGGATTCGGCGCAGACGGCGTGGGAGCCGCTCAAGGCGGCGGCCGAGCGTGACAGCGCCAAGCTGTCGCCCGAGTTGAAGAAGCGGGTGGCCGAGGCGGACACGGCGTTCACGCACGTCTACTGCGACGTGGGCTCGGCGCGGGGCGGTGGCAGAGGGTTCGGGGGCGGGCGCGGCGGCGCGGCGGGTCCGCGCTGCCCCGGGCAGAACTTCGGCGGCGAGGACGAGGTGAGCACCGAGCCGGTGGTGCGCACCATCCAGCAGAAGTTCCAGGGGATGAGCTACCTGCTGACCGTGACGTTCAACCCGACCACGCAGCAGCGGAGCGATCTGGCCGCGCTGCCGGCGGACCTCAAGAAGCAGGACGCCGCGCTGGCGGAGTTGCGGACCAGGCTCATTCCAGAATTGGAATCAGCGCTGAAGGAGGCGGGTGTGGAGATGCGGGCGCCCGGTGGGCGGGGTGGGCGCGGTGGACGTGGGGGCAGAGGGGGGCGAGGAGGCGTGGGACGGTAGGACGGCAAGGTGAAGGCTGGGCAATAGGTGCATCGGCGCTCGAACGGGCGCCGATCCGTCCGTTGGCACCCCCTCGGGCTCGGGTCGGCTTGTTCGGAGCCCGGGGCCGGTGCATCTTTGGGCATATGGCAGACAGCCCCAATATCAAGCCGGACGCCCATCGGCTCATCGACAATCTTCCCGATTCTGCAAGTTGGGACGATCTGGCGTATGAGATCTACGTCAAGCAGGCGATCGAGGCGGGCATCGCGGACGCCGATGCGGCACGGGTTCTCACCCATGAGGAAGCGGTGGCGCGGCTGCGCGGCCGCACTCGTCGCGCTTCGTGACCGTCCGGCTCCGGTGGACGGAGCAGGCCGTCGAGCAGCTTGGCGCGGTCGTCGATTACGTCAGCCAGACTTCGCCGGTCTACGCTGATGGCTTGGTCAGCCGTGTCGCAGCGCACGTGCAAGCGCTCCTCGACTTCCCCGAAGTGGGCCGGTTGGTCCCTGAAGCAGGAATGCCAAACGTCCGCGAGGTTGTGGAATGGCCGTACCGCATCATCTATCGCGTTCGGCCGGAAACCATAGATGTGATTGCCATCGTGCACGTCCGGCGAGACATGCGTGCGATGCCCCTCGGATAGTATTGACGACACCTTTCCGGGGCGGCCTCGGGTGCTGGTCGCAGGGGGCCAGCGAAACGGAGGCAGTCGCGAACGTGGGCCAGGCCATCCGCGAGTACCTCGCCGTACTCGGTAAGTCGGTAGAACGGTAGCGCGGTGGGACGACTGGAAACGACGCCGGTCATCGTCCAGTCGCCCCACCCCCGCAACCACTAGCCCCGCCTGCCCTACCGCTCCATGGCCCCCGTCCGCATCTCGTCCACGATGCGGTGCATGCCGTACACGTGGTCCAGCGCCGCGAGAATGGCGTGGATGTCCACGGCCACCGCCCGGTCGACGCTCGGCATGTAGATGTAGTCGCTGGACAGGCTCTCGATGTTGCCGTCGAAGACGAGCCCCACGAGCTGCAGCTTCTGGTTCAGCACGGGCGACCCCGAGTTCCCGCCGATGATGTCGGTGGTGTTCACGAAGTCCAGCGGCGTGGACAGATCGAGCGTCGGCGGGGGCGGCAGCCAGCGCTTGGGCAGCGCCCAGTCGCTGGCGTCGGGGAAGGAGAAGTGCCGGTCGTACATCCCGTAGAAGGTGGTGTGCCAGGGCGCCAGCGTCCCGTTGTACTCGTACCCGGCCACGATGCCGTCCTGGATGCGCAGCGAGAAGGTCGCGTCGGGCGGCTGGCTGGGGCCGTAGATCTCCCACCGCGCCCGGCCCAACTCGCGGGCGATGTCGTTCTCCTCGGGGACCACGGTGGACACCATCTGCTGGAACTTCGCGAAGGTCGGCAAGTAGGCCATCACGACGCCAACGGCGGGATCGGTTCGCGTCAGCGAGTCACCGCTGGCCTGCGCCACGGCCCGAGCCGAATCGGCCAGCGCGCTGGACGCCACCACCGCCGCGGCCGCCGCGGTCGGCGATCCGCCGCGCAGCACGTCCCGCGCCAGTTGGCTGGTGTCGCCGAAGAAGCGCGAGAACTCCGCGAACCGCGCGGCCATCATCGCCTGGTCGAGCGCCGCCGGCTGCTGCGGCACGCTCTTCATCTGCGCCACCAGCCCGTCGATGGTCTTCTGGTCGGCGCCGCCGGCCCGCGCGTTCAGGATCTGGAAGGCGATCAGCGCCCGGTGCAGGGTGGCCGACGACACCAGCGGGCTGGTGAGCCCGATGAAGGCGCCGAAGCCGGGCGCGTCGGTCCGCCGCTCGGCCTGCAGCGCCGCCATTCGCGAAATCAGATTGCCGTACTTCGCCCTCAGCGCCGGCCTCGCGTCTATCGAGTCCTGAAGCTGGCGCTCGGCGGCCGCGCGGCGGGCAATGATGTACGGGTCGTCCAGCCCCTTCACCTGCCCGGCGTACGCCTTCTGCGAATTGGCGATCTCGAACAGCTGGGTCTGCAGGTCCAGCCGGCGCGCCTCGGCG
>JAGWRI010000234.1 GCA_028876525.1 Gemmatimonadota bacterium | reverse complement strand
GCCCTACGCGCAGATGGAAGGCGGCATCGTGTGCAGCGTAGCCATCGCGCGGTACGCGACCGCGGCGCTGCGCGCCGGCGCGGGAGAGGCCGCGGGCCCGCTCGTGCGCGCGGCCCTGCGCCGGGCGCACCTCGATGCGCCCGTGACGCTGGCACTGCGCAACGACTTTCCCGTCGGCGCCGGGCTCGGCGGATCGTCCGCCGCCAGCGCGGCGATTCTCGGCGCCATCGACGCGCACCTGGGCGTGCCGCTCGACCGCGCCGGCATCGCCGAGCGCGGCCGCGCGATCGAGGTCGAGGACCTGGGCGTGGCCGGCGGACGGCAGGACCACTACGCGGCGACCCACGGCGGCCTGCTGGGGCTCACCTTCGGCGAATCCGTCACCGTGCGCCGGCTGCCGCTGCCGGCTTCCCTCCGCGCCGAATTGGAGCGACGGTGCGTTCTCGTGTACACCGGGGAATCCCGGATCTCCGGCGACACGATCACCGGGGTGCTCGAGGGCTACCGCCGCGGGGAGAAGCGTGTAACGTTCGCACTCGCGCGCCTGCGCGAGCTCGCGGAGCAGATGGTCGCGGCCCTGGAGCGCGCCGACGTGGATGCGCTGGCCGGGCTGGTCGGGGAGCACTGGACGCACCAGCGCACGCTGCACCCGGCGATCCCCACGCCGCGCATCGACGCCATCGTGGCCGGGACGCGCCGCGCCGGCGCTCTCGGGGCAAAGGCCACCGGCGCCTCCGGGGGCGGGTGCGTCGTGGCCATCGCGCGTTCGGGGCGCGAGGACGAGGTGCGCCGGGCGGCGGGCGCGCTGGGCGAGCTGTTGCCGTTCACCCTTGACGAGGACGGGCTCACACCATGCGACTGGAGCGGGGAGACGCGGTAGGACTGGCGCGCGCCCTCGTGCAGGTGGACACGCGCAATCCGTCGCTCGTGCCGGGAGGCCCGGGGGAGGCCGAGGCGGCCCGACTCCTGGCCGGCGTGCTCGAGGCCTGGGGGCTCGCGGTCGAGTTGCAGGAGGCTGTTTCCGGCCGCCCGAACGTGATCGCGCGCGCCGGCACCCCCGGCGGCCGGTCGCTCATGTACAACGGACACCTCGACGTGGTCGGCGTCGAGGGAATGCGCCACGCGCCGTTCGCAGCGGAGGAGCGCGGCGGCCGCATCTACGGGCGCGGCGCGGCGGACATGAAGGCCGGCGTGGCCGCGATGTGCGCCGCCGCCGCGCTGGCGGCCGACGGCCTCACCCGGGGGGAGCTGATCGTGGCCGCCGTGGTCGACGAGGAATTCGAGAGCCTCGGCACGCGAGCCCTGCTCGACCGGGGCGTTCGCGCCGACGCGGCGATCGTCACCGAGCCCACCGGGCTCGCGATCATGCCGGCGCACCGCGGCTTCGTGTGGGCCACGCTCACCTTTCACGGGCGCGCGGCGCACGGCAGCCGCTGGGAGCTGGGCGTGGACGCGATCCGCCACGCCGGCCTCGTGCTGGCCGAGCTCGACGCACTGGACGCCGGCGAGCTGGCCCGCCATACCCACCCGCTGGCCGGCCGAGCGTCGGTGCACGCGTCGCTCGTCTCCGGCGGCACGGGGATGTCCACGTACCCCGACCGGTGCGAGCTGCGCATCGAGCGGCGCACGGTGCCCGGCGAGACGCCGGCCCAGGTCATGGCCGAGCTGGAGGCGGCGTGTCAGCGGGTGCGCGCCCGGCGGCCGGACCTGCGCGTGGAGGTCGCGCTCGACCTCGCCCGGAGCCCGAGCGACGTGCCGCCGAACGCGCCCGTCGTGCGCGCCCTGCGCGACGCGCTGGACCACCAGGCGATCCCGGTGCGCACCGACGGCATGAGCGCGTGGACCGACAGCGCGCTGTTCAACGAAGCCGGCGTGCCCGCGGTCTGCTTCGGCCCGGGGGACATCGCGCTCGCCCACTCCGACGAGGAATTCGTGGACGTCGAGCAGATCCCGCGCGCCGCCGCCGTGCTCGAGCGGCTGGCGCGCGGCTGGTGCGGCACGGGCGTGGAGTCGGCGTGGCGGCGCTGACCGTGCGGCAGTACGACCTGCTCGAGCGCGCCGTGGCGCACGGCCACCGGCTGGTGATCACCCGCCGCGGCACCGAGTACGTGGTCATCCCCGACCGGCTGGTGCTGCGCGGCCGGCGCGAGGCGATCGAGGCCCGGAATCCGACCACGGGCGACCACCTCGTGCTCTACCTGGACGAGCTCGACGCCCTGGAGACGGTGCGGTGAGCGGCGCCGAGGAGCTGCCGCTGGTGGCCGTGTACGTCGACGAGTCGTGCCTGGGCAACGGCGCCGAGGGCGACAATCCCGGCGCCGCGGGCGGCGTGATCGAGTACCGGATGCCAGGCGACGGGCGGGTGGCGCGGCGCGATTTCTGGCGCGCCGCGCCCGCCACGACCAACAACCGCATGGCGCTGGCCAGCCTCATCGAGGCGTTCGCGATCCTGGCCCAGAAGGGGGGGCGGTTCCGCGTCGTGTTCACCAGCGATTCGCAATATCTGATCAAGGGCATGCGGGAATGGGTGCCCGGGTGGATGGCTCGCGGCTGGCGCCGCAAGGGCGGCGCGATCGAGAACCTGGCGCTGTGGCGGGAGGCCGTGGAGCGGGCGCGCCCGCACCAGGTGGACTGGCAGTGGGTGCGCGGCCACGTCGGCCACGTGCAGAACGAGTATGCCAACTTCCTCGCGGTGCGCGCCGCCCGCGACCAGACCGCGTCGGACGGCGCCGTGTCCTCGGGGTTCGACGCCTGGCTGGCCGCCGAGCGCGCGGCCGGCCGGATGCACGCCGAACCCGCGCCGTTTCCGGACCCGCGTAGATTCCGGGCAGCGCGGCCCCTCCCCGCCGCCGCCCCGGCCACCTTGCTCGACTAGTGGAGGAAGGGATGGACGCCATCGACCGCATGTTCCATGTCCTCGTTCAGGCGGTGCGCGATTCGCAGCCGCGATACCTGACGCAGCCGTTCGAGGTCGCCGAGCTGTACCAGACGCTGCTCCCCTACCGGCACTTCCGCCGGGATCTGGCGCTCGACACCAACGAGGACTACGAGCTGGCCCTGATGCAGCTCCTTTCGGGCACTCGGGGGTATCTGATCGTGGACGATCGGATGCGCGACGCCCTGGAGCGGGAGCTGGCTTCCCCCAATCCGGATCCCGGCGCCTTCCGCCAGTTCGCCGACGCGCAGGTCGCGCTGTCGCCGGCGGCGGTCCAGAAGCTGGGCCACACGCCCGAGGGCGCGGTGGAGGCGGCGCGGTCGAGCGTCTCCACCGTGCGGCTGTCCACGCCGGCGTCGATGGCCGCCGCCGCTGCCGCGGCGGACGAGGTGCGGTGCCGGTACTGCAGCGGGAAGCTGCCGCAGGGCCGGAAGGTGGTGTTCTGTCCGCACTGCGGGCAGAATCTGACGGTCATCAACTGCAGCGCCTGCGGCGCCGAGGTGGAGGTCGGATGGAAGTTCTGCGTGTCGTGCGGGCGGCCCACGGGCCGCGCCGAATGAGGCGGCGTCCCGGGCGGGGCGCGGCG
>JAGWRI010000233.1 GCA_028876525.1 Gemmatimonadota bacterium | reverse complement strand
GTCGCTCATCGACTGCCACGCCATGGGCACGGCGGCGGCGGCCAGCGAGCGCGCCGAGGGGCGCCCCATCGGCCAGCGCGAGGCGCCGCGCTACGTGACGGCGTCGCTCAAGGTGGACTTCCTCAAGCCGACGCCGGCCGATTCGGAGCTCGAGGTCCGCGCCCGCGTGCGCGAGCTGGGCCCGCGCAAGGCGATCGTCGACGCGACGGTCAGCGCCAACGGCGTCGTGACCGCCCGGGGGGAGGTCGTGGCGGTGCGGATTCCCGAAACGATGGCCGGAGGATAGCGCGCTCTTGTCGGCGGCCCGCGGCGGGGCCACGTTGGTGACGGACCCACCGACCCACCAGCCCACGGTCATGCCCCAATCCCGCCGCGACTTCCTCCGCTCCGCCATGGCCGGCGGGGCCGCCCTCGTGCTGCCGCGCGTCACGCCGCTGGTCGGCGCGCTGGGCGCGCGCCGCGCCGGCCGCTCCCGGCTCGCCGACTCGCACATCGACATCCGGCTGGACGACCCGATCGGCACGATCGCCCCGGAGATCTACGGGCACTTCACCGAGCACCTGGGCGGCGTGATCTACGACGGCGTGTGGGTGGGGGAGAACTCGAAAATCCCGAACGTGGGCGGCATCCGGAAGGCGCTGGTGGACGCGCTCCGGCTCATCAGGCCCAGCGTGATCCGGTGGCCCGGCGGCTGCTTTGCCGACTCGTACGACTGGCGCGACGGGGTTGGCCCGCGCGACAAGCGCCCCACGCGCACCAACTTCTGGGCCGACGACGCGGGACTGCGCAGCGTGCAGGGCGGCCCGGCGAAGTACGACCCCAACGCATTCGGGACCTCGGAGTTCATGCGCTTCTGCCGGCTGGTGGGGGCGCAGCCCTACCTGGCCGCCAACGTGCGGTCGCTCCCGGCCCGCGCCTTCGACGAGTGGATCGAGTACTGCAACGCGCCGGCCGGCGACACCACCTGGTCGGACGTCCGCGCCGCGGCGGGCGACGCCGCGCCCTACGGCGTGCGCTATTGGGGCGTGGGCAACGAGGCCTGGGGGTGCGGGGGCAACTTCACCCCCGAGGAATACGCCGAGGAATTCCGGCGGTTCACCACCGCCGGCGCGCCGGACTACGGCCTGGGCCTGCGGTTCGTGGCGTCGGGGCCGAGCGGGGCCGACCGGGCGTGGACGCGCGGACTGTTCGACGCGCTGCGCGCGCGGTACGCGGTGAACAGCGTGTGGGGACTGTCGGTGCACCACTACTGCAGCGCGCCCGACGCGGGCGCCCACGCGGTGAATTTCGACGAGCGCGGATGGTACGACCTGCTGGCCAGCGCCAACCGGATGGAGTCGGTGATCGACACGGTGTGGACGGTGGCGGCGGAAGGCGATCCGCGGCACCACGTGAAGCTGGTGGTGGACGAGTGGGGCGCCTGGCACGCCAGCCATCCGATTGCCGACGCGAGCCATCTGTTCGAGTCGCAGTCCACGATCCGCGACGCGGTGGTGGCCGGGCTCACCCTCGACACCTTCAATCGGAACTGCGACAAGGTGGCGATGGCCAACGTGGCCCAGATGATCAATTGCATCCAATCGGTGTTCCTGGCGCACGACGACGGATTCACGGTGACGCCGGTGTACCACGTGTTCGCGATGTACGCGGCGCATCAGGGCGCTCGCGCCGTTCGGGCCGAGTTCTCGGCGCCCCCGCATTCCTGGACCGACAAGGACAACGGCGCCGCCACCCTGTGGGGGCTCAACGGCTCGGCGTCGGTGCGCGGGAACACGCTCACGCTCACGGTGACCAACCCGTCCATGACCGAGGCGCGCGAGACGGAGATCGCGGTGCGGGGCGGCGCCGTGCGCTCCGTTCGCGCCACGACGCTGGCCGCGCACAGCGTGCACGACGTGAACACCTTCGCGCATCCGGACACGGTGGCTCCGACGTCCGCCGAACTGCCGGCCGGGGCGGTCGGCGGGTCGCTGGTCTACGAGTTTCCGCCGGCGTCGGTGACGAAGCTGGAGTTCGCCCTGGGGTGACCGGGGCGGGGCTAGCGACCCCGGTGTACTGGCCCCCATAATTGGCCGTTCCCGCCCGCTCCCCGTCCGGAGTGCCCATGCCCAACTCTGCCGTCCACCGGACCGCGCGCCGCGCGGCGCCGCTGCTGCTCGTGCTCGCCGCGGCGCTGGCGCCGGCGGCGATTCGCGCCCAGGGCACGGCCGCCGACTACGCCCGCGCCGCGGGCCTCGACGCGCGCTTCGAAGGACTGGCGGTGAACCTGATGGATGCGCCGCAGTGGATCGCGGGCACGCACCGCTTCTTCTACCGCAAGAGCGTGAAGGGCGGTTTCGAGTTCGAGCTGGTGGACGCCGACGCGAAGACCAAGGAGCCGGCGTTCGACCACGCGCGGCTGGCCACGGCGCTCGCGGCGGCACTGGACACGACCGTGACGGCGGTGACCCTGCCGTTCGCCCGTTTCACCTTCGTGGACGGCACGCGCGAAATCGAGTTCGTGCGATCGGGGCACGCCTGGCGGTGCGCGTTGGCCGACTACCGGTGCCGCGACACGGGGCCCGTGCGCCGCAACTTCGGATTCGGCAACCGCGGCGTGGGCGGGCCCTCGCCGTCGTGGGGGCTGACGCCGGACACCGAAGCGGTGCCCTACGAGGGCCCGTGGGACGACCAGTGGGCCGCCGAGGAGCTGGCCGAGGCGCAGCAGGCGCCCACGCTCCGCGAGTCGCCGGGGTTCAAGCGGTCGCCCGACGGGAAGCAGGAGGCGTACATCTGGAACTACAACGTGTACGTGCGGCCGGTGGGCGCGCGGTCGGGCACCGAGCTGAGCTACGACGGGTCCGAGGGGAACTACTACTCGTTCGAATCCATCGTGTGGGCGCCGGACTCGCGGAAGCTGGTGGCGTACCGCGTGGTGCCGGGCTATCACCGCGAGGTGCACTACGTGGTGTCCACGCCGCCCGACCAGCTCCAGCCCAAGGATTCGGTGCGCTTCTATCAGAAGCCGGGCGACCGGCTGGACGTGCGCCGGCCCGTGCTGTTCGAACTCGAGGCGCACCGGCAGATCGAGGTGAGCGACTCGCTGTTCCCCAACGCGTACAACGTCACGGTGCCCATCTGGTGGCAGGACAGCCGCGGGTTCACGTTCGAGTACAACCAGCGCGGACATCAGGTATACCGCGTGATCGAGGTGAACGGCGAGAGGGGGGCTGCGCGGGCCATCGTGGACGAGCGGTCGGATACGTTCATCGACTACCGGAAGATGAGCGGCAACATGTTCGACTCGGGGCGCCAGTTCCGGTACGATCTGGACGACGGGAATGAGATGATCTGGGCGTCCGAGCGCGACGGGTGGGACCACCTGTATCTGTACGACGACGCCACGGGGCGGGTGATCCGGCAGATCACGAAAGGCCCGTGGCTCGTGCGCGACGTGGAGTACGTGGACATGGCGGCGAAGCAGATCTACTTCAGCGCCGGCGGCATGAACGCGGGGGAAGACCCGTACTTCCTGCACTACTACCGGATCGGCTTCGACGGCACCGGGCTCGTGTCGTACACGCCGGCGCGCGCGAACCACACCGTCTCGTGGTCGGACGACCACGAGTATTACGTGGACCTGTACTCGCGCGTGGACCTGCCGCCGGTGGGCGAGCTGCGGCGGACGAGCGATCGGGCACTGGTCATGCCGCTGGAGACGGGCGACATCTCGGCGCTGGTCCGGGCGGGGTGGAAGGCGCCCGATGTGTTCGTGGCCAAGGGGCGCGACGGCACGACCGACATCTACGGCGTGATCTTCAAGCCCACGACGTTCGATCCGAAGAAGAAGTACCGCGTGATCGAGAACATCTACGCGGGGCCGCAGGGGTCGTTCGTGCCCAAGAGCTTCCAGGTGCTGAACGGGATGCGCAACCTGGCCGAGCTGGGGTTCATCGTGGTGCAGATCGACGGGATGGGCACGGCCAACCGGTCCAAGGCGTTCCACGACGTGGCCTGGCACGATCTGGCCGACGCCGGCTACCCCGACCGCATCCTCTGGCACCGCGCGGTCGCGGCGAAGCATCCGTGGTACGACGTCTCGCGCGGGGTGGGGATCTACGGCACCTCGGCGGGCGGGCAGAACGCGATGGCGGCGCTGCTGTTCCACGGCGACTTCTACAAAGTGGCATACTCGGCGTCGGGGTGCCACGACAACCGGATGGACAAGATCTGGTGGAACGAGCTGTGGATGGGGTGGCCGCTGGGGCCGCAGTACATCGCCAGCTCGAACACCGAGAACGCCTGGCGGCTCACGGGCAAGCTGATGCTCGTGTACGGCGAGCTGGACACCAACGTGGATCCCTCGTCCACCGTGCAGGTCGTGAACGCCCTGATCAAGGCGAACAAGACCTTCGACCTGCTCGAGATCCCGAACTCCGACCACACGTCGGGGGGCGCCTACGGCGCCATGAAGCGCGACGATTTCTTCGTGCACGACCTGTTGGGCGTGGAACCGCCCGACCGCAACGCGCAGGTGTTGACCTCCAATCCCATCAAGCACTGACCCGGGACCCTTCACATGATTGCCCTCCGCCATCGAATCGCCCTTGCCGGCCTGCTGACCGCGGCGCTGGCCGCCGTTCCCGCCCATGCGCAGCGCCGCGGACGCGGCGGGCCGCCGCCGGCGCCCCAGCCGCTCCACTTCCAGTTCGCCGGCCCGTCGAGCGGCGGGCGCATCGCGTCGATTTCGGGGGTGCCCGGCGACACCGCCGTCTGGTATCTCGGCTCCTCGTCGGGGGGCGTGTGGAAGTCCATTGACGGCGGGCACAGCTTCGGCCCGGTGTTCGACCGCGAGCCGGTGCAGGCCATCGGCGCGCTCGCCGTGGCGCCGTCCAACCACAACGAGGTCTGGGCGGGCACGGGCGAGGCGTGGGCCATTCGCGACGCCGACGTGATCGGCGACGGGATCTACAAGTCCACCGACGGCGGCATGCACTGGACCAACATGGGCCTGCGGGAGACGGGGCGGATCGGCCGCGTGATCGTGAACCCGACCAATCCCGACATCGTGTACGTGTGCGCGCTGGGGCGCGCCACCGGTCCGCAGCAGGACCGCGGCGTGTTCCGCACGATGGACGGCGGCAAGACGTGGAAGCGCGTGCTGTTCGTGGACGAGAACACCGGCTGCTCGGGCCTGTCGCTGGATCTGCAGAACCCGGCGGTGCTGTTCGCCGGCATGTGGCAGATGGAGATGCACACGTACGCCGAGCTGGGGGGCGGACCGTCGAGCGGCCTGTACGTGTCGCGCGACAGCGGCGCGACCTGGTCCAGGATCGACGATCCGGGTCTTCCCCACTCGCCGCTGGGCAAGATCGACGTGGCCGTGGCGCCCACGGCGGGCAACCGCGTGTACGCGCTGATCCAGACCGTGGATCAGGGCTCGGTGTGGCGGTCCGACGACGGCGGGCACCACTGGCGCGTGGTGAGCTGGGACCGGCTGCTCGTCGGCCGGGCCGGGTACTACATCCACCTGGCCGTGAGCAGCGGCAACGCCGACGAAGTGCTGCTCTCGAACAGCTCGTTCTGGCGCTCGACCGACGGCGGCAAGACGTGGGAGAGCATGCCGTGGGGCGGCGACAACCACGACATCTGGATGGATCCGCTGAACCCGAACCACTTCGGCATCACGTACGACGGCGGGGCC
>JAGWRI010000005.1 GCA_028876525.1 Gemmatimonadota bacterium | reverse complement strand
GTCGGCCCGTCGCGGTAGATGAACTGGATCACCCCCGGCGGGTCGTAGACCGAGCCGTCCACGTACTCCACGTCGAACAGCATCCCGTCGGGCACGCGCTGCCGCGCCCACCGGACGCTCGTAACGGCATGCGTCGTGGCGTCCGCCGCCGAGGGGCCGTCCTGGAACGTGAGGCTCCTTTCCCCCAGTGTAACAGCGGCCGGCCGTGGTCGTCGGGCGCCATCGTGCTCCAGCGGTGATGAAACTCGTATGGCATGCCCGTATATCCGTGCCGGGACCGCGCCACGGCAATACCCAGGGTTCGCACAACGCCGTTAGAATGACCGATTCTCTCCGCTGAAACCCCCGTCAGTTGCTGCCGTAGGGCATGACGCCTGCCTGCGCACCCTCGCGCCCGCTGCCCCCCGTCATCGTCGCCCCGCCGGGAGCTCCGCCATGTCCACGCTGTTGAACGACCTGCGCTACGCCCGCCGCATCCTGGTCAAGAGTCCGCTGTTCACCACCGTCGTGGTGCTCACGCTGGCGCTGGGCATCGGCCTGAACACGGCGGTGTTCTCGGCCATCGACACGCTGCTGCTCAAGCCGCTGCCCGGCGTACGGGCGCCCAACGAGCTGGTGCAGGTCTATCGCACCTGGCCAGGAAACGTGCAGTTCGGCTCGAACTCGATTCCCTATTACGAATCGGTGCGCGACAACTCCGCCGGCGCGTTCAGCGGCACGGCGGCGTGGGCGTTCGTGCCGGTGAGCCTGTCGGCGCAGGGACGGGCGCAGCGCGTGTTCGGAATGGCGGTGTCGGCCAACTTCTTCTCGGTGCTCGGCGTGACGCCGCTGCGCGGGCGGACCTTCGTGCCCGAAGAAGCCGAAGGCAGGGGGGCGCATCCGGTGGCCGTGCTGAGCTACGCCGGATGGCAGACGCTGTTCGGGGGCGATCCGGACGTGGTGGGGCACACCGTGGTGCTCGACGGCCGGAATTACCAGATCGTCGGGATCGCCGCGCGCGGGTTCAACGGGATCATCTCGATCGTGGCTCCCACGGTTTTCCTGCCGCTCACGCAGATCAACGAGCTGCGGCCGGGCGACGGCGACCTGTACGCGCAGCGGGGCTCGAATTTCCTGAACGTCGTGGCGCGGCTGCGGCCGGGGGTCACGGTGGCCCAGGCCGCCGGCCGGATGGACGTGCTGGCCCGCCAGCTCGTCGCCCGCTTCCCGGACGACTACAAAGGAAGCGGAATCGAGCTGGTGCCCCAGCCCCAGGCCGGCCTGCATCCCACGCTGCGCGGCGCCGAGGTCGGACTGTCGGCGGTGGTGATGGCGGTCGTGGCCGTGCTGCTGCTCATTGCCTGCGTGAACGTGGCCAACCTGTTCCTGGCCCGGGCCCGCGACCGGGCGCGCGAGATGGCCATCCGGCTGAGCCTGGGGGCGCGCCGCGGAGCGCTGGTCCGCCAGCTCCTCACCGAGAGCCTGGTGTTCGCGCTGGTCTCCGGGGTGGCCGGGCTGGCCGTGGCCTGGTGGGCCATCGGCCTGGCCAACCGGGTTCGCCTGCCCATGGACATCGACTTCCGCCCCGACCTCGCGGTGAGCCCAGTGGTGCTGGCGTTCACGCTCGGCGTGACGGTGGTGACGGCGTTCCTGTTCGGGCTGGCGCCGGCGCTCCAGGCCACGCGGCCGTCAATGATCCCGGCGCTCAAGGGCGAGGCGGCGGCGGGCGAATCGCGCTCGCGGCTCACCCGGGTGCTGGTGGTGGCGCAGATGGCGCTGTCCATCGTGCTCCTCGTCTGCGCCGGCCTCTTCCTGCGCAACCTCGAGGCCGCCACCACGCTGGACAAGGGGTTCGACAGCGACCATGCGGTGGTGGCCAGCGTGGACCCCGGTCTGCAGGGCTACACGCGCCCCCGCGCCGAGCAGTTCTACCGGCAGCTCACGCAGCGGCTGGCGGCCAACCCCGACGTGACCGCCGTGGGGCTGGCGGGGTGGCTGCCCCTGGGTCTGGACGAGAGCGACAGCGGGGTCGGGGTTCCGGGGTACACGCCGGCCAAGGACGAGAACATGTCCATCCAGTACGACGTCGTGTCGCCGGGGTACTTCCGGGCGATGGGAATACCGCTGCGCGAGGGGCGTGGCTTCACGGCGCAGGACGACAGCGCGGCGGCGGGGGCGATCGTGGTCAATCAGCAATTTGCGGGCCACTTCTGGCCGGGACAGGATGCGCTCGGCAAGACGGTCCACGTACACGGGCGCGACTGCACCGTGGTGGGCGTCGTGCCCACCGGGAAGTATCAGCGGCTGGGGGAGGCGCCAACGGCGTACATGTACCTGCCGCAGGCCCAGGATTGGACGTACGGGATGACGGTGGTGATCCGGACCAGGGGCGACCCGATGGCGGTGGTGCCGCAGCTGCGGGCCGAGGTGGCGGCCCTGGACCCGAACCTGCCGCTGGCCGACGTGCGCACCCTGAGCGACCATCTGGGCATTGCCCTGCTCCCGGCGCGGCTCACGGGGTGGGTGCTGGGCATTTTCGGGCTGTTGGGGCTGGTCCTGGCGTCCATCGGGATCTATGGGGTGATGGCCTATTCGGTGGCGCAGCGCACCCGCGAGATAGGAATTCGTATGGCCATCGGGGCGGCCGGGGGCGCCGTGGTGGGGCTGCTGATGCGGCAGGGGATGGCGCTGGTGGCCACCGGGGCGGCCCTCGGGCTGGCGGCGGCGGCCGGGATTGCGCAGGTTATTCGTGGTCAGTTATATGGAGGGAGCGGGCTCGATCCGCTGACATTCGTCGTGGTGCCCGTCGTGCTCGTGCTGGTGGCGATGGGGGCTATATGGATTCCCGCGAAACGGGCGGCGGCGCTCGATCCGGTGCGCGCCCTGCGGCAGGACTAGGCCAGGCCGGCGGAGGAACCGGCAAATCCCCTGTTGCCCTCCGGATTAAAAAATTCTAACTTGGTACGTCACCCGTCGTGCTCGACGGTGGCCGGGCCGTTCGTTCGCGGGCGGCCGGCGGCTATCGGGCACGATTCCACCGGACCATCTACCCGACGGAACCGTCGCCCCAACCCCACCGTGACCCCACGCACCCGCAGTACGTCCAAGAGCCGGAAGCGCTCCGATGAAGTGCTCTCGAAGGCCCGCCTCGCGGACGAGATCAAGAAGGCCATTGCCGAGAAGGGACTCACCCAGACCGCGGCGGCCGTCGCCGCGCACGAAGCCCAATCCCAGATGTCACTCGTGATGTCGGGACACCTACAGGGCTTCTCGGCGAACCGGCTGTTCCGGATTCTGCTTCGCCTCGGCCGCAACGTCGACATCACCATCACGCGCGGCAATGGCCGGATCCGCATCGCGGGCGTCGGTCCCGCGGCCCGGAAGCGCTGACACCGTTCCAGGCGCCCAGTAGCCCCCGGGCGCCTGGAAGCTGTACCCCTCGCCCTTGACGGTGCGGAGTGCGTGCGCGAGCCCCAGCTTGCCGAGCTTGCGCCGCAGGTAGAGCACGTACACGCCCACGATCCCCGGCGAGGTTGGGCGCGCCGCGGCGTTGTCCCACACGATCTCCAGGATCTCCTCGCGCGTCAGCACCGCGCCGCCCCGCTCCACCAGGCAGCGCAGCACCTCGCACTCGCGCGTCGTGAGCGCCACCCGCCGCCCGTTCGCGGTCACGACCCGCCGCGCCGGGTCGAGCCGCATCGTCTCGGGCCCCTCCGCCGGCGGCATCAGCGCCGACACGCGCCGCAGCTGCCGCCGCACCCGCACCACGAGCTCCACCCACCCGCTGTCCCCGGAGACGAAGTCGTCCACCCCGACGGCCAGCAGGCTCGTGAGCGCCGAAGGACTCGCGCCCCGGGTGACCACCACCTGCGGCACCTGCTCCCACCGGTCGCGCAGCTTCTGCAGGAACTCCACGTGGTCGGCCAGCACGGGCGGGGGCACGTCGAGCACGATCGCCTGCGGAGCACGCGCCCCCAGCCGCCACAGCCCCGACGACGACGCCCGCCACCCCAGCACGCTGGTGCGCACGCCGTACCGCTCGAGCGCCCGCTGAATCGCCGACACGCGCCCACGCGACCGCCCGAGCACCAGAACGGTCGGCAGGGACGACGCCTTGGACGAGGGTTTGCGGCGGGGGCTCATTGTCTGGATCTTGCCGTGCCGCACGCGCCAGGGGGAGCGCGCGCCGCAGGCGGGGAAGGTGATGACCGCGGTCGAATCTACGCGGGGCCCGGAGCGGGACGGTTACACAGTGCGCAATGGGCCGGACTTCCTCCGGCCCCCGCCGATCAGCGCGCCGCGCCGTTCAGCCGCCGCTGAAACGCCTGCACCACCACGCGCACGCCGCCCTGCCGGCGCACGTCGGTGGCCCGGAGTCCGGTGTACCGCTTCATCGAATTGCGAAGGGCCGTATCGGAGGGGAATTCCAGCTCCAGCGCCACCCACTCCACCGTCTGCCCCGTCGCGGTGAGCAGCTGCGCCGCCACCATCAGGCGGCACCAGTTGATCAGCTCGGCGGGGGGCGGCGCGCCCGCGCGCACGCAGTGGTTGAGCAGCGTCTTCCGGTGCACCCCCAGGGTGGCCGCCACCCCCGCGACCGATCGGGCCTGGGTCGGGTGGGTCACGCAGTACTCGGCCAGCCGGTGCAGTTCGGCCGGGAGCACCGGCAGGAGCGTTCCGAGCACGGCCACCGCCGCGCAGGCGCGCTGGGCCGAGGCGAGCACGCCGCGCAGGGCCACCCCATTGTCGTCCACCCCGGCGAACAGGAATTCGTGCACGCCGGCCTCGGCCATGCGCCGGATGTCGGCCGCGTGCTCGACGCCGGTGCGGCAGTGCGCCACGATGGCCACGCAGGGCGCCCCGCCGAGCAGGTCGGGCACCACCCCGACGGTCTCGCGGCCATCGTGGTCCCGCGGCGAGAGAACGATCGTGACCGTCCCTCCGCGCGCGTGCCGCAGCGTGCCTGGAAGCTCCGCCAGCGTCTCCACCCAATGGGTGCGCGCCCACCCCCGGAGCGCCCCCGTGATGCGGGCCCGCTCCTTCTCGCTGGGCAGGTACCCCAGGACGAGCGGCAGAGGGGGATTGAACGTCATTGCATTTCCGGAAAGTCCGAACTCCCAATCTTGCACGATCTGCATACAATCTCGCAAGCCGCGGCTGGACGAGCCGCGCCGGCCGCGCGCGGACGGTCCGATGCGGCCCCTCGGTGGAGGGACCCCGCCTGGGGCCGCCGCGCCATCATGTGACATGGATTGCCAGGACGCGCGGCGCCGTGCACACGGTAGGCGGCCGGCGTCTGCCAGGCGTCATCCGTGCGGTTTCCGCACCCGGCAGGGGCCGGCGGTCAGGGCCAGGAGCGCCGCGCGGCCCGTTCGCCCGTGCGGTACAGCACCAGCCGCTCGCCGGCGAGCACGACGTCCCGCTCGTGGAACATCCCCACCTTCTCCATCACGTGCCGCGACCCGCCGTTGGCCGGGTGGGCGACGGCCACGAGCGACTGGAGCCCCAGCTCCGACCGGCCGATGCCGATGCACCGGTTGGCGATCTCGGTTGCCAGCCCCTGCCCCCACCACTCGGGGTAGAGCGCGTAGCCGATTTCGACCTCGGGAGTGCCCTCGACGTCGAGGTGCCGCACGCAGGCCCGTCCCACGACGGTATCGCGCGCCGACGTGTACACGATCCAGAGGCCGAACCCGTACCGCTCCCAGTGCTCCAGGTTGCGGTCCAGATAGTCGCGGCTCTGCTGCTCGGTGCGCACGCCGCCGAGCAGCGCCATGACCCGCGCGTCGCCGTGCATTCGCCGGATCTCGTCGAGGTGCGCCTCGACCAGGCGTTCGGCGTGCAGGCGGGGAGTGGAGAAGGATTCGAGGGGCATGGGGGGGCCGGCGTCGGGATGACGAATCTGTGAAGTCGGCTTCCGAAGCGCGAGCCCCACCCCATATGGAAACGGGCGCCGAGGGACCGGTAGGTCCCTCGGCGCCCGGACGCTGCGCGGGCCCGAAGGCCCGGCGGCCAGCGGCTAGTGCTCGGTGCTCTCGATGAACTTCTGGATGTTGGCCGAGAGCTGCCGGGCCGACGCCTGGTTCAGGTAGGCCATGTGGCCGCTCTCGTAGTAGTCGAACTTCACGCGGTCGGTGTACGACTTGCCGTAGCCCATGTGCCGGAAGCTGTACTCGGCGTTGGCAAAGGGCGTGGCCGAGTCGAAGTAGCCGGCGCCCACCAGCACCTTGAGGTGCGGATCCTTGGCCATGGCCAGCCGCAGCTGTTCGCTGGTGCTGGGGAAGCCCGCGTAGCCACCCGGGCCCCAGTTCCACGGGCCGGCGTGGCCGCCCAGGTAGTACTGCAGGTCGGTGTGGTAGTCCAGGCTGTCCTGCAGGTAGCGCATGTACGCCGTCATGAACGCGCCGGTGGGCGCGACGTCGCTGGGATCGTAGTCCTGGTACTGGTTGGCGGCGTTGCCCTGCAGACCGATGAGGCGCGTGTCGTAGCGGCCCAGCATTTCGTGCTGGTCGCGCAGCAGCTCGGTGCGGAAGGTGTTCGGGTCGATGCGCAGATTCGTGTTGAGCACGAACTGTTCCGACAGGCCGGTGAGGCCGGCCAGCTTCTGCGCCGCCGCGGTGCGCTCGGCGTCGGTGAGCGCATTGCCCTTGGCGAGCGTCGTGAGATAGTCGCCGAACGCGTAGTCGCGCGACTGCTGCACCGCCTGGGCCAGCGACTCGCTCTGCAGGTTGGCGGGCAGCTTCTTGTGGTACCACGCGGTGGCCGTGTACGTGGGCAGGAACATCGCGTACGGCGGATCGTTGGACGGCGACGGGGCGATGTTGCCCAGGTCGAGCACGGTGCCCAGCAGCATCACGCCGTTGAGGAAGATGCCCTCGCGCTCCTGCAGCTCGCCGGCCAGTCCGGCGGAGCGGAAGGTGCCGTAGCTCTCGCCGAACAGGTACTTGGGGCTGGCCCACCGGTTGTACTTGTCGAGGTAGTTGCGAATGAACTGCCCGAACATCCCGATGTCGTTCTGGGTGCCGGTGAAGTCCGACACGGGCACGCCGGGGGCGGGGCGCGAGTAGCCGGTCATCATCGCGTCGATCTGCACCAGGTCGGTGGTGGCGAGCGGCGAGTACGGGTTGGGCACGAGGTCGTAGGGCGGCGTGGGCTGGCTGCCGTCGGGGCCCATCTCGGGATGCATGGGGCTCATGAGGCCCATGCTCAGCCAGATGGACGACGAGCCGGGTCCGCCGTTGAAGAAGAAGGTCACCGGGCGGGTGGCGGGATTCTCGCCGTCGCGGGTGTAGGCGACGTAGAACACGGTGCCCTGCGGCTTCCCGTCGCCGTCGCGGATGACCATGGTGCCGGCGTTGGCGGTGTAGCTGATGTCCTGCCCGTTGATGGTGACCTTGTGGTGGGTCGTCGAGACCTTCTCGACGGCCGGGACGCCGGCCTGCTCGGCGTTCGGACCGCGGGCGCCCTCGGGCGGCATGCCACCGCGCCCGCGGCCGGGTGCCTGGGCGTGGACGGCGGCGGGAGCGAGGGCGAGGAGTGAGGCGGCCCCGACGAGCCGCAGGAACCTTACGCGCATGACGAACCCTCCGGTGGTCCGGTGGCCCGGACACGGGTGTGTGGGTGGAAGCGGATGAAGGGGGAGGTCAAGTATACCGCGCGGACCGGGGATGCGCCTCAGCGGGCTGTTGGACGATTCGCGGCTGGGGTGCCACTCAGACCATCCCGATTGCCAGCGATCGGCATTCCGCTCTTGTCCGTATGCAGATCGCTGTGCCCTTCCCGCTCGAGTGGCCGCCGTGGTCGCCGAGTCTCCACCGGGCATCGGGCACGGGCCGATCGGCTGTTCTCCGCTCGCTCATGAGCGGAGTGGCCGGTAGATTCGCGCCATGAGCCGACGTGCCGCAATCGCCCTGGCGGCGCTGGCCGCCCTCGCCGCGTGCCACCGCACCCCGCCCCTGCTCGCCCCCGAGGCCGCGTTCTGGCGCGAGCGCGCGCCCGACGAGTTCCGCGTGCGCTTCGAGACCACGAAGGGGCCGTTCGTGATCGCGGTGACCCGCGCGCTGGCGCCCCTTGGCGCTGACCACTTCTACAACCTCGTGCGCGCCGGCTACTACGACGATTCGCGCTTCTCGCGCGTCGTGCCGCACTTCATCGTGCAGTTCGGCATCGCCGGCGACCCGCGCGTCACCGCCGAGTGGAAGGACCGGGCCATCGCCGACGACCCCGTGCGCGCGAGCAACGTGCGCGGCACCGTCGCCTACGCGATGACGGGCCCTGACACCCGCACCACGCAGCTCTTCATCAGCGTCGTGGACAACCGGCGGCTGGACGCGCAGGGGTTCTCGCCGTTCGGCCGCGTGGTGCAGGGCATGGACGTCGTGGACAGCCTGTACTCCGGCTACGGCGAAACCTCCGGGGGAGGGCTCCGCGCCGGGCATCAGGCGGCAGCGATGGCCGGCGGCAACGCCTGGTTCGACCGCCGCTACCCGAAGCTCGACCACCTGATCACGGCGCGGATCGTCCCCTGATCCGTGCCGGCTACGGCGCCAGCACGGCCGCGGTGAGCTGGAAGTTCTCGCGCGTGGTGCCGCTGTAGTAGAACACGTACACCTTGTGCGTCTTGGAATCCACCGCGCAGGTGCGCGCCGCGCCGCCCGTGGGGAACTTGCCCACGACGGTGAACTTGTCGGGCGTGTCCTCGTGGATCACCGTGATCGTGCTGTCCGCCCGGTTCGGGTTGAAGGCGAGCTTCGCCACGTCGTCGAAGCAGTTCATGTCGGCGCGGCTCGGGACGCCGATCTTCGCCACCACGTCGCCGTTGTCGGCGTTGAGAATCATGACGTTCGTGTCGCAGGCCATGAACAGCCGCCGGGTGCGCGTGTCCATCGACAGCCCCTGGGCGTGGCCGCAGTTCGGCACCTTGAACACGGGGCCGATCTTGTAGTCGCGCGTGCTCACCCGCTGCACGAATCCCGAGTCCTCGACGTTGGCAAAGAGGTAGCCGCGGCCGTCGGCCACTCCCGACTCGAGCCCGTCGCCGATTGGCGTGGTGCCGACGAGCTTGCCGGTGCGCATGTCCACCTCCCAGGCGTGCGAGCCCTCCCAGACGAATCCCTTGTGCGTGACGGGATCGTAGCGGATGCCGTCGCCGCGCACGTCCGCGAGGCGAGACTCGACGGCGAGCGTCGTGAGGTTGAACACGACGCCGTTGCGCACCAGCCCGCGGTTCTGGTCGTGCGCAATGACGTAGCCGCCGCCCCCGCCTTCGACGCTGCCCACGAACGTGTCGTTGTCCACGTCCAGCACCTTGTCGCCCAGGCCGTACAGCCGCCGGCCGGCTTCGTCCATGGTCAGGTAGTCGGAGCGGGTGTGGCCGAGTGGGATGGTCTTGACCACGTGGTAGTGGTACGACTGCGCGCCGAGCTTCGGCGCGAGGGCAAGGGCGAGCGCGAGCGTCGCGGCGGCCGCCAGGCGGGAGCGGGACATGTGAGATCTCCAGTGAGGTTGGGCACGAGAACCGTGAAAGTGCCTGGCGCGAAGGTACCACGCGTACCTGAAGCCAGGATGACAGCACCGGACTGCGGAATCCGCGCGCCGCCGTGTAACGGGGGTGACAGGTACGGGCGATAGCTTGGGCCGCCATTCCCCGTGCGCGCCCGCCCCCCGCGGGCGGCGCGCCGCTTCCGGACCTCGAGCCCACACCCGACCCATGCGCAAGACTCCGCTCACGCTCACCGCGCTCTCCCTGCTGCTCGCCGGCGCCCCGGCCGCCGCCGCCGCGCAGGCTCCGGCCTACAAACGCGACGTCCCGGCCGCCCTCGCCAAGCGCGCGAAGGTCAGGGAGGCCGATGCGGCCACCGCCGCCCGCAAGCTCATGCCCGACGCCGCCATTGCCGCGCTGGAGCTGGAGCGCGAGAACGGCCACCTGCTCTACTCCTTCGACATGAAGACTCCGGGCAAGGACGGCATCGACGAGGTCAACATCGACGCGATGACCGGCAGGCAGGTGGGAACGATCGACCACGAGTCGTCGGCCGACGAGCGGAAGGAAGCCGCGGCCGAGGCGAAGGCGAAGACCAGGAAGGGCGGCGGGGACTGATTCCATGTCGAATGCGAACGGTCGCGGCGGGGGCCGCTCGGGGTGGTGGCTGGTGCTCATTCCCGTGGCGCTCGTGCTCTGGACCACCGCCACCGCGTCGGGGCGCACGCTCCGCCACCGATTCTTCGCCGCGCTTCGCATCGCGCGCCCCGAGGCGGTGAGCGTGAACGTGCCCGCCTTCTCGGGGCCCACCGGCTCGCGCCGGCTGCAGGACGCGATTGCCAGCATGCTCGCCTCGCGGGCCCGCGTGACGCGCGAGGCCGCCGACAGCGCGGTGCCCGACTCCGCCGCCGCCGCGAGGCTGGCCGGATTCGCCCCGCACCTCGTCGCCGGCCGTGCCGACAAGCCGAGCTTCGCCGTGCAGACCCCGCGCAGCATGACGCTCACCGTGGATCGCGGGCAGCTCCAGACCGTCATGTCCGAGGTTGGCCAGTCGAGCGGCGCCGTGCCCGCCGGCGTGGACGGGCAGACGCTCACCATCGACACGCCGGCCGCGGTGATCGCCAGCTACGGGCACTGCCCGGTGGTCGAGGGGCAGACGCTCACCAACCAGATCGCGCAGCGGCCGCCGCCCACGGCGGAGAGCTCCGACTGCGTGATCCTCGAGCAGCGTCCCGTGGCTTCGGCGCAGGCGCCGCCGGGCCTCGACATGGCGCAGCTCACCGGCATCGCGCTCGAGGTCGCGGGCATGAGTCCCGTCCAGATGGCGGCCTTCCAGCGCGCCTTTTCCTGGGCGGCCGCGCTGGCGCTCACGATGCCGAGGTTCATGCGCTCGTACGACACCCTCTCGGTGAACGGAGCGCCGGCCATGCTCATCAACACGCTGTTCCGCCGCGGGCCCACCTACCAGCTGCTCTGGAGCGCCGGCGGCCGCGTGTACGTGCTCACGGGCTACGGCAACTCGGCCGATGCGGCGGGGCTGGCCCGCACCGTGGGCCCGGCGTCCGTCGGAGGCCGGCCATGACCGCGTCCGCCGACTTCGCCATCGAGACGCACAACCTGCGCAAGGCGTTCGGCCCCCAGGTGGCGGTGCGCGACCTGTCGTTCGTGGTGCCGCGGGGCGAGATCTTCGGATTCCTGGGTCCCAACGGCGCCGGCAAGAGCACGTCCATCAAGATGCTGCTGGGCCTGGTGCGCCCGACATCGGGATCGGCCACCGTGCTCGGCGCCCCGCTGGGCGACGTCGAGGTGCGGCGGCGCATCGGCTTCCTGCCCGAGGACTTCCGCTTTTACGAATGGCTCACCGCCACCGAGCTGGTGCGCTTTCACGGCCGGTTGGCCGGCATGAGCGCGGGCCGGCTGCGCACGCGCGTCCCCGAGGTGATCGACATGGTGGGGCTGGCGTCGCACCGCGACCGCAAGCTGCGCGGCTTCTCCAAGGGCATGCTGCAGCGCATCGGGCTGGCGCAGGCCATCGTGCACGAGCCCGAGTTGGTGTTCCTGGACGAGCCCACGTCGGGGCTCGACCCGATGGGGCGGCGCATGGTGCGCGACATCCTGCGCGCCGAGCGCGACCGCGGCGCGACGGTGTTCCTCAACTCCCACCTGCTGAGCGAGATCGAGGTCACCTGCGATCGCGTGGCGTTCATCAAGGACGGCGCCATCGCGACCGTGCGCGAGCTGGGCGCCGGCTGGCAGGACGAGGTGCGCGTGGCGGTGCGCGCCGACGGGGTCACCGACGCCGCCGTTTCCGGGCTGTCGCGGTGGACCACGTGGGCCCGGCTCGACGGCCCGGAGCTGCGGTTCGGCGCGTCGTCCGAGCAGGTGCTGCCCGAGGTCGTGCGGCACCTGGTGGGCGCCGGGGCCGACATCTTCCAGGTCACGCTGGACCGGATGTCGCTGGAGGACGTGTTCGTGCAACTCGTGGGGGAGGATCGCGGACTATGAACGGCGTCTGGATCATGGCCGGAATCACCTGGCGCGAAGCGCTGCGCCGGAAGATCCTGTGGACCGCGCTGGTGGCCGGCGCGCTGCTGCTCGCCGTGTTCGCGGCGGCGATGCACCTGCAGGTGCTCGAATTCCAGGGGCGCGCCATGTCGCCCTTCGTGCGCTACCAGGTCGAGGCCGGGATGCTGATGATCGGCCTCTACACCTGCGATCTGCTGGCCGTCGTGCTGACCATCCTCACGTCCATAGACACCATCGCGGGGGAGATCGGGTCGGGCACCATCCAGGCCATTGCGACCAAGCCCGTGGCGCGGTGGCAGATCGTGCTGGGCAAGTTCCTCGGATTCGTGGCGATGATCGCGGCCTACGTGGCCGTGACCTACGCGGCCACGATCTGGGTGGCGCGCGCCACCACCGGCGTGCTCCCGCAGCACCCGCTGCTGGGGTACCTGCTGATCGTGTTCGAGTGCGTGATCGCGCTGGCGCTGACGTTCCTGTTCGGCACCTGGTTCTCGACGCTCACCAACGGCGTGCTGGTGCTGGGGCTCCAGGGCGTGGCGTTCATGGGCGGGTGGCTGGAGCAGGTGAGCGGCTTCTCGCAGAGCGTGCACATCGTGACGCTGGGCATCGCGTCGAGCCTGCTGATGCCGGGCGAGTCGGTGTGGCGCCGGGCGGCGTACGAGCTGCAGACGCAGCTCGCGGGGTCGCTGTCGTTCTCGCCGTTCGCGAACGTGTCCATTCCGAGCCTGCTGGCCATGGGGTACGCGGCGGCCTATCTGGCGGTGGCGCTCGGGGTGGCCGTCTGGCACTTCCAGCGGCGGGACCTGTAGCGCCCGGGCCGGACGGGCGCGCCGGGCGGGCGTCAAGAACATGGGACCAGCAGATGAGGCGGATGAAGCGGATGAGACTGGTACCACGCAACGGCGCTTGAAATGAGGGGCTGCGGCGCCGAGATCTCCGCGCCGCAGCCCCCTTGTTCCAGGCGTCGTCTGCAGTATCCGATCCATCCGGACCATCCGGATCATCGGCCGTTGATGACGTTCTTGGTGCCGGCCGCGCGCGTCGCGATATTTGGGCGTGCCCCAGACCGACGAGCCCGTTCCCGCCGCGCCCGACCGCCCTGGCGGGGCCTTCGGGCGCACCTTCCGCGCCCTCGAGAGCCGCAACTTCCGGCTGTTCTTCTTCGGGCAGCTCGTCTCGAACAGCGGCAACTGGCTCACCAACGTCGCGCTCATCCTGCTCGTCCTGCGGCTCACGCACAGCGGATTCGCCGTGGGCATCCTGTCGGCGGCGCAGTTCGGGCCGATGCTGTTCCTGTCGGCGTGGGCGGGCGCGGTGGCCGACCGGTCGGACAAGCGGCGGATGCTGCTCTGGACGCAGAGCATCGAGATGGCGCAGTCGGTGGCGCTCGCCATTCTGGCGTTCATGCCGCATCCGCCGCTCGTGGTTCTCTACCTCATCGCGCTGGCCGGGGGCGTGGTGCTGGCCTTCGACAACCCGCTGCGGCGGTCGTTCGTGCCCGAGATGGTGCCCCCCGAGGTCCTGCCCAACGCGATCGTGCTGTACAGCACCATCGTGCAGGCGTCGCTCATCTTCGGACCGGCCCTGGCCGGGTTCCTGGCCGTGACGGTCGGCTTCGGCTGGTGCTTCACCCTCGACGCGGCCAGCTACGTGGCGGTGATCGGCGCCCTCGCGGCGATGCGCCCCGCCGAGCTGCACCGGGAATCGCCGCCGCCGCGCACCGGCCGCGAAGTGCGCGAAGGGCTGCACTACGTCCTGAGCGAGCCCGACCTGTGGATCAGCTTCGCGATGTTCGCCGTGGTGAGCCTGTTCTCGTTCAACATCCGGGTGATGCTGCCGCTGTTCGTGACCGACAGCCTGCACCGGAGCGACGTCGTGTTCACCGTGCTGTTCTCGATTTCCAGCACCGGCGCGGTGGTGGGGGCGCTGCTCGTGGCGCACCGGCACCTCGTGCGGCTCGAGCACGCCATTGTCGGCGCCGCGCTGCTCGGCGCCGCGCTGCTCGTGCTGTCGGTCATGCCGAGCGTGGCGGCCACCGTTCCGGCGGTGTTCGT
>JAGWRI010000232.1 GCA_028876525.1 Gemmatimonadota bacterium | reverse complement strand
GGCGCCGTCCGGCGCCGCGCTCGACGCCGAGATCCGCCGGCGGCTGGCCGAGGAAGGGATCGTGGTCCGCGGCCACGACGTGGCGCGCGTCGTCTCGCTGATGAGTGGAGGCATCGTCACGTGGCAATGAAGGTCCGCGCGTGGACGCTGGCCCTGGCCGCCGGCGTCGCCACGCTGGCCGCCTGCGGCCGCCGCCACGGGCGCACGGGGCAGGGCCCCTATGCCGACATGGTGGCCGACGCGATGCCCAAGATCGAGAAGGCCGTCGGCGTCCCGTTCAAGTCGACGCCCCGGCTCGAGGTCCGCACGCGCGAGCAGGTGCGCGATTTCCTGCTCAAGAAGTTCGACGAGCAGTCGCCGGCCGCCGAGCTCGCCGGGCAGCAGGCCGCGTACCGCGCGTTCGGCCTGATTCCCGACACGCTCGAGCTGCGGCCATTCCTCGTCCGGCTGCTCACCGAGCAGATCGTCGGCTACTACGACCCGAGCGCGAAGGTCCTCTACATCGTCAAGGGCGCGCCCGACGACCTCGTGGGCGTGACGGTCACCCACGAGCTCGTGCACGCACTGCAGGACCAGTACGTCAACCTCGACTCGCTCCAGAGCGCCACCGGCGACAACGACCGGCAGATGGCCGCCCAGGCGGTCATCGAGGGCGAGGCGACGTACGAGCAGATGGCCATCATGACCGGGGGCCAGAACATCGCCACGCTCCTTCCCGGCGGCTGGGACCGCGTGCGCGAGCTGATCCGCGAGAACGAGAGTAGCCAGCCCGTGTTCGCGTCGGCCCCGCCGGCCATCCAGGAAGAGCTGCTCTTCCCGTACCTGGCCGGCGCCGAGTTCATTCGCGAGTTCAAGCAGCACTTTCCCACCAGGCTGCCGCTCACCGACATCCCGGTCTCCACCGCGCAGGTGCTCCACCCGTCGAAGTTCTTCGGCGACTCGGTGGACGTGCCGGTCACGGTGACCCTGCCCAGGACCGCCGGCCAGACGGTCTACGAGAACGACCTCGGCGAGTTCGACACGCGCCTGCTCCTGTACCGCTACCTCAGCGACCAGACCACGGCGATGAACGCCGCGCAGGGCTGGGACGGCGACCGATACCGCATCCTCAGGGAGCCGGCCGGCACGGCGGTCGTGTGGGTCACCGTGTGGCACACCAACGTGGACGCGGCCGAGTTCGTCACCGCGCTCGGGCAGGCGATGAAGAACCGGTACCTCGCGCCCGCGCCCGTCGTGGAGTCCGGCGGCCGCCGCATCTACCGCGGCCGCGGGCACACCGTGGTCATCACGCCGTTCACCATCGGCGCGCGCGACGCCGTGATGCTCGTGGACGCGCCGGCCGGCAGCGCCACCGACCTGCTCGACCGCGCCGCGATCAAACTTCGCTAACCGTCACATCCCGAACAGCCGCGACAGCGAGAACCCGACCACGGCGATCGCCCCGCCCAGCACGTAGCCGATGAGGATGATCAGCCGCAGCTCGCGGTTGATCACGCCCCGGATCAGCTCCTCCAGTCGGTCGAAGCTGAACGCCAGCACCTTCCGCTCGACCATCGCCTGCACGTCGAGGCGCTGGATGAGCCCGGGGAGCTGCGCCTCCACCAGCCCCCAGATGGCCGGCGCGAACGCGCCGCCCAGCCGCGTCGCGCTGTCGGGCGGGAGCCACCGCCCCGGGCGTCCGATCGGCCGGTCGAGCAGCCGGCCGATGGCCGACCGCGCCGTGTCCTCCACCAGCTCGCGCGACCGCGGCGACCGCGCCGCCTGCACGATCCACCCGGTGAGCGTCTCGTCGTCCAGCGGCGCCAGCAGCTCGCCCCACGTCTGCTGCTCGGCGCGCTGCAGCGCCTGGTCCAGCTTCTCCACCAGCAGCCCGCGCGTCTCGCCGGCGCGCAGCACGCGCACCAGTCCCGCGCTCACCGAGTCCACCACCGCGCGCGCCCGCTCGCTGTCGGCCGGCCCCACGATCTCGGCCAGCGGCTTGGCCAGGTACGCCGTGATCGCGTCGTGCACCGCCGCCGATATGCGCTCGCGAACCGCCGGATCCTCGAGCAGCTCGCCGAGCTGCTCGGCGCCCTCCTTCTCGACCGAGTCCAGCGCCCGGTCCAGCGTGCGCTCGGTGACCACCAGCTTGGCGATCACGCGCTCGTGGAACTTGAGGTCCTCGACGAACCGCGAGAACAGCGCGTGCAGCCGGAGCCGGATCCGCTCGCGCGCCCCGGGGTCGCGCAGCACCCCCGCCAGCCGGTTCACCGCGATCGGCAGGTAGGCCTCGATCCCGCCGTCCACCGCCGACACGAACGCCGGCGGCACCTGCCGCAGGAGCGGCTCGCGCGAGCCGAGCATGGCCGCCGCGCGGCGCGCCACGTAGTCGTGCACGCCCGCCGACAGCTCGTCGGACTGCGCGAACTCCTCGGCCCACCGCGCCGCGCGCTCGGTGATCGCGGCGCGCCGGTCCGGCGTCAGCACGGCGCCCACCGGCCGGTCGCGCAGCTCGGCGCGGCGCCGCGCCACGAAGGCCCGCGTGCGCGCCTCGAATTCGGGCGAGTCCGCGAACTCCGCCGCCCGCTCGACCACCAGCGGCACGCCGGCCATCAGCGCCCGCTCCACCTCGAGCAGCACCGACGGGGGCAGGGCCTCGCGCAGCGACGGCCGCTCGGTGTCGAGCACGTTCCCGATCACCAGGGCCAGCGTCTCGTCCAGCTTCTCGCGCACCCCGGCCCGCGTCAGCTCGGCCATGATGTCGTGCGGCGTGAGCAGCCGCTCGCCCACCGTGCGCCCCAGGCTCCGGGCAAGCCGCGCCTGGTTCTTGGGAATCGCCCCCTGGAAGCCGAGGATCTTCCGCCGCGGGTGGAACAGCATCCACACGGCCACCGTGTCCGACGCGCCGCCCGCCACCGTGCCGATGGCGACGTGCACGAGGAATTCGACCCACGGATTGTCGGTGGCGATCATCCCCGGGCGTCCCGCTCAGGGCGCATCGGCGGCCATCGGCTCGCCCGAGGGCGGCGTGTCGCGCGGCGTGCCCTCGGCGGGCGCGGCGTCGGGCGCCCGCTTGTCCGAGAGCCGGCGGCGCGGGGGCCGCGCCCGCTGCCCCTCCCGGTCCAGCAGCGCGTGCTGCAGCACCTGGTCCATCCGCTCCACGAACACCAGCGCCATGTGCCGGCGCACCTCGTCGGGCACGTCGCGCACGTCCTTCTCGTTGGCCTTGGGCAGGATCACCTCGCGCAGGCCGGCCCGGTACGCCGCCAGCACCTTTTCCTTCACGCCGCCGATCTCCAGCACCTTGCCGCGCAGCGTCACCTCGCCCGTCATCGCCAGGTCGCGCCGCACCGGGCGCTGGCTCAGCACGCTCGCGATGGCCAGCGTGAGCGTGATCCCGGCGCTCGGCCCGTCCTTGGGAATCGCCCCCGCCGGCAGGTGGACGTGCAGATCGGTCTCCTTGAAGGTCGCGTCGGCAATGCCGAGCTGCGGCGCCCGCGACCGGACGTACGAATGCGCGGCGTCCACGGATTCACGCATCACCTCGCCGAGCTGTCCCGTGACCGTGAGCCGCCCCGTGCCCGGCATCCGCAGCGCCTCGATCACGATCAGGTCGCCCCCGCTCGCCGTCCACGCCAGCCCCGTCACCACGCCCACCTCGGGCTCCTGCTCCGCCGGCTCGGGCACGTAGTGCGGCACGCCCAGCATCTGCTCCACCCGCGCCTCGTCCACCAGCCACGCGCCCTGCTCGCCCTCCGCCTTGCGGCGCGCCCGCTTGCGCATGATGGCCGCCAGGTTGCGCTCGAAGTTGCGCAGCCCCGCCTCGCGCGAGTACCGGTTGGCGATGAACCGCAGCGACTCGTCGGTGAACTGCACGTCGGTCGCCTCCAGCCCGTGGTCGGTGAGCAGCCGGGGCAGGAGGTAGCGCCACGCGATCTCGACCTTCTCCTCCACCGTGTAGCCCGCGATCTTGATGACCTCCATGCGGTCGCGCAGCGGGCCCGGAATGTCGAACAGGTTGTTCGCCGTGCAGATGAACAGCACCGACGACAGGTCGAACGCCAGGTTCAGGTAGTGGTCGGTGAACGCCTTGTTCTGCATCGGGTCCAGCACTTCCAGCATCGCCGCCGCCGGATCGCCCGACGGCCCGCCCCCCGACATCTTGTCGATCTCGTCGATCATCAGGATCGGGTCGTTCACCTGCACGCGCCGCAGCGCCTGCAGCAGCAGCCCCGGCATCGCGCCCACGTAGGTGCGCCGGTGCCCGCGGATCTCCGCCTCGTCGCGCACCCCGCCCACCGAGATCCGGTAGCAGGGGCGCCCGATGGCCGCCCCGATCGCCTCGCCCAGCGAGGTCTTGCCGGTGCCCGGCGGCCCCACGAAGCAGAGAATCGGCCCCTGCGACGCCCCGTTGCGCAGCTTGCGCACCGCCAGGAACTCGAGAATCCGCTCCTTGGCCTCGTCCAGCCCGTAGTGGCCGGCGTCCAGCGCCTCCTGCACCTTGGCCAGCTCGATCTCGTGATGCCCCGAATTCGCGCTCCAGGGCAGCGCCAGCAGCCAGTCGAGGTAGGTGCGCAGCACCTGGTACTCGCTCGACGCCGGCGAGAGCATACGCAAACGCTCAACCTCGCGCCGCGCCTCGGCCAGCGCCTTCTCGGGCAGCCCCGCGGCGTCGATCCGCTCCAGCAGCTCCAGCGCGTCCTTCTCGTT
>JAGWRI010000231.1 GCA_028876525.1 Gemmatimonadota bacterium | reverse complement strand
GGCGCAAGCACGGGATTGATTTCGCCGACGCCGTGGGGGTATTCGGCGCGCCACGCAACACCGCGGGAGCGCCGCCAATACACAGAGGGCCAGGACGATGCGTAGCGAGTACGACTTCACGGCGGCAACGCGCGGCGCCGTCGCCCCGGTTCCGCACGGAAAGACCAGGATCACCATTCGCCTGGACGAGGACGTGGTGGCCTGGTTCCGCAAGCAGGTCCATGAAGCCGGCGGGGGAAACTATCAGACGTTGATCAATCGAGCCCTGCGGCGTGCCATGGAACAGGACGCGGAGTCCCTGGAAGCGGTGGTGCGGCGCGTCGTGCGGGAAGAGGTTCGACGCCCGGCCGCGCGGAACGCGGCCGGCCGCGCCCGCCGCCGGTGACCTCCCCTCCCGAGCTCTGGGTGGTTCCCCTCGGCACCATGGCGTACGCCCGGGCGCTGGAGCTGCAGCGCGCCGCCGCCCGGGCCCGCATTGCCGGCGAGATCGCCCAGGACCTGCTCCTGCTCGTGGAGCACCCCCCGGTGGTCACCTTGGGGCGCTCGTCCAGGGACGCCCATCTGCTGGCGTCGCCGGCGCTGCTCGCCGCGCGTGGGGTGGAGGTGTTCGAGGTCGAGCGCGGGGGCGACGTGACCTTCCACGGCCCCGGTCAGCTCGTGGGCTACCCCATCGTGGACCTCAAGCGCCACAAGCAGGACCTGCACTGGTACCTGCGGCAGGTGGAGGAGGCGCTCATCCGCGGGCTGGCGAACTACGGCATCGAGGGGGGGCGGAACCCGGGGTACACCGGCGTCTGGACCCAGGGGCGGAAGATCGCCTCGATCGGGGTCCACGCCCGCGACTGGGTCACCTGGCACGGCTTCGCTCTGAACGTGAGCACCGACCTGGCCTTCTTCGACCTCATCGTGCCCTGCGGGATCTCGGGAGTGACCATGACCTCGATCGAGCGGGAAACGGGCCGTCCAGCGCCCATGGAGGGCGTCCGGGAGGCCATTGCGGGGGCGTTCGGCGAGGTGTTCGCCCTGGCCCCTCAGACCCCGCCGGCGGCGGTCGAGGCGCTCACCGCCCTGGACCGCGCCGGCTGAGCCGCCGCCCGGCCCCGGCCCGCGGGCCGGCGAACCGGCTGCAGCTCCGGCACGAGCCGCACGAACCGGCGGGCAGCCGCGCTGAGCAGCACATCGCGGGGCCCGATGGGCGCCGATCCCTTCCGCGGGCGCACGACGATCGCCGCCACGCCCAGCGAATCGGCAACCGCCCGTGCCCGCTCGGGTGTGAGCATGTACAGCGCTGCGGCCACCGCATTGGCGAACTCGGCCGTGGGCGCGATCACGATCACCGAGCCGATGGCCGTGGGCCGCTCGCCGGTTCTCGCATCCACGAGGCGGATCTGGTTGCGCACGGGAAACCGGGTGGGACCGGAGTCGGACACGACGTACACCGCCCCTGAATCGATGGTGGCAATGCCGAAGCTCGCGCGTCCCGTGTTTGGCGGCGCCAGCGCGATCTGCCACCTCGGGCCGCGCGGGGGACGTCCGAATGCCAGCGCGCTTGGCCCCACCTGAATGACCCCACCGGAGAATGCCCGGGGCGGGAAGGCTACGCGGGCAATGTCGAGATTCCGGCCCCGCGCCATGAGCGCGAGGTCCAGGCCCGTCCCAGCCCTCGGCAGGAAGACCGTGTGGGCCCGGACGTCCACGCTGACCGCCGCCAGATCCACCAGAGCGCGCAATGAATCGCGCTCCGCGGAGTTCTGCACCAGGTGTACCCGCTCCCGTTGCTCCATTGCCTTCACGAGCGGGGGGCTCGTGGGGTCGAGACGCCCTCCCGAAATCCGCCACGCTTCGCGGGCCGTGGCCAGAAGCCCCATTGTCTGGGGCGACACCGTCACCGGGGCCTTGCCCGCCGCGGAATCGATGCGCACCACGTCGGCCAGCGAATCGGTGCTGGCAACCAGCGAATCGAGCACCCAGACGGCGTGCTTCGCTCGGTCGATGTAGGGCCCGAAGTTCGTGGTACCCGGGCGTCCGACCAGCGTGACCACGAGGGGACCGCCCAGCGCCGGGATGATCGCCGTTCCTTCATTGGGGGCGGCGCCGGGGGGCGTCGGCTGCCCCCCCCGCTGACCGAGAAGCGGGCTGGCAGCGAGACACGCTGCCAGCCCGGAAATCAGACTGCATCGCAGGCCCATCCCCATGGGTCAGTGCTTCTCGACGGGAATGTTGTTGGCCTTGGCCACGCTGTCCCATACCGGCCAGCCCTTGCCCACGAGCTTGCCCTCGAGCACCACCAGCGGGGTGAGCTGGCTGTTCGGCACGGTGTCCTTGCCGGCCTTCCGGTTCCTGGAATCGAAGTACAGCACTTCGAGCGTCTTGCCGTTGATCAGGTACTGCCCGCGCTTGTAGATGCCCGGCATGGAATCGGCGCCGATCGTGCCCTGTGCGGTTACCGACAGCACCGAGTCGCGGGTGATGCCCGTGTTGAGCTCCTTCACGCGCTTGTCCTGGCAGGCGCCGAGCAGCACAAAGCCGGCCAGCAGGAGCGTGGAGCGTCTGACAAAAGCAGGGTTCATCGAATCCTCATGGTGGTGTGGAGTGGGAGCCCCGCCCCGTGGGGGACGGGGTGACATCGGAGTATGGCGCGGCCCGCCGCCGATTCCAAGTGGTACCCTGGGGGAAATGAAAAGGGCCCGGTCTTTCGACCGGGCCCAATTCATGTTGCTGCTACTGCGGTCACATCGCCGGTTAGTGCGCGATGCCCGTGTTCGTCTGGGAAGCCAGGGCGCTACCACCGTGCCCGAAGCCGACCGCGATGATGGTGTAGTTACCAGCCGCCGGGCGGGCCACGCTCGGACCCGTCCAGTCCCACGTGTTCGTGGTCGGCGACGTCTGCGTTGCCACAGCCGCCGTCTGACAGCTCCCGATCTGGTCATAGAACCCGGTCGTGCTGTTCAGCATGTACCAGCACACCATCGTGAACGGATACCCCGGGTTCGTCGACGGCGCGCCCGTGACCTGAGCGGTCAGCGTAGCTCCCGTGCCCGTGCTCGCCGCGTTGTTCTCGGCGAACGTAGCGAACGACGTCGGGCTCCAGACTTCAGCCGTCGCGCCGTCGGTCACGGCAGGCGTCGGAATCGACAGTCCACCGATGTTGCCGACACCGTCAACGCCGTCGAGCAGCACGGCAGACGGATGCGTCAACACGCCGAGCGCG
>JAGWRI010000230.1 GCA_028876525.1 Gemmatimonadota bacterium | reverse complement strand
GATCGTCGTGCGTGTACACGCGAAACGCCGCGCCGCTGTAGGCCTCCTGCACCGTCCGCGCCGCGTCGCGGTTGCGCGACGCCGCGACGACCGCGGTGGGCAGGCCCGCCGCGACCTCGGCCGCGAAGCTCGGTCCCGACAGCGCGACCACGTCGTGTCCCGGCACCTCGTGTTCGATCACGTCGGACATGAGAGCCAGCGATCCGCGCTCGATGCCCTTCGCGGCCACGACGAGCGTCGCCCCGGGCCACACGTGCCGGGCCCCGGCGGCGGCGATCGCCCGAAGGTGCTGGGCCGGCGTGGCGTACACGACGAGCCCCGCCTCGGCCACGGCGTCGCGATGCGATGGCGTGGCGGTGACCGACTCGGGCAGCGCCGCCCCGGGCAGGAACTGCGGGTTCTCGTGGCCGGCGTTCACCGCCGCGACCACGCCCTCCTCGAACGCCCAGAGGCGCACGTCGTGCCCCTTGAGCGCGAGCAGGCGGGCCATCGCCGTGCCCCACGCACCGGCGCCGATCACGGCGGCCCGCATCAGCCCGCGCCTCCGCCCACCAGCAGCCAGGCCACCCCCAGCGCGGCCACGGCGGCGCCGAGCAGCAGCCCGGTGGCGACGCCGAGATCGCCCATGCGCGAGAAGCGATGCTCCTCGCCCTTGGACAGCCGCGCCATGTTCGGCCGGTGCGTCCAGAACACGAACGCGGCGATGACGACGCTCACCGCGAACACCGGCGCGCGCGCGCCGCGCGCGGCCCAGACCAGCGCCGGCAGGGTGGCGGCGGCGGCGAGCGAACCGAGCGACACGTACCCCGTGGCGCCGAAGGCGGCCGCGAACACCGCCACCACGACCAGCGTCGGCGCCGGCGCCAGGGCGAGAAAGACGCCGCAGGCAGTGGCGACCCCCTTGCCGCCCTTCCGGAAGCCCAGCCACAGCGGGCGCGTGTGCCCGATGATGGCCGCCGCGCCGTAGGCGATGGCCAGCCAGGGGTTGGCCGCGGCGCCGGGAAGGAAACGCGGGAGCAGCGCCACGGGCGCCGCCCCCTTGGCCAGATCCACGGCGAACACGACGAGCCCGGTGCGGAGCCCGAGCACGCGGACGACGTTGGTGGCGCCGAGGTTCCCCGATCCCTGCGCCCGCAGATCGACGCCCGCGGCCTTGCCGGCCAGGTATGCCGCGGGGATGGACCCGACGGCGTACGCGATCAGCAGGCCGAGGAACACGGTCACGTCAGCCCGCCTTGCGCCGCAGCAGGATGCGCAGCGGATTGCCGGTGAACCCCCACGCCTCGCGGAACCCGTTGTGCAGGTAGCGCACGTAGTGCTCCTCCACCAGGTCGGGGTGGTTGCCGAACACGGCGATCGTGGGCGGCGCGACGTCCACCTGCGTGGCGTAGTTGAGCCGGACTTCGAGCCCCGCCGCCTGCGGCGGCTGCAGCCGCGCCAGCAGCTCCTGCAGCCGCTGGTTCACCTGGGAGGTGCTGACGCGCTTGACGCGCTCGTCGGCCACCCGGAGCAGCAGCTCGAGCAGCCGCTGGACGCGCTGGCCGGTGAGCGCCGAGGTGAACAGGAACGGCACGAACGTCAGGTACGGCACCTTCTCGCGGGCGTCCTTTTCGAACTTGGCGGTCGCCTTGTCGTCCTTCTCGGCCAGGTCCCACTTGTTGACCACCAGAATGAGCCCGCGCCCCGCCTCCCAGGCCAGCGTGGCGATCTTGAGGTCCTGGTTGTTCAGGCCGTCCACGGCGTCCACCACGAGCACGCAGATGTCGGCCCGCTCGATGGCCCGCCGCGTGCGCAACGAGGAGTAGAACTCGATGCCGTCGTCGATCTTGGTCTGGCGGCGGAGCCCGGCGGTATCAATGAACACGAATGACCGGCCGTGGAAGCGCATCGGGGTGTCGATCGCATCGCGCGTCGTGCCGGCCTGGTCGGACACGACCAGCCGCTCCTCGCCCAGCAGCCGGTTGACGAGCGACGACTTGCCCACGTTGGGCCGGCCCACGATCGCCACGTGCAGGGCGTCGTCCTCGGCTTCGGCCCCGCCCGGCAGCCGCCCGACGATCACGTCGAGCAGGTCGCCCGATCCCTTGCCGTTGATCGCCGAAACCGGCACGGGATCCCCCGCCCCCAGTTCATAGAACTCGTAGAAATCGGTGGCCCGCGGGTCGTCCACCTTGTTGGCCACGAGCAGCCACGGCTTGCCGCTCTCGCGCAGCAGCTCGGCCACGCGGGCGTCGCTGGGATGGAGCCCGGACTTCGCGTCGACCACGAACGCCAGCAGGTCGGCCTCACCGATGGCCAGCTCGACCTGACGCCGGATCTCGCGGTCCATCGCCACGCGCGGGTCGTCGGTGAGGCCGCCGGTGTCCACGAGCCAGAAGCGGCGGCCGTTCCACTCGGCGCGCGCGAAGTGGCGGTCGCGCGTCGTGCCCGCCTCTTCGGACACGATGGCCGTCTCGTCGCCCACCAGCCGGTTGAACAGCTGCGACTTGCCCACGTTGGGACGGCCGACCAGGGCGACCACGGGAATGCTCATGCGACGTGCGCTCCGCTGGCGGCGCGATCACCCTCGGGGGCCAGCGCGTCGATGAAGTCGTAGGACGGGTACACCGGCATCGGCAGTTCCTCGCGCAGCGCCACGAAGCGCTCGTCGTCGAGGAACACGCCGCGATCGTTGATCGTCTCGGCCGGGATCAGCGCCAGGTCGAGGTCGGCCCGTCCGGCCAGCGCCCGCCGGATATCGGCCCCGACGAGCAGGCCGGCCGTGGTGGTCGTGGGGCCGAACAGCGAGTTCTCGACCACGATCAGCTCGAACCGGGCCCCCGTGCGCGCGGAAATCAGGTCGAGCAGCTCGGGCATCAGCGGCTGCATCGACACCCCGGTCACCACGCCGACGCGGCGGCCGTCGAGGCGCGGCAGCGCGTCCAGCCCGTCACGCACGCGCTCGCGCAGGGCCGTCACGGCCCCCACCCCGTTCTCGATCTGCACGTACTCGCCATAGTGCTCGGGCCCCGGGAGCGGGCGCCCGGCGAGCAGATACAGCTCGTCGGAGCCGAACACCCACGGGTCGCCGCGCTCGGCCGCCGCGCGCGCCGCCCAGGGAGCGAGCTGGTCGAGCAGCCCGCCGGCCCGCGCGGCGTCCATGGACTTGCCCGTATAGAGATGGGAGAACTGCGTGAGACCCACCGGCACCACGGCCACCGAGCGCACCGCGTCGCCCAGCGCCCAGAGGTCGGCGAGCGACTGCTCCAGCACGGCGCCGTCGTTGAGGCCCGGCACGATCACCATCTGCGTGTGGAATTGGATTCCGCCGGCGGCGAGCCGCGTGAGCTGCTCCACGACGTTCGGCACCCGGGGGTTGTTGAGGAGGACCTTGCGCGCCTCCCACGGGGTGGCGTGCACCGATACGTAGAGCGGCGAGAGGCGGTACTCGAGAATCCGCGCCACGTCGCGGTCCTTGAGGTTGGACAGGGTGGCGAAGTTCCCGTAAGCGAACGACAGCCGGTAGTCGTCGTCGCGCACGTAGAGCGGCTTGCGCAACCCCTTGGGGAGCCCCTCGATGAAGCAGAATTCGCACCGGTTGGCGCATCGCCTGACGGTCGGGGGCTCCAGCTCGACGCCCAGCATCTCCCCCTCCGGCCGCTCGATCTCGTACACCACGGCCTCCCCGTCGGGCTGCCGGGCGTCGATCACCAGCTCATCGTCGGCGGTGAGGAACTCCCAGTCCAGGAAGTCGCCCACGTCGCGCCCGTTGACGGCCAGGATCTCGGTGCCGGGCGCGATGCCCAGCTCCGAAGCGACGCTGCCGGCGATGACGTTGGAGACTCGGACCATTGGGGGCACCAGTACTGTCGAGCGCGCACCGGCCACGCGCGGGTGGCCACGGGCGAACGCCGCAGAACACGTGCGCCGCCAAGCTCATGCAACTTAGGAAGTAGCGAAGCCGAAATCAAGAAATCACGGATACTTCCGTTCATGCGACCCCCCTCGACACGAAGGGCCCGCCCTGGGTGGGCGGGCCCTTCGGCACCACGCGGCCGTGCGTGCCGTCAGTCGTCGAGCGGCGCGTAGCGGAAGGCGGCGATGGTGGCCCCCGCGGCCGACAGCGAGAACTGCCCCGTGCCGTGCGCGGCGACCGGGCCCACCGTCGCGGTCTGGGAAACCACGACGTTCCCCTTGTCGTCCAGGAAGTCCACCTTGAGGGTGTACGACTTGTCGGCGGCGGTGCCGTTGGAGATCGTGCCGGCCAGGGTGACCTTGCCGTTGACGTGGCTGAACTGCGTGAAGTGCACCGTCACCGGCATGCTGTCGGCGGCCGCGTTGGCGTCCACGGCCATCTGGGTGTACACGCGGTTCGAGTCGGTGGTCAGCGTGGCCGAATCGCTCAGCGCCTTCCGCAGCGCGACGTCCCGGGGCTTGGTCTTGGCGTATCGCGCGACGATGTCGTGGTTCAGGTCGGCGAACTGCTTGGCGATTCCCGCGTACGTGAACACCCACAGCCGGCCGTTGTCGCCGTCCGGATCCACGGCCTTGAGCTGTTTGAGCAGCGCCAGCGTGCTGTCGTATTTCTGCTGCTTGAGGTCGGTGATGGCGAGGTTGGACAGGGCGTCACGGTGGTACGGATTCATGGCGTACGCGGCGTGGAACAGCGTCGACGCGCCGACGGTATCGCCCACCTGCGTGGCCCACACGCCGGCCTGCACGACCTCGGTGAAGGAGGACGCGCCCGGGTTCTTGATCTGGGCCGCGTAGACCGCCTTCACGGCGGCGGTGTCGCCGCGGGCGATGCTCACCCCGACCAGGCCGTTCTTGGCCTCGGTGCGGTAGGAGCCGGGCTGCGTGGTGTCAGCGGCCAGGGTCTGGAAGGCATCGCTCGCGACCTTGTAGTACTTGGCGGCGTTCGCCGTGTCGTCGGCGGCCGCGCTGCGCGCCATGTTGCCCAGGTTGAGCAGCGACTGGTCGTAGACCTCGTTGTACAGCGTGTCGGTGTGGGCGGCGGCGATCGTCTTGCGGAACAGGTCCACGGCCTTGTCGAGCTGATTGCGCTGGCGCGCGACCTGGGCCAGCACCATGTACCCGTAGGGCAGCCGCCGGTTGAGGATCAGCGACTCGTTGGCGTGCTTCTCCGCCGAGTCGACGGCGCCGGCGTTCAGCTCCTGGATGGACTGGTTCACCAGGGTCTGCCAGATCTTCTGGCTGCGCCAGCGGAGGGTCTCGGACTGGCAGGTCGAATCGGCCTGTTCGACGACCGTGAATGCCGAGTCGATGGCCGACAGCAGGTTCACCGACCCCTGCGGATTGGTGGCGAATCCGAGCTGGCCGCGCGTCGTCTCCAGCGGCTGGCCGGGCACCGTGGTCCAGAGCACCAGCAGCTTGCCGAGCTCGTACGCGTGGCCGACCGGGTTCTCGACCTTGTCGCCGCCCTTGGTGAGCGCCCCGACGGTCTCGGCGAGCCGTTTCTTGAGGGTGGCCGTATCCTGGGCCTGCGCGTTGGCGAGCTGGGAGATGGCCAGATACGCCCGCGCGACTTCGCCGGGCTTGCCTTCATCTACCGAGCACTGCGTGGCTTGCTGCGCCGCGAGGGGCAGCGCGAGCGCGACGGCAAGCACGGCGGAACCGATGGCCGTGAACCGATTGACCAGCATCGGAATCTCCTGGAAATTGCGGGTGCGACAGCGTGTCGGGGACCCCTGCGGGATCGGCCCTAGGGGACGCGGGGTCAGGCTTCGGCCGCCCTGGCGGCGGCCTCTTGGAATATAGTCCGCAGCGTCCGCGCTGTCGCCAGGGCGACGCGCCGGACGTCCTCGTATTCGGGTTTTACCTGCCGGGTGCCGTCGGCCAGCACGGCGACCTTGACGCGAACGGCGTGGCCCGCCACCTCCACGACGCGCTCCTCGCGCGGCACGGCATGCCGCTCGACGACGCTGCGCCGGACCCCCAGCGTGGTGGTCTCCGCGAGCATTACGCGCTCCAGGGTGTCGGCGCTGGCCGGCGCGGCAAGCACCTCCAGCCGGAACCCCGGGCGCCCCTTCTTCATCACCGTGGGAATCACCACGACGTCCAGCGCGCCACCCTCGCGCAGGCGATCCGCCGCGCCGGCCAGGTACTCGCCGGTGATGTCGTCCAGGTCGCAGGCCAGCTGCACGAGCTGCTCGACGGCCAGCCCGCCGGCCCCCGCCGCCTCGGCGAGCGTGATCCGCAGCGCGTTCGGCCGGCCCTCGAACTCCCTGGTGCCGGCGCCGAACCCGCTGCGGAGCGGGACGTACTCCCCCGCCATGGGCCCCGAGGCGAGCACGCGCACCAGCGCCGCGCCCGTGGGCGTCACCAGCTCGCCGGAGTCGGCGGGGCCCGGACGCACGCGCAGCCCTTCGAGCAGCCGCAGGGTGGCCGGGGCCGGCACGGGAAGCCGCCCGTGCGCGGCGTCCACGAACCCGTCGCCCAGACTGATCGGCCCGCAGTAGACCCGCGACACGCCGAGCCGCTCGAACCCCCACACGGCCCCCACGACGTCGAGGATCGCGTCCACGGCGCCGACCTCGTGCAGATGCACCCGCTCGACCGTCGTGCCGTGAATCGCCGCCTCCTGCTCGGCGATCGCGGTGAACGCGGCGTCGGCGCGCGCCTTCACCGAGTCGGGCGCGGCCGACCGCGCCACCAGCTCGCGGATGTGCCGGAGGTGGCGCCCGTGGGGCTGGGGCGGGATGTCGAAGTCCACCTTCACGCACCCGATGCCGGCCCGCTGGACGTCGGCGATGCGCACCCCCACCCCCTCCAGCCCGAGGCGCTCCGGGAGGGCGCGCAGCCAGTCGGGGTCGAGGCCCACGGCGACCAGCGCGCCGAGGGTCATGTCCCCCGAGATGCCGCTGAACGGATCGAGTATCGCGATCGGCATATCAGAACCTGTATGACGCGCCGCTGCCCGTATTGAACACCACGACCTCGGCGTCGGCCGGGATGCGCCCGGCCCGGGCGAGCTGCTCGGCCACGGCGAACGCGCACCCGCCCTCGGGGCAGACGTCGACGCCCGACGCCCGGGCCAGCCGGGCGGTGGCGGCGCGAATGGCGTCGTCGCTCACCGCGTGGGCGTCGCCCCCGCTCTCGCGCAGGGCCCGCAGGATGAGCCGGTCGCCGAGCGGACCCGGCACCCGGAGTCCGCTGGCATAGGTCTCGGGATGCTCCCACGGCGTGGCCTTCTCGGCGCCGGCGTGGAAGGCGCGCACCATCGGCGCGCACCCCTCGCTCTGCGCCACCACCATGCGCGGAAACCGCTGGTCGTGCGGCAGCCAGCCGTAGGCCTTCAGCTCGGCGAACACCTTCCACATCCCGATCAGCCCCGTGCCGCCGCCGGTGGGATACACGATGTGCGTGGGAAGCCGCCAGCCCAGCTGCTCGGCGACCTCGATCCCCATCGTCTTCTTCCCCTCGATGCGGTACGGCTCGCGGAGCGTGGACACGTCGAAGTAGCCGCTCTCGGCGGCGAACGCCTTGGCCTGCCGGCCGGCGTCGCCGATGTGCCCGTCCACGAGGTGGAGGTCGGCGCCGAGGGCGGCGATCGTGTCGAGAATCGGTTTGGGCGTCGTGGCCGGCGCGTACACGCGCGCCGGAAGCTTGGCCGCCGCGGCGTAGGCGGTCATCGCGGCGCCGGCGTTCCCCGCCGTGGGCACGACCAGTCCCGGCACGCGGTGCCCCGCGGCGCGCGTGACGGCGGCACTCATGCCGCGCGCCTTGAACGACGCCGTGGGGTTGAGCCCCTCGTCCTTGACCCACAGGCGGCGCACGCCGATCGCGCGGGCCAGCTCGGGCAGCTCCTGCATCGGCGTCGCGCCCTCGCCCAGCGTGACCGGCTCCTCGTCGGCGCGCACGGGCAGGATCGAGCGGTAGCGCCACATGTCCCAGCGCGGGGCGATGGTGTCGAGCCGCGGCGACGGCATGTCGTAGCGGACGAGATAGGGCTGGCCGCACTCGGGGCAGACCGTGGCCGGCGTATCGCCCGGCACGGTGTGGCCGCAGGCCGAGCATTCGAGATGCCAGTGGGTCACGGCGATTCCTCGGAAGCGGGCGCCGCCGCATCGGCGGGCGCCGCGGTGGGTGACGACGAACGGAGCGCGCTCAGCACGCGCTCGGCGGACTTGGGACTGAACCCGGGAAGCGCGGCGATCGCCTCGACCGGCGCGTCGCGCACGCCCTGCAGCGAGCCGAACGCCCGCAGGAGCTGCCGGCGCCGGGCCGGGCCCACGCCGGGAATCTCGAGCAGGGCCGACGTGACCGTACGCGCCGCGCGCCGCTTGCGCTGGAAGGTCACGGCGAAGCGGTGGGCCTCGTCGCGCGCCTGCTGCAGCATGCGCAGCGCGGGGGAGCGGCGCGGCAGGCGGAGCGACTCCCCCCGCCCCACCACGAAGATCTCCTCCTCGCGCTTCGCGAGGCTGATCATCGGCATCTCCCCGAGGCCCATCTCGGCCAGCGCGTTGTGGGCGGCGCCGAGCTGTCCCTTGCCGCCGTCGATCACGACGAGATCGGGCAGCGGCCGTCCCTCCTCGCGGCGCCGGGCGAAGTAGCGGCCCACGACTTCGTGCATCGACGCGAAGTCGTCGATGCCGTCCACGGTCTTCACCCGGAACTTCCGGTACTCGGCGCGGTGCGGCCGGCCGTTCTGGAACCAGACGCCCGAGGCCACGGTGTCGGTGCCCTGCGCGTGCGAGATGTCGAAGCAGACCAGCGTGCGGGGCAGCTTCTGCAGGCCGAGCTGGCGCTGCAGTTCGTACACCGGATCGCCGGCCCGCTCGGTGGTCTCGTCGCCCTCGAGCAGCGATTCCTCGAGCAGGTGGCGGGCGTTCTGCTCGGCCAGCGCCACCAGCTCGCGCTTCGGGCCGCGCTGCGGCACGACCAGCCGCACCGGGGCCAGCGACTCGGCGGTCAGCTCGGGCTCGTCGCTGGCAAACGGGAGGAGCAGCTCGGGGCCGTGCTCGTCCATCGGCCGGTAGGCGCCCACGAGATACGCGGCGAGCACGGCGGCGTCGCCCTCGCCCTCGACGTGCTCCACGAACTGATGCTCGCGGCCCAGCAGCTTCCCGCCGCGGATGCGGAGCAGCGCCACGCAGGCGTCGTCGCCGTCGCGCGCGAAGCCCACGACGTCGCGGTCCCCGCCCTCGACCTCGAGCACGACCGTCGGCTCCTCCATCTGCCCGAGGTGCTTGAGCGCGTCGCGCAGCTCGGCCGCGCGCTCGAAGTCCAGCGCCGTCGCGGCCGCCTCCATGCGCGCCTTCACCCGCCGGATCACCTCGTCGGTGCGCCCGTCGAGGAACACCAGCACCTCGTCGATCATCGCGCGGTAATCGGCCTGCGTCTGCAGGTGCACGCACGGCGCCTTGCACCGCTTGATGTAGTAGTCCAGGCAGGGCCGGTCGGGCATCTGCCGCGGCATGTCGTAGCTGCACGACCGCACGGTGAAGATCCGTTTCACCACGTTGAGGGCGCGCCGCATCGCGCCCACCTCGGTGTACGGCCCGAAATATCGCGCCCCGTCGTTGAGCAGCCGCCGCGTGACGAGCACGCGCGGGAACGGCTCCTGCACCGTGACCTTGATGTACGGGTACGACTTGTCGTCGCGGAGCACCACGTTGTAGCGGGGGCGGTGCTCCTTGATCAGGTTCGACTCGAGGACGAGGGCCGCCGGCTCGGTGGGCACGACGATCGTCTCGAGATCCTGGACCTGCCGCATCATGACGCGGGTCTTGGGACTCTCCAGCCGCTCGCCGGCCAGGTAGCTGCGCACCCGCGAGCGGAGCCGCTTGGCCTTGCCCACGTACAGCACCTCCCCCCCGGCGTCCTTCCAGAGGTAGACGCCCGGCGACTCGGGGAGATGGCTCACCCGATCGAGCACGCTGTCGGGGATCGGCACGGGTGAATTATATCGCGCGCCGGCGGCGGCCGGGCCGCGTCACCGGGCCGCGCGGAACCGCCGCGCGAACCCGCCCAGGATCTGACGCGCCTCGGGCACGCGCAGCAGCAGCGCGCCCCCGACATACGCGGCGCCGTACACGGCGATCACGACCACGCCCGCGAGCATGCGCCGCCACCCCTGCGTGACGTCCTGGACCGTCACGGCCAGCGCCGCGCTGGCCAGGGCCAGCGCCCAGCAGGTGGCCATGAAGCGGTCGGGGACCCCGGTCCAGCCGATGCGCCGGTTGAGCCCGCGGCGCAGGAGGGTGAACTCCACCCAGGCGGAAATCCCGGCCGAGGCCGAGAGCCCGGCGGCGCCCCAGTGAGCGTCGATGCCGAGCCAGCGCGTGACGCCGAACGCGAACGTGACGCCCAGCGCCGCCGTGAGCCCCACCCGGATCACGGCGTACCGGAGCGGCGTGCGCGTGTCGTGGAGGGCGAAATACGTCGACGAGTACAGGCGCCCGAGCGTCCCGGCCAGCAGTCCCACGGCCGCGCCGCCCAGCACCGCCCACGTGTACATCGCGTCGGCGGCCGTGAAGTGGCCGTGCTCGTAGACGAGGCGGATCAGCACGTCGCCCAGGGCCACGAACGCCACGGCCGACGGCACGACCAGGAACGCGACGCGGCGCAGCCCGGCGTCGATGCGCCCGCGCAGCATCGCGTCGGCCTCCCGCCCCGCGGCGGCGGCCCGCGCCATTTCCGGCAGCTCGGCCACCGACACGGCCACCCCGAACATGCTCACCGGCAGCAGGTACAGCGTGTTGGCGTACCCGAACACCGCCGGGATGCCGGCCGGCAGGAAGCTCGTGAGGATCTGGTCGATGAAGCTGCTGATCTGCACCACCCCGCGGCTCATGAACGCCGGACCGAAGTTGCGCATGATCCGCCGCACGTTCGCGCTGGCCGTGTCCAGCGCCACCCGCACCCGCGGCGCGACCGCCCGCACGGTGGGAATCTGCACCAGGAACTGCAGCGCGCTCCCGCCCACCGAGGCCCAGGCCATGATCGCGACCACGCGCTCCTTGTCGGGCAGCGCGCCGCGCCACAGCAGAGCGGCGATCAGCGAGAGGTTCCACGCCATCGGCGCCGCGTAGGCCACGAGGAACCGCCGGTGGCTGTTCAGCACGCCCAGGCACCAGGCCGACATCGTCAGCAGGCCGGCGCCCGGAAACAGGATCCGGGTGAGCTCCACCGTCAGCTCCCGCTCGCGGCCGGCAAAGCCCGGCGCAATGGCGTAGATCAGGAGCGGCGCGGCCAGGATGCCGGCCGCCACGAACACGGCCATCGCCAGCCCCAGCACCGCGGCCACGGCCCCCGCCACGCGATCGGCCTCCGCGTCATCGCCGGCGGCCAGCAGCCGCGCGTACACCGGCACGAACGCCGCCGACAGCGCGCCCTCGCCGAACAGGTTCTGCAGGGTATTAGGAACCTTGAATGCCACCGTCCAGGCGTCGGCCGCCATCGAGGCGCCGAGGAAGCGGGCGATGAGCGAGTTGCGGACCAACCCCAGGAGCCGGGAGCCGAAGATGCCCAGCGCCACGAGCGCCGCCGCCGCCCCGGTGTGCCGCCGTGGCGCGCGGAGGTCGTCGGCCCCCGCCGTCCCCGGTTCAGGAGTCACCGGCCGCCCCCGCGTGCAGCAGCCGCCGGGCATGCTCGCCCGCGGCCCGGCGCATCACCGTCCAGAGGCCGTCGCCGTAGCGGGCCAGGAACGGAATGAAGTTGAGCGTCCGCTCCTGGGCGTGCCCCTCGGGCCAGAGATGCGCTCGGGCGAAGGCGACGTCGCGCAGCGCCTCGCTCCCCCGCCGTTTGGCCGCGGCCAGCAGCCGCCGCTCCAGCCGGTCGAGCCGGAATCCGATCTGCCGCTCCGCCCCGGTCACGACCGCTTCGGGCAGGAGCGGGCCGCCGGCCGCCGCGCCGTCCGCCCCGGCCAGTGCCGCGATCCCCTCGCGCACCGCGCGCCGGAGATCGTCCAGCGCCCCCTGCACGCGGGAGGGAACCGCCGCGCGCGCCGTCCGCCCGGCGAGCGCGTCGGCGTCCTTCACCTCGTCGACCCCCACGCCGAGCCGCGTCAGCGCCCGGTCCACCGCGGGCTCGACGATGGTGCACGACCACCGCGGCACGGCCAGCGGCGCCGCCGCGCCGAGCGCGTCGGCCACCGCCGAGACCTGGGCGAAGTAGGCCAGCTCGCCGGGCCCGGCGAGATACGCGACGGTGGGCAGGATCGCCCGCTCCAGCACCGGGCGCAGCAGCACGTTGGGACTCAGCGCCTCGGGCGCCGCCGCGCGCGCCACGGCGGCCGACTCGACCACGGCCACGCGGCGCTTCACGCCCTGCTCGTGCACGAACACGGTG
>JAGWRI010000229.1 GCA_028876525.1 Gemmatimonadota bacterium | reverse complement strand
TCAGCGGCGCCGGGCGCGCGTCTCGCGCGCGCGGAAGAAGCGCAGCAGCGGCTCGATGATCGCCGCGTCGGTGCGGATCGGCACCTCGTCGATGGCCAGCCGTCGGAGCAGGCGCTTCCGGCCGTCGCGCTCGGCGGTGACGTGCGCGGCGTAGGCGGCGCGGAGCGCGGGGTCGCTCGTGTCCACGTCCAGCACGGCGCCGGTTTCGGGATCGGACAGCCGCGCGAGTCCGACGTCGGGGAGGGCGATCTCGGCCGGATCCTCGACCGTGACCGCGACCACGTCGTGGCGGCGGGCGAGGCGCTTGAGCGGCCGCTCCACGTCGGCGCCGAGAAAATCGGAAATCACGAACACGACCGCCGTGTGGGCGAGCATGCGCGAGAGGTACTCGAGCGCGCCCCCGACGTCGGTGCCCCGCCCCTCGGGGCGGAACACGAGGAGGTCGCGCAGGACGCGCAGGGCGTGGCGGCGCCCCTTCCGCGGCGGCACGACGTGTTCGACGCGGTCGGTGAAGAACAGCGTGCCCACGCGGTCGTTGTTCCGGATGGCCGACATGGCGAGCACGGCGGCCAGCTCGGTGGCGGCCTCGCTCTTGAACCGCCGGCGCGTGCCGAACCGCTCGGAGCCCGACAGGTCCACCGCCAGCATCACCGTCAACTCGCGCTCCTCGATGTAGCGCTTGACGTACGGGCGCCGCATGCGCGCCGTGACGTTCCAGTCGATGTTGCGGACCTCGTCGCCGGCCTGGTACTCCCGCACCTCCGAGAACTCCATGCCCTGCCCCTTGAACACCGAGCGGTACTCGCCGGCGAACAGCGAATTCACGACCCCGCGCGTGCGCAGCTCGATCAGCCGGACCTGACGGAGCACGTCCGGCGGCACGAGCGCGGCGCGCGGGGAGGCGGTGGTCACGGGCTCTCGATCTTGGCCAGGACGCGCCGGACGATCTCGTCGGGCGAGATCTCTTCGGCCTCGGCCTCGTAGGTGGTGAGCACGCGGTGCCGCAGCACGTCGGGGGCCACGGCCTTCACGTCGTCGGGCGTGACGAACGCGCGCCCGCGCAGGAAGGCGTGGGCGCGCGACGCCTGGGCCAGCGCGATCGTGGCCCGCGGGCTGGCGCCGAACTCGATGAGCGGCGCGAGGTCCGCCAGACCGGCGGAGGCCGGCTCGCGGGTGGCATGCACGATGTCCACGATGTAGTCCACGATCCGCTCGTCCATGTACAGCTCGGCGATGCGCCGCCGCGCATCGAGGATCGCCTGCGGCGAGGCCACGCGGTCGACGGCGATCGGCGCGCCGCCCGCCATGCGCCGCATGATCTCCTTCTCCTCGTCGCGGCTGGGGTAGCCCACGCGCAGCTTGAGCATGAACCGGTCCACCTGCGCCTCGGGGAGCGGATACGTGCCCTCCTGCTCGATCGGATTCTGCGTGGCGAGCACGAGAAAGGGCTCGTCGAGCGGATACGTCGTGCCGCCGATCGTCACCTGCTTCTCCTGCATCGCCTCCAGCAGCGCCGCCTGCACCTTGGCCGGCGCCCGGTTGATCTCGTCGGCGAGGATGATGTTCGCGAAGATCGGGCCCTGCTTGACCACGAACCGCCCGGAGCCCTGCTCGTACACCTGCGTGCCCAGCACGTCGGCGGGGAGCAGGTCGGGCGTGAACTGGATCCGCTGGAACGTCGTCGAGATCGTCTCGGCCAGCGTGCGCACGGTGAGCGTCTTGGCGAGCCCGGGCACGCCCTCGAGCAACACGTGGCCGCCGGTGAGCAGGCTGATCAGCAGCCGCTCCACCATGTAGTCCTGGCCGACGACGCGCCGCGCCACCTGGGCGGCGACGTCGTGCACGAGCCGCGAATCCGCCGACGATGTCTGCTGTGGTTCCACGACCGCTCCGACAAGGGGTGAGGTGAAGCGCGCGGCCCTCCCATCATCTACCCCGCGCGCCGGCGTCCGTTCTCCTGCTTCAGGCTGGCGCACCGGCCACGATGGCGTCAATGGCCCGGCGCTCGCGCGGCGTGAGCTGGCGCACCTGTCCGCTGGGCAGCGCGCCCAGCTCCACCGGGCCGAACCGAGTGCGCACCAGCCGGTCCACGCCGAGGCCGAGCGCCGTGCAGAGGCGCCGGACCTCGCGCTTGCGCCCCTCGGCGATCGTGACCTCGAACGCCCACTGCCCGCCGCCGAGCCGGCGGGCCTCGACGGCGCGCGGCTGCACCGTCCCGTCCTCGAGCCGGACGCCGCCGCGGGCCGCGACCACGGCCCGCGGCGCGTCGCCGCGCACGGTGGCGACGTAGGTGCGCTCCACTTCGTGGCGGGGGTGGGTGAGGGCGTGGGCGGCCGTCCCGTCGGTGGTCATCAGGAGCACGCCTTCGGTGAGGTAGTCGAGCCGTCCCACGTACACCAGCCCGGGAGCCGGCGGCACCAGGTCGTACACGGTGCGGCGGCCCTGCGGGTCGGACTTCGTGGTCATCACGCCGGCCGGCTTGTGGAGTACGTACCACACCGTGGACGGCTGGGCGCCCACCGGGCGGCCGTCCACGGCAATCGCGTCGGCCCCCGGGCGCACCGTCTGCCCGACGCGGGCCACCGCGCCGTTCACGGTCACGCGGCCGGCGGCCACCAGCTCCTCGGCCCCGCGGCGCGACGCGACACCCGCGCGCGCCAGGGCGCGCTGGATGCGCATCGCGTCGCTCATTCCACCCCGGCCGGCTCGGCGCTGCGCAGGGCGATGGCCAGCTCGTCGGCCCGCGGCAGCTCCTGCAGGTGCCGCAGCGCGAAGTGCTCGAGGAACTGCGGCGTGGTTCCGTACAGCAGCGGGCGCCCCAGCCCTTCGGCGCGGCCGACCACGTCCACCAGCCCGCGCTCGTGCAGCGACTTCAGCACGCCGCCCACGTTTACGCCGCGAATCTCCTCGATCTCGGCGCGCCCGATGGGCTGGCGGTAGGCGACGATGGCCAGCGTCTCGAGCGCGGCGGCCGAGAGCCGCTGCGGGCGCGCGGCGAGCTGGGCCCGCTCGATGGCCTCGGTGTACTCGGCGCGGGTCAGGATCTGCCAGCCCCCGCCCAGCTCCACCAGCTCCACGCCGTGGCCGTCCACGTTGTAGTGCTCGCGCAGCTCTTCGAGCGCCGCGGTGACCGCGGCGAGGGGCGCCTCGGGGTCCAGCTCCGCCAGCTCGGCGAGCGAGATGGGGCGCGGACTGGCGAACAGCGCGGCTTCAAGCAGCTTGGCCAGCGGCGTCACGCTCGATCTCCACGTTGGCGAAGGGTCGGGGCTGGTGCACGCGCAGCTCGCCGACCTTGGCGAGTTCGAGCAGCCCCATCAGGGTGGACAGCACGAACGACGGGTCGGTGCTGTGCCGGAGGATTTCGGTGAACCGGATGCGCGAGCGCAGCGCGAGCAGCGCCCGGATGACGGCCACGGCGGCCGGGACGTCGAGCGGGCGCGACACCACGTCGTGCACCGACGGCCGCTTCGCCGCCCGCAGCACGCGGTCCACGGCGGCGAGGAGGTCGGCCAGCGAGAGGGCCAGCATCGGAGGCGGCGCGGGCGCGTCGGGCGGCGTGAAGGTGCGCGCGAACTGGTTGCGCCGCTCCTCGCCGCGCCGCTCGAGCAGATCCACCACCTCGCGCATCTGCTGATACTCGAGCAGCCGGCGCACCAGCTCGGCGCGGGGATCCTCCCACACCTCGCCGTCGGGGCGCGGCAGCAGCATCTGCGCCTTGATGCGCAGCAGCCGGGCCGCCATCTCGAGATACTCCGCGGCGTCGTTCAGGCCCAGCGTCCGGATGCGGGCCAGGAACTGCTCGGCGATGCGCGCGATCGGGATGTCGTAGATGTCCACCTGCTCCTCGCGGATCAGCGAGAGCAACAGATCGAGCGGCCCCGAGAACGCCTTGAGCTCGACGACGAACGCGGCGTCGCCTCCCGGCGATTCGAGCAGCAACTGGTCGCCGGTCATTGCGGGCCCCATTGCTGCACGCCGGGCAGCACGAACGGATTCACGGCGCGCAGGAGCAGGTCGGCCACGCGAAAGGCCGGCGCCATCCACGCCGTGAGCAGCGACCCGCCGAAGTACAGCAGCGCGACGAGCACGATGACCCCGTAGCGCGCGAACGCCTGGTAGTGCACCGCCCATCGGGCCGGCAGCAGGTACTTCATGACGTGCGAGCCGTCGAGGGGCGGAATCGGGATCAGGTTGAAGGCGATGAGCAGCAGGTTGAGCCAGATCCCGTACGTCAGCATCACCTGCAGGATGGAGAACGTCGTGCCCAGCGCCGGCGCGGCGCGCCCCACGAGGCCGACGAGCACGATCGCCACGGCGCAGCCGATCGCGATCGCGAGGTTCGCCGTCACTCCGGCCAGGGAAACGATGATGTCGCCCCGTTTGAAGCGCCGGTAGTTGCGCGGATTCACCGGCACCGGCTTGGCCCCGCCCAGCACCATCTGCCCGTGCGTGGCCACGAGCAGCACGGCCGGCAGGAGCAGCGTCATGAACGGGTCGATGTGCTTGACCGGATTCCAGGTGAGGCGCCCGAGCTGGAACGCGGTCGGGTCGCCCTGGCGCAGGGCCGCGTAGCCGTGCGCGTATTCGTGCGCGATCACGGAGAACAACAGGACCGGCGCGACGAAGAGTATGGTCTGGAGTGTATTCAACGGCGGGGTGGCTGCGCGGCGGGGGCGGCCGGATGGCGGTCGCCGACGCGCGTAAGGTAGCGGGGCCGTCGAAGGGTGTCAAAGTGCTGTGGCATCACGACATCGGGCCCTTCCGCCGCCTTGACAAGCGTCGCCGGTCCGCCTAGGTTCCTCCGTTCGCGCGACCGCGCGACCCTACAGGAATTCCTCGGAGATTTTCGTGCCCAAGATCGCGTCCGCGAAGAAGAATATGCGGAAGACCCGGGCCGCCACGGTGCGCAACCGCGCCCAGCGGGCGGCGCTCCGGACCGCCCTCAAGAAGGCCAAGGCGCCCGGCGCCACCGCCGCCGACAAGGTGGCGGCCGCCAAGCTCGCCGACCGCGCCGCCCGCAAGGGGCTGATGCACCGCAACGCCGCGGCCCGCCACAAGAGCCAGATCGCGCGCGCCAAGTAGCCGAGCCCGGCGCCGGCAGTCGAAGGGCCGCGACCTCCGTCGCGGCCCTCGTCGCATTTTAGAGAACCCGCATCGCCGTCAGAGCGACGCCAGCTCCGCCCCGCACCGCTCGCAGTACCACTCGGTGGGGTAGTTCATTGCCCCGCACTCGGCGCACTTGAGCGTCTTGGGCTGCTCCACCGCCCCCGACGGCCGCAGCACGATCGGGTGGTTCCCGGTCACGTTGTCGGCGAACGGCCGGGCGTCCGACCGGTCGGGCTCCTGGGCCCGTCCCACCAGCCCGGCCGCGGCGTCCTCCTCGTCCTCGCGGACGTACGCCCGCTCCTGCGACGGCCGGTTGGCCCGCGACACGAGCGACTCGGCCAGCATGTCGGTCTGGTCCTGCGTGAACTGCGGCCCCGAGGGCTTGGCCGGCGGCTTGGCGGGCGCCGGCGCCGACTTGACCGGCGTCGTCGACGCCAGCGGCGAGACCACCGACTTGAGGAAGGCCAGTTCGTCGAAGCTGGGCGGTTCCGCCGGCCTCGGGGCGGGCGCGGCCGGCGCCTCGGGCGCCGCGGC
>JAGWRI010000023.1 GCA_028876525.1 Gemmatimonadota bacterium | reverse complement strand
TGCTCCCCTTGACGGGTTTACCGCGATCGTTCAGTGCCGCCGTCAAACGCTCGACCACATAATTGGGCATGTGCGTGTTGATCTCGCCGGCTAGTTCGATAAACCTTGTCGGCAGGCCATGCTTCCGGGCCACCCAGCTCAGATAGAAAGGGTCGATCGGAATGCAGTGTCCGCCCAGCCCCGGGCCGGGATAAAACGGCTGAAAACCGAACGGCTTCGTCGCGGCGGCGTCGATCACTTCCCAGACGTCCACGCCCAGCTTGTCGCAGACGATCGCCATCTCGTTCACGAGCCCGATGTTCACCGAGCGGAACGTGTTCTCGAGCAGCTTGGTCAGCTCGGCGGCCTCGGCGCTCGACACCTCGACCACCGTCTCGATGCACAGCCGGTACAGGGCGGCCGCCACCTCGGCGCAGGCCGGCGTGATCCCCCCCACCACCTTGGGCGTGTTGGCCGTGTGGAAGCGCGGGTTCCCGGGGTCCACGCGCTCCGGGCTGAAGGCCAGGAAGACGTCGGTGCCCACGGCGAGCCCGGTCCGCTCGAGCACCGGCTGCAGCAGCTCGCGCGTGGTGCCGGGATAGGTCGTGCTCTCGAGCACCACGATCTGCCCCTGGCGCACGTGGCGACCGATCGTCTCGGCCGCCGCGATGATGTAGCTCATGTCGGGGTCGCGCGTCTTGACGAGCGGCGTCGGCACGGCAATCGAGATCGCGTCGGCCTCGCCCAGCCGCCCCTCGTCGGCGGTCGCGGCAAACAGCCCCGCCTGCACCAGCCGGGCGACGTCGGCGGCCGGCACGTCCTGGATGTGCGACTCGCCGCGGTTGAGCAGGGCCACCACGCGCTCGCTGATGTCGTAGCCGATCACGCGCACGCCCGCCTTGGCGAACTCCATGGCCAGCGGCAGGCCGACGTAGCCGAGCCCGATGACGCCGACCACGACCTCCCGCCGCTCGATCCTGTCCAGCAGGGCGCGCTTGCCCATTTCAGACTCCGTAGAAGGACCGCACGCCGGCGACGACCTCGTCGAGCTGCGCGGTCGTGAGCTCGGGGTAGATGGGCAGCGACAGCACCTGCTGCGCCGCGTGCTCCGACTCGGGGCACGACCCCGCCCGGTAGCCCAGGTAGGCGAAGCAGGGCTGGAGGTGCAGCGGCAACGGGTAGTAGATCGAAGTGCCGATTCCCCGGCCCTTCAGGTGCGCCTGCAGCTCGTCGCGGCGCTCGCAGCGCAGCGTGTACTGGTTGAAGATCGACTCGTTGGCCGGGTCCACGAACGGCGTCACGACCTGGCGCACGTCGGCCAGCGCCCGGTTGTAGTAGGCGGCGTTGGTCCGGCGCTTGGCGCTCCAGGCCGCGAGGTGCGGGAGCTTGGCCGAGAGCACGGCCGCCTGCAGCGCGTCGAGGCGGCTGTTGTAGCCCACCTCGTCGTGGAAGTACTGGCGCGAGCCGCCGTGCATCCGCAGGCGGCGCAGGCGGTCGGCCAGACCCTTGTCCTGCGTGACCATCATGCCGCCGTCGCCGTACCCGCCCAGGTTCTTCGACGGGAAGAAGCTGAACGTGCCGATCGTGGGCACCTCGCCGGCCATCCGGCGCACGCCGTCGATCATCCGGCTGGCGCCGATGGACTGCGCGGCGTCCTCGACGATCGGGATGCCGCGGGCGATCGCCGCGATCCGCTCGACGGGCGCCATCTGGCCGAACAGGTCCACCGGCACGATGGCCTTGGTCTTGGCCGTGATCGCGCGCTCGATGGCGTCGACCGAGATGTTGAAGGTGTCGGGCTCGACGTCCACGAACACGGGCGTCGCGCCCACGTTGTGGATCGTGCCCGCGGTGGCGAAGAAGGTGAACGGGGTCGTGATGACCTCGTCGCCGGGCCCGACGTCCAGGGCGCGGAGCGCGAGCAGCAGGGCGTCGGTCCCGCTGGCGCATCCGACCGCGTAGGGCGTGTGGGACAGCTCGGCGACTTCCTTCTCCAGGCGCTCGACGGGAGCGCCGAGGATGAACAGCTGCGAATCGACCAGCTCGAGCACCGACTTCACGACCTCGTCCTTGATCGTGGCGTGCTGCGCGCGAAGGTCCAAGAGAGGGACAGGCATGTTGGTCTCGGAATGTAGTGCTGCAAACCACTGGAACTTTAAAGCTCGCCGGGGTGGCGGCGCCCGTCAATTCAGCAGGGCGTCGGGTGACCGGGAGGGTCGAGCGGAGGGAGCTCGCGCAATGTCGGAGCGCCTCAAATCGTCCTCGCGCCTGCCCTCCTACCCTCCTACCTCCCGACCGCCAACGGCAGCGGCACCGTCATCCCCGTCTTGGCCGATTCGTAGATCGCGAGGATCAGCTCCAGCGACTTCCGCCCCGCCCGCCCGTCGGTGTCCGCCTTCGCCTCGCCGCGCAGCACCGCGAGCACGTTGGCGTAGTACCCCAGGTGGCCGAACCCGTACACGTTGGGCGGATTCGTGCTCACCGTCTCGATCTGCTTGTCGTCGTCGTCGTATTCGGCGAACTGCCAGTGTTCGACCTTGTTCACGGCCGTGCCGCCGATCTTCACGGATCCTTTCTCGCCGAGGATCGTGATGGACCCCTCGAGATTCCGCGGATAGGTGAGGACGTTGACCTCGATGACGCCCAGCGCACCGGAGCGGAACTTGAGCACGGCGGCGCCGGAGTCCTCGGCTTCGATCTGGCGGGCCTGGGTGGCCGTCTTGGCGACCACGCTCTCGACGGGGCCGACGAGCCACTGGAGCAGGTCCACGTAGTGCGAGGCCTGGTTCATGATCGCGCCGCCGTCGAATTCCCACGTGCCGCGCCAGGGGGCGGCGTCGTAGTAGTCCTGGGGGCGCTGCCAGCGCACCGTCACGTTGGCCAGGTAGATGCGCCCGAACCGCCCCTTGTCCACGGCGCGGCGCAGGAGCTGGATGGGCGGGTTGAGCCGGTTCTGCTTGACCACGAACAGGTGGACGCCGGCGGCGTCGCACGCCTCGACGAGGTCGTCGGCCGCGGCCAGCGTGGTGGCCATCGGCTTCTCGCTCAGCACGTGCTTTCCGGCCCGCGCCGCGAGCACGCCCTGCGGCGCGTGCAGCCCCGACGGCGTGCACAGGGCCACGATGTCGCAGCGGGCCGACTTGAGCAGCTCGTCGAGCGAGGTGAACCAGGGCACGCCGTACGCCTCGCCCGCTTCGCGGGCCCGCGCCTCGTCCACGTCGCAGACGGCGCCGAGCCTGAGCCCGTCGGTCCTGGCGATGGCGTCGAAGTGGTTCTTGCTGATGCGCCCGCAGCCGACGAGGGCGAGGTCGAAGGTCCGGTGGGTCATGGGAGAAGGCTCACGCGCCGCGCGCCGGCGCGGGACGGATCCCGTCGCCGTGGCGCTCGTAGGTGGTCCCGCACGCCGCGCAGGCGCCGGCGCCCGCGTCGGGCAGCCGCTCCCCGCACTGGCACATCCAGCCGATCCGCCGCGCCGGCACGCCGGTCACGAGGGCGTACGCCGGCACGTCCCGCGTCACCACCGCGCCGGCGCCGACGAAGGCGTACTCGCCCAGCGTCACGCCGCACACGATCGTCGCGTTGGCCCCGATCGACGCTCCCCGCCGCACGCGGGTCGTGCGGTACTCGTGCTTGCGCGACACGTGGCTGCGCGGGTTCACGACGTTGGTGAACACCATGGACGGTCCGCAGAACACGTCGTCCTCGAGGATCACGCCCTCGTAGACCGAGACGTTGTTCTGGATCTTCACGTTGTCGCCGATCCGGACGCCGTTCATCACGACCACGTTCTGCCCCAGGCTGCACCGTTCGCCGATCTCGGCCCCGCCCATCACGTGGCAGAAGTGCCAGATGCGCGTGCCGGGGCCGATCCGGGCCCCCTCGTCCACATAGGACGATTCGTGGATGATCGGCGTCTGGCTCATGCCCGCAACTCGAGTTCGGCCTGCCACTCCTGCAGCGACTTCACCGCCGCCCGCCGCGACCGCAGGGCCAGCACGGCGTCGCTGGCGGCGCTCGCCGCCGACATCGTGGTCGTGTACGCCACCCGGTTCCGGATCGCCGCCTGGCGCAGGGTGTAGTCGTCGCGCTGGGCGTGCTTGCCGAGCGGCGTGTTGACCAGGAGCTGCACCTCGCCGTTGAGGATCAGGTCGTGGCAGTTGGGGCGTCCCTCGTGCACCTTGAACACGGGGTCGGCCGGGATGCCGCGGTGGCGCAGGTAGGTGGCCGTGCCGCGCGTGGCCAGGAGGCGGAACCCCATTTCGTGGAACCGGCGCGCAATCGGGGTCACGGTCGGCTTGTCGGGGTCGTTGACCGTGACGAGGATCGTGCCCTCGAGCGGGAGGCCGTTCCCCGCGGCGAGCTGCGCCTTGGCGAAGCTCGTGCCGAACGAGTCGGAGATGCCCATCACCTCGCCCGTCGAGCGCATTTCGGGACCGAGAATCGGGTCGGTGCCCGGGAACTTGGTGAACGGGAACACCGCCTCCTTGACCGACACGTAGGCCGGCGCCACCTCGTCGGTGTACCCGACGTCGTCCAGGGTCTCGCCCATCATCAGCCGCGCGGCGAGCGACGCCAGCGGCACGCCGATCGCCTTGGAAACGAACGGCACCGTGCGGCTGGCCCGCGGGTTCACCTCGAGCACGTACACGACGTGGTCCTTGATGGCGTACTGGACGTTCATGAGCCCCACCACGCCCAGCGCCCGCGCCATGGCCGCCGTCTGCTCGCGCATGACCTCCATGTCCTGCTCGGTCACGAGGTACGGCGGGAGCACGCACGCCGAGTCGCCGGAGTGGATGCCGGCGTCTTCGATGTGCTGCATGATGCCGCCGATCACGACGCGCGAGCCGTCGGAGATCGCGTCCACGTCCACCTCGAAGGCGTCCTCGAGGAACCGGTCGATGAGCACGGGGCGCTGCTCCGACACGCCGGCCGCCTTCTCGAAGTAGCGCTCCAGCGACGCCGGGTCGTAGACGATCTGCATCGCGCGCCCGCCCAGCACGTACGACGGGCGCACGAGCACGGGATACCCGATGCGCTCGGCCGCCGCCAGCGCCTCGGCGACGTTCGTCGCCGTGCCGTTGGGCGGCTGGGTGAGCCCGACCTCGCGCGCGATCTGCTCGAACCGGCGCCGGTCCTCGGCGATGTCGATCGCGTCGGGCGAGGTGCCGAGGATCTTCACCCCCGCGGCCTCGAGCGGGCGCGTGAGCTTGAGCGGCGTCTGCCCGCCCAGCTGCACGACGACCCCCTCGGGCTGCTCGCGCTCCACGATCTCGAGCACGTCCTCCAGCGTCAGCGGCTCGAAGTAGAGCTTGTCCGAGGTGTCGAAGTCGGTGGACACCGTTTCGGGGTTCGAGTTGATCATGATCGTCTCGTACCCCCGCTCGCGCAGCGCCATCGCGGCGCGCACGCAGCAGTAGTCGAACTCGACCCCCTGCCCGATGCGGTTCGGCCCGCTCCCCAGAATGATCACCGACCGGCGCCCGGACTTCGGCGCCTCGGTCTCGTCGTCGTAGCAGCCATAGAGATACGGCGTGGACGAGGGGAACTCGCCGGCGCAGGTGTCGACCATCTTGTACGACGGCCGCACGCCCAGCGCCCAGCGGCGCGCGCGCACGTCGCCCTCGGCCTCGCCGCGCAGCACGCCGAGCTGGCGATCGGAGAAGCCCATGCGCTTCATGCGCCGCATCTCGAACGCGCCCACGGTGGCGAGCCCGGCGTACCACCGCTCGGCGTCCACCAGCTCGTGCATCTGCTCCAGGAACCAGGGGTCGATGGCCGTCAGCTCGGCCACCTCGCGCACCGGCATTCCGCTCAGGAACGCCCGCTTGATCTGGAAGATGCGCTCGGGGGTCGGCATGCGCAGCGCGCCGGCCAGCGCCGCGTCGCTGTCGTCGGGAAGCCGGTCGTCGGCCGGCTTCGCGGCCACCGTCCACCCGGGACGCCCCGTCTCCAGGGCCCGCAGCCCCTTCTGCAGCGCCTCCTTGAAGGTGCGCCCGATGGCCATCGCCTCGCCCACCGACTTCATCTGCGTGGTGAGATACGGATTGGCGTCGGGGAACTTCTCGAACGCGAACCGCGGGATCTTCACCACGACGTA
>JAGWRI010000228.1 GCA_028876525.1 Gemmatimonadota bacterium | reverse complement strand
GGCGACGACCGTCTGCACGGCCACCGTCTGTCCCTCGTGGACCAGGATCTCGGCGATCACGCCGGCGGCGGGAGCCGGGATCTCGGCGTCCACCTTGTCGGTGGAGATCTCGAAGATCGGCTCGTCGCGCTTGACCTCGTCGCCGACCTTCTTGAGCCACTTGGACAGCGTGCCCTCGGCGATGGACTCGCCCATCTGCGGCATGATGACGTCTAGGCGTGCCACGGGATCATCCTCTATGTCGGTTTGCGCGCCTGGCGACGGCCACGGCGCCTGAGCAGGAGCACGGTTGTGGGCAGCAGCACGGTGCCGGCGATCGCCCCGTAGAACCAGTAGTTGATCCAGTTGCACGGGGCGCCCGTGTCGGCGTCGGGGGTGCAGTGCATGGCCCATCCGGCGATCTTGGCCACGAGCACACCGATCATTCCGCCGCCCATCAGGCCGGCGACGAGCATCAGGCACCCCAACCCAAGATACTGCCACGGACCCTCGGATTCGACCTCGGGGGGCTGCGGAGGCTGGGGCGCGGTCATGGAGCGGTTCCGCGGCGGGATCCGGCGGCCGGCACGCGGGGCGGCCTCAGTAGGCCGCTTCGAGCCGGTGCCGCGGGTCTTCCTGACGGTGCAGCGTGAGGAAGAAGCGCTTCACGTTGCGGTCGAGGCGGCTCTCGCCCATCTGGTCGGTCTCGACGCGGACGAAGGTGTAATGGCCGCCCTCGGGGAAGGCCGCGAGGCGCAATGCGCCGAGCGGGCCGGCGAAGGTGCGCGCGCCGGCCGCGGTGGTCGCGGCCGGGAGCCCGAGGTCGGGGAAGAACCGGTCGGCGGCCGCCAGCACGTCGGCGGGCACGAGGTGACTGCGATAGAAGTGTCGCATTACGGGGGGGTGGAATCGGGGCGTTCGTTGAAGACGTCCTGCATCCAGTCCACGCGCTCGAGCGGGTGCAGCGAGTCGCGGCGGAACCGGACGGCCATGGCCCACTGCCCGGCCACGGTGAAATTGAGCTTGCCGTAGTAGGTCCCGAGCTCGGGACCCTGGGCGAACCCGTCCCACGTGTGCGGGCCCTGGAGGCCGTACTGCATGTTGGCGAAGATCTGCCCATCACCGCCTTCGATCGGCTGGTCGGTCTTGCGGTCGTGGACCGTGACCTTGTAGGTGATCTCCTCGCGCGCGTGGGGCGGGATGTCGGTCGGCTGGATCATGAACGCGTACGACCTGGAGTACAGACGGAGCACCGGCCGCTGCGGCTGGCCGCCGCACGCCGCGAGGAGCCCGGCGGCTCCCAGCATCACCAGCACCCGTCTCGCGCGCGTCACTGCTGATAGTACTCCAGCCCGAGGTGCGTGATCTGCTCCTCACCCATGAGGTGCCGGAGCGTGTTCTTCAGCTTGGTCTGCTGAATGAAAAGATCGTGCTCCGGCTGCAATCCCGCAGCCGCCATGGGCGACTTGTAATAGAAACTTAACCATTCCTGGATTCCCTTCATCCCGGCGCGATGCGCGAAGTCGGAGAAGAGGGCGAGGTCGAGGACGATCGGCGCGGCGAGGATCGAGTCGCGGCACAGGAAGTTGACCTTGATCTGCATCGGGTAGTTCATCCACCCGAAGATGTCGATGTTGTCCCAGCCTTCCTTGTTGTCGCCGCGCGGCGGGTAGTAGTTGATGCGCACGACGTGCGAGAAGTCCTTGTACAGGTCGGGGTACTGCTCGGGCTGCAGGATCGTGTGCAGCACGCTGAGCTTGGACTCTTCCTTGGTCTTGAACGACTGCGGGTCGTCCAGCACCTCGCCGTCGCGGTTGCCGAGGATGTTGGTGGAGTACCAGCCGGCGAGGCCGAGCATGCGGGCCTTGAGCGCCGGCGCGATGACGGTCTTCATCCACGTCTGGCCGGTCTTGAAGTCCTTGCCCGAGATCGGCACGCCCTTGGCGTTGGCCAGCTCCTGCAGCGCGGGCGTGTCCACGGCGAGGTTCGGCGCGCCATTGGCGTAGGGCACCCCCTCCATGATCGCGGCCCAGGCGTACAGCATGGCCGGCGAGATCGCCTCGTCGTTGGCGTCCATCGCCTTCTCGAACGCGGCCAGCGACTGGTGCTGCGGGCCCGGCCTGATGAAGATCTCGGTGGACGCGCACCACACGATCACGAGCCGGTCGAGCTTGTGCCTGGCCTTGAAATCGCGGATGTCCTGCCGCAGCTGCTCGGCGAGGTCGCGCTTGGTCTTGCCCTTCTTGACGTTCGTGCCGTTGATGCGCGTGACGTAGTGATTGTCGAACACGGCCGGCATCGGCTTGATGGCCTTCAGGAAGTCGGCCACCCGCTCCAGGTCGGCCGCCTCGAGCACGCCGGCCTTCTTGGCCGCCGTGTAGGCGTCGTCGGGAATCGGGTCCCAGGCGCCGAACACGAGGTCGTCGAGCCCGGCCAGCGGGACGAAGTCCTTGATGAACGGGGCGCGCTTGTCGGTGCGCTTGCCCAGGCGGATGGTGGCCATCTGGGTGAGCGACCCGATGGGCTTGGAATAGCCGCGCCGGATGCTCTCGACGCCGGCCATGAACGTGGTCGCCACGGCGCCCAGTCCGGGGGTGAGCACACCGAGCTTGCCGGTGGCCGGACGGGGGGCCTGGCGCGATTCGGACGACGAATCCTTCACGACCTTATTCTCCTTTGAGCAGGGGATGCGGGTCGAACGCCGGAGCCGGCGCGGCGGCCGGGGACTGCTCGTGCTCCGACGACGAGGGGGCATCCGTGGGCACCGTGGCCCGGTACACGAAGGCCACGCGCTGATAGACCGTGATCCACGCCGTGACGGTCAGGACCACGATGATGATGGCGAGCACGACCCCGTTCAGGGCCAGCCCGAAGAACGCCTGCGGCACCGAGAGCAGCACCACGCGCTCGGGACGCTGCAGCATCCCCACCTTGGCGTCGATGCCCAGCGCCTCGGCCCGCGCGCGGGTGTACGAGGTGAGGAACGACCCGATGAGGCCGAGCAGGCACATCACCACCATCGGCACGCTGGCCCACGAGTGGTGAAGCGTGTTGAGCGCGTAGAACACGGCCAGGCCGCCGAGCACGAATCCGTCGGCCAGGCGGTCGAGCGTGGAGTCGAGGAACGCCCCGAAGGTCGAGGCCGTGCCGGATTTCCGCGCGACCATGCCGTCCAGCACGTCGAACAGCGCCGTGAGACCGAGAAAGAACCCGCCGACGCTGATGTGCCCCGTCCCGTACACGACGCCGCCGATCACGGTGCACGTCGTGCCGATCACCGTAATCGTGTTGGGGTGCACGCGATGCCGCACGCACCAATCCGCGACGGGATCAATGAGCCGCAGGTATCCGTTCTTCAGCCAGTCCGGCAGAATCTTCATTCGGCTCCGAGACGCGCACTCGGCAGTCGCCGCGCCGCACGGACCTCTGGCGGGGGCGGGGGCGGTAAACAAGCGAGCCGGAGCGACGCCCCGGCGGCTAAAAGTATCCCGTTCACATACTTGTAGCAACTGGAACGGGACCGTTTCCCGAGCGGCCCTAAGGCCTTATCGTTGATGGCCATGGCCTCCTCTTCCACCGTGCGCGCGGCGGCCGCGGCCGCGCTTCTCGCCGCCGCGCCGCTCGTCGCGCGCGCCCAGGGTCCGTC
>JAGWRI010000022.1 GCA_028876525.1 Gemmatimonadota bacterium | reverse complement strand
GGCGCGAGGCGCGTCGCGCGGGGAGGATGCCGGGGCCGGGTCTCGAACCCGGATGGGGTTGCCCCCAAGGGATTTTAAGTCCCTCGCGTCTACCAGTTTCGCCACCCCGGCGGATGCACACGAAAAAGGAGCGGCCGAAGCCGCTCCTCATTCTACACCGCCATTTGTCAGAGCGGGAAACGGGACTCGAACCCGCGACCCCAACCTTGGCAAGGTTGTGCTCTACCAACTGAGCTATTCCCGCGTGCCCCCAATATAGCCCCCGCCCCGGAGGCCCGACAACGGGCCCCGGCGACGGTCAGGGGTGCTCGCCCAGCGCGTGCACGGCGTACCACACGCTCCAGGCCACCAGCCCCGAGAGCGACGCGTCTCCCCCGTTCCCGGTCGCGCGACCGGCCTCGTCCACCGTCTCGGCGGCCACCCCGCCATCGAGCGGGGCGCGGCGGAACCACTTGAGCATCGCCGATGCGTCCGGGCCCATGAGGCGGGCGCAGTGCTCGGCCAGCCGCTCTCCCGGCGCGCCGAGCGCCTTGGCGGTGCGTCGGTAGGTGGAGTCCTGCCGCGCCACCGCCTCGTACAGCGGGAGCCAGAACGCCGAGCCCACGGCATCGTCCTCGAAGTGGGCATGGCCCGCCGCATCGATTGCCGTGGCGAGCCGCGGCGCCCCGTCGTGCGTGCGGAGGAAGTGCCGGGCCAGCGCGGCGCGCACGCCCTCCGGATCCTGGACGTCGCGCGCCGTCTCCTCGTCGAGGGTGCGGCGCAGCACCTCGAGCGCCATGGCCACCGCCGCGTTGCCGTGCAGCGTGAACGGCTGCGCCGCCGGCGCCCCCGAGGGCGTCACTTCGGTGGAGTACAGCGGCCAGTCGCCGTCGCGGCGGTCGGCGATCTCGTCGTGGGCCCCGTACAGGGTGTCGCCCAGCACCGGCTCGTCCACGATGGCGTCGTCGCCCGTGTCGCGGATGTAGCGGTCCACGGCCAGCGGGAAGGCCGCGGCGCCGTCCAGGCAGAAGCCGGGCTCGAACAGGGTGCCGTCCAGGTAATGGACTCCCCGCCCCGGCGCGTAGCCGTGCAGCTCGCAGGCCCGGAGGATCAACTCGCGCGCCAGCGGCGGGTCGCCGAGCTGGACCGCGGGCAGGGTCCAGGTGAGCGCCTCCCAGTCGCGCACCGTGACGCCGGCGGCGTGCCACGGGGCGCGGGTGCGCATCAGGTAGTAGTGCGCGTCGTCCAGCGCCCGCCCCACCCCATAAAAGTACGCGAATAACAGGTTCCGGTTGATGAGCCGGTCCAGCGGCTCGACGCCGGTGGACTGCTGCAGCGCCTGCAGGGCGTCGCGGGTGCCGGCCAGCAGCTCGCGCCAGCCGCGGCGGCGCAGCACGGCGGCCGAGGCCAGCGCGCCGTCGCGCTCCGGGCCGGCGGCGAGGTAGAACGCCACCTGCTCGCGCCCGCCTGCCGCCAGCTCGACCTCGCGCGCCATCGCGTAGCCCGGCGCCGGGCCGCCCGACACCGCGACGCCCGACTCGGCGTCGGCGCCCACGGCGAGCGCGACGAGTCCGGGTTCCGCGGAACCGTCCAGCACCACGTAGCCGTCCTGCACGCCCACCCGGTGCGGATCGGCGAACGGTCGCGGCGTGCGGACGCGGAGCTGGCGGTGCCCAAGGCTTCCCTCGACCCCCACGCGCACGGTGCACGCCGCGCGCGACCGGTTCTCCAGCGACAGCGCGTACACGGCGCCGGCCACGTCGGCGTCGCGCCCGAAGGGGGCGAACACGGTGCCCCGGATGACCAGCGGCCCGGCCTGGCTGGTGAAGGTGGGCAGCCATTCGAGCGCCCGCTCCCACGCCATGGGCGACGACGCGAAATCGTGCGCCGCGCCATTCACGGCCAGCGTCGGACGCAGAAGGGCCGGGCCCTCGCCTTCCTGGAACTCGGCATGGCCGGCCAGCTCGACCGCCGAACGCGCGCCGCGATGCAGGACCCCGACGGCGTGCACGGCGCCGTTGGCCGGATGCACGCACGGCAGCGCCAGCCAGTGGTTGCCGGTGATCTGCCAGGGAACGCGGGGAATGGGTCGGGGACTGGGGAGCGAAGACACCGGCGCGGGGTAGAGGTTAACTTCCACGAGCTTCCGAACAGGATAATAAGCCCGAGGTTCCACCCCAGCGACTCGAACATCCCCATGCACCGTTCGCGCGCGCCCCGCGCCCTGCTCCGGATCTCGCTGTTCGCGCTGTTTGCCGGCGCCCTGCCCCGCGCGGCGCGGGCCCAGGCCGGCTTTCCCCACCTGGACGACGCCACGGTCCTGGCCCGCGGGCAGTTCCGGCTGGACGCGGCGTCGGAGTGGACCCGGTACAACGCGCTGTTCGCCCCCGCCGGGAGCGCGACCGCGACGATGCCGCTGGGCGGCGGATTCAGCTTCGACTCGCTGGGCGCGGCGCAGCTTCCGGCCCTGTCGGGCACGCAGTCGGCCATCGGCGCCCTCACCGGGTCGCCCTTCTCCCTGTCGCTCGGGCGCACGATGGCCGCCGCCGACGCCCGAGTCGCGGTAACGCCCATTCGCGGCGAGTACGGACTCACCAGCCGGATCACGCTCGGATTCATGGTGCCCCTGGTGCGGACGCGCACGAGCATCATGCTGCGGGTGAACCCGACGGACAGCACGGGGAACGTGGGCATCAATCCGGCCGCGGTGAACCCCGCCTCGCTCGCCCGCGACAGCGCGGTGTTCGCCCAGCTCGTGAACGCCGCCGGGGCGCTGCAGGCGGCGCAGCAGGCGTGCCAGGCGAACCCGGCCGCCAATCCGAGCTGCGGCGCGATTCTCGCGCGCCCCGGCGACGTGGCCAGCCTGCTGCAGAGCGCGGCGACGTTCTCCACCGCGTTCGCGGCGGTGTACGGCGAGAACGCGCAGACCCGGGGCGCGCCGGTGGTGCCGGTGAACGGGACCGTGGCCGACCTCGCGATCCGCGGGCGGCTGGCCGCGTTCGACTCGTCGTTCCGGGCCTTCCTCAACGGCGGCCCGTTGATCACGTCCACGCCCGCCGGCGCCGGCGCGGTGATGGGCGCCGGCGATCTCAACACGTTTCTCAGCGACCCCGGCGTCGCCGGGTTCGATTCGGTGGCCAGCACGATCCGCATCAGCACGGGCGACGTCGAGCTGAGCGTGCGCGTGCGACTGTTCGACGGCTTTCTCGACTCGGCGGCGGCCAGGCGCCCCGGGGCGCTGCTCGCGCGATCGACGCTCACCGCGCTCGTGACCCTGCCCACCGGCCAGGTGGCGTCGCCCACGAATCCGGCGGACATCGGCACCGGCCGCGGCGCGATGCAGGTGGGCGGCCGGTTCGCGGCCTACCTCCAGCAGGGCGACCGGCTGGGCCTGTCGGCGGCCGCCGAGTACCTCCAGCCCACCGGGAAGACGAAGACCGGCGCGTTCCCGATCGGCGCCGCGCTTCCCTTCCCGCCCAACACCTCTTCCACGTTCCCGTATACCCCTGGCGCGATCACCCGGCTCGAGGTGGCTCCGCGGTTCATCATCACCCACCAGCTCGGGGTGAACGCCATTTACGACTACACCAACGTCGCCGCCAACACGTACGCCTCCGGCTCCCTCATCTCCCCTGCCCTCGGCGCCCAGCAGCCCGAGCGGCCGACCGCCACCTGGAACGGGATCAGCACCGCCCCCGGCGCCCAGCAGGCGGCCGGGTTCGGCATCAGCTACTCGTCGGTGCCCGAGTACGACCGCCGGAAGGTGGGGCTGCCCATCGACGTGACGTTCACCCACCTCGAGACGCTGAGCGGCGCGTACGGAATGCCGAAGTCCTGGATGGACCGGATCCAGGTGCGGTTCTACTACAACCGCCGCTGAGGCGCCCGGCTCCGCCTACGGGCGGCGCCGGGGCCGCCCGGCTCCGCCGCGCGGGACGTCCGGGGGCGCCGCCGGGGCGGCCGCCGATTTCAGCAGTTCGCGGGCGTGCGCCCGGCTCACGGCGCTGTCGGGGTCGCCGCCCAGCATCCGCGCGATCTCGACCACGCGGGCCTCGCCTTCCAGCACCGCGATGCCCGCCGTCGTGACCCCGCCCGCCGCGTCCTTGCTCACCCGGATGTGGTGGTGCGCCCGCGCCGCGATCTGCGGCAGGTGGGTGATCGCGAACACCTGATGGCTGGCCGCCACGCGGCGCATCGTATCGCTCACCTGGAGCCCGACCGTGCCGCCGATGCCGGCGTCGACCTCGTCGAACACGAGCGTGGGCACGTGATCCAGCCGGGCAAGGATGGTCTTGAGGGCCAGCATCACGCGGCTCAGCTCGCCGCCCGACGCCACGCGCGCCAGCGGCCGGGCGTCGTGGCCCACGTTGAGCGACACCAGGAACTCGACGTCCTCGGCGCCCTCGGCGCCGACCTCGCCGCGCGGGCGGAGCGCCACCTCGAGGTGCCCGTCGGGCATGCCGAGATCGGGCAGCACCTCGTCCACGGCGCGGGCGAGGCGCGCCCCCGCCGCCTTGCGCCGCTTCGTGAGCGCGGCCGCCGCCTTGCCCAGCGCCTGCTCGCCCGCCTCCAGCCGCTCGCGCAGGGTCCGCAGCTCGAGCCCCGACGAATCCACGAGGTCCAGCTCGCGCCGCGCCTCGCGCCCCTGCTGCATCACGTCGGCCAGGGCGGGCCCGTACTTCTTCACCAGGTCGAACAGCAGCTCGCGGCGGGCGCGCACCTGGGCCAGGCGCTGGGGATCGAGGTCCACGTCGCCCTGATAGCGCTCCAGCTCCCGCGCCATCGCGTCGAGCGCGTAGTAGGCGGCGTCGTACGACTCCTGCAGGCCGGCCAGCGACGGATCGAGCCGCTGGAGCTGGTGCAGGACGCGCTCCAGCGCGCCGAGCCGGGTGAGCGCTCCCTGCTCCTCGGCCGAAAGGTGGGCCAGCGCCTCGCCGGCCAGCGCCCGCAGCTCGTCGGCGTTCTCCAGCCGGTTGGCCTCCTCTTCCAGGCGCGCGTCTTCGCCCTCCGTGAGCCGCGCCTCCTCGATTTCCTTCGCCACGTGGCGCAGGTAATCGGCCCGGCGCTGGGCGTCGCGGGCGCGCGTGTCCAGGTCGGCGATCTCGCGGCGGATGTCGCTCACCGCATGGAACGTGTCGCGCACCGAAGCCGCGTCCGCCGCCGCGTCGCCGAAGGCGTCGAGGATGGCGCGCTGCGATTCGGGGTCGAGCAGCGACTGGGCCTCGTGCTGCCCGTGCAGGTCCACGAGCTGCCGTCCGATCTGGGCGAGCACCGCCGCCGTGACCGACGAGCCGTTGGCCCAGGCGCGCGCCCGACCCGCCGCGACCTCGCGCTTGAGCACGATCAGCGAATCCTCGGCCTCGAGCCCGTGCTCGTCGAGCACGGCGCGCAGCGCCGGCCGGTCGGAGACGTCGAACACGCCCTCGACCGTGGCCCGCTCCTGGCCGGTGCGGATGAGGTCGGCGCTGGCCCGCTCGCCGAGCAGCAGGCCCAGCGCGCCGACGATGATCGACTTCCCGGCCCCCGTCTCGCCCGACAGCACGTTGAACCCCGGCGCGAGGGGGAGGGTGAGCGACTCGATGATGGCGAAATTGCGAATCCGCAGTTCGATCAGCATGCCGAGGACTAATCCCGTTGCGGGAGTCCGCCCCACCCCAGCTTCTGGCGCAGCGTATTGAAGAAGCTGCTGCCTGGAAAGCGCACGACGCCGATTCCGTTCGGCGCCCGGCGCACGATGAGGGTCTCTCCCGACGAGAAGCTGGTGCCGGGCTGGCCGTCCACCGTCACCAGAAGCTCTTCGGGATTATCATCTGCGCGCACCGCGACCACGGAGTCGGCGGGGAGCACCACCGGGCGGATGGCCAGGGCATGGGCCGACACGGGCGTCACGAGCAGGGTCTCGAGAGTCGGAAAGAGCACCGGCCCGCCGGCGGACAGCGAGTAGGCCGTGGACCCCGTGGGGGTGCAGATCACGACGCCGTCCGCCGAGTACCGCGCCAGGGTCTCGTCGTTGGCCGACACGTGCAGCGAGACGACGCGCGCGTAGCCGCCCTTGTGGAGCACGACGTCGTTGAGGGCAAACCATTCCTGGCGCGGCGTGTCGGTGGCGTCGCGCACCGTGGCGTGCAGGGCGATTCGGTGCTCCACGGCATAGTCGCCCTTCGCCAGGCGCGCGAGCGATTCCTCGAACTGCTCGGCCGGGGTGCAGGTGAGGAATCCCAGCCGCCCCAGGTTGACGCCGAGAATCGGCACCTGATGCGATTGGAGCAGGCGCGCGCCGCGGAGCAGCGTGCCGTCGCCGCCAAGGGTGAGCAGGGCGTCGAGGGCGCGGGGGTCATCGAGGGGCGAGCCGGGCGCGCCCTCCTCGAGCAGGTCCTGTTCGGTGAACAGCTCGAGTCCCAGAGTCGGCGCGATCCGGCCCAGGGTGCGCAGCACGTCGCCGAGGCCGGCGTCCACGTACCCGCGGTGGCCGATCACGCCGAGGCGCGTCACCCGGCCATCGCCTCGCTCTCGTGCAGCGCCCGCACGCGGTCGGCAATCCCCTCCGGCGTGAGGCCGCAGAGCGCGAGCTGCCGCGCGCGGGGCGCCGCGTAGACGATGCGGTCGGGAACGCCCAGCGTCTCCACGCGCACCGCCGGATCGTGGCGCTCGATGACGGCGCTCATGTACGCGCCGAATCCGTTCACGACCGTGCCTTCCTCCACCGTGAGCACGTGCTTGTGGTCGGCGAGCACCGCGGCCAGGGTCGCCTCGTCGTACGGCTTGAGGAAGCGGCAGTTCACGACCGTCACGTGGAGCCCCTCGGCCGCCAGCGTCTCGGCCGCCCGGAGCGAGGGTTCGACCATCGTGCCGACGGCGAGGATCGCGACCTCGGCGCCGCGGCGCGGCACGTCCCACGTGCCGTAGGGCACCGGCTCGATCTGCCGCACGTCCGGCGTGGCGTCGGGGACGTTGGCGCGCGGATAGCGCAGGCAGAAGGGACCGGCGTCGTGGGCGAGCCCGGCGCGCAGCAGGCCGAGCATCTCGGTCCCGTCGCGCGGCGCGGTGACGGTCATGCCCGGAACGGCGAGCATGTAGGCGATGTCGTACAGCCCCATGTGCGTCTCGCCGTCCTCGCCGACGAGGCCGGCGCGGTCCATGCAGAACACCACGGGCAGCGACTGCAGGGCCACGTCGTGGATGATGTTGTCGTAGCCGCGCTGGAGGAAGGTCGAGTAGATGGCCACGACCGGCCGGACGCCGCGGGTGGCGAGACCGGCGGCGAAGGTCACCGCGTGCCCCTCGGCGATGCCGACGTCGAAGAAGCGCTCGGGCACGGCCTGGGCCACGAAGCCGGTGCCCGTGCCGCTGGGCATCGCCGCGGTGATCGTGACCACGCGCGGATCGTCCTTGGCGAGCTGGGCCAGCGCCTTGCCGAACACGGCGGTGTAGGCCGGGTTCCCGGTGCTCGCCTTGAGCGGCTTGCCGGTGGCCGGGTCGTGATCGGGCGGCAGCGCGTGCCACTTCTCGCCGGCCGCGTGCTCGCCGGCCGGGTATCCCTTGCCCTTCTGGGTGATCACGTGCACCAATCGCGGGCCCGACATGCCGCGCACGGCGGCGAAGGTGTCGAGCATGAGCGGGATGTCGTGGCCGTCGATGGGGCCGAAATAGCGGAAGCCCAGTTCCTCGAACAGCACGCCCGGGGTGAGCAGCGACTTGACGCTCTCCTCCCACTTCTTCACCCATCCGCTCACGCCGGCCAGCGGCTTCGGCGCCTTGTCCACGATGTCGCCCAGCACGGTGCGCACGCGGTTGTAGAGCGAGTTGCGCTGGACCGAATTGAGGTATTTGGACATCGCGCCCACGTTGGGGGCGATGGACATCTCGTTGTCGTTGAGCACGACCACGATGTCGCGGTCGGAATGGCCGGCGTTGTTGAGTCCCTCGTAGGCCAGCCCGCTGGTCAGGGCGCCGTCGCCGAGCACGGCCACGACCTTGAACGCCTCGCCGCGGATGTCGCGCCCGGCGGCCATGCCCAGCGCGGCCGAGATCGCGGTGGCGGCATGGCCGGCGCCGAAGGCGTCGTACTCGCTCTCGTTGCGCTTCAGGAAGCCGGAGATCCCGCCCTCCTTGCGCAGCGTTTCCATCTGGCCGTTGCGGCCGGTGAGGAGCTTGTGCGGATACCCCTGGTGCCCGACGTCCCACACGATCTGGTCGGCCGGCGTCTCGAACGTGGCGTGGAGCGCGATGGTCAGCTCCACGACGCCCAGGCCGGCGCCGATGTGGCCTCCGGTGCGGGAGCACACGTCCACGAGGCGCGCGCGCATCTCGTCGGCCAACTCGACCATCTGAGGCCGGGTCAGCGTGCGGAGATCGGCGGGGGTCTTGATTCCGTCCAGGAGGCTCATGGCTAACGCAATCGGGATTCGGCTGTCCTACAAACCTACTACGATCGGCGCGCGATGATGAATCGGGCCAGGCGCTCCAGCTCCGGGCTCAGCATGCCCGCCCCGGCCAGCGCGGCGCAGGCGTCGGCCACCAGGGCGTCGGCTTTGGCCACCGCGCCGTCCACCCCGAGCAGCGCGGGATAGGTCGTCTTGCCGTAGGCGACGTCCTTGCCGGCGGTCTTCCCGAGTTGATCGGTGGTCGCCGTGACGTCCAGCACGTCGTCGGCAATCTGGAAGGCCAGTCCGACGCAGGTGCCGAACCGTTCCAGCGCCGCCGTCCGCTCGGGGCCCGCCCCGGCGGCCAGGCCGCCCAGGGTCACCGCGGCGGCGATGAGGGCGCCCGTCTTCGCGCGGTGGATCCGCTCCAGCTCGGCCAGCGTGTGCGAGCGGCCCTCCCCCTCGAGATCCAGCAGCTGCCCGCCCACCATCCCCCCCGCCCCCGACGCCCGCATCAGCTCCTCGACGATCCGGGCGCAGACGGCCGGTGACAAGCCCATGGCGCGGCCCGCCCGCGCCGCGGCCCGGGCGGCCAGCGGCACCATCGCGACCCCGGCCGCGGTGGCTACCGCCACGCCGTACGCGCGGTGCACCGTGGGGCGCCCGCGCCGCATGTCGTCGTCGTCCATGCAGGGCAGGTCGTCGTGGACCAGCGAATAGGCGTGCACCACTTCGATGGCCGCCGCCAGCTCGGCGGCGTCGCCCCTGCCCCCTGCGGCGCGGTACGAAGCCAGGAACAGCACGCCGCGCAGCCGCTTCCCGCCGCCCGCCAGGCTGTAGCGAATCGCATCCCCGGCCGGATCGGCCAGGGCCCGGGTCTCGCGCTCGGCGAGCGCGCCGAGCGCCGCGTCCACGAGGGCGCGCTGGCCGGCGAATTCCCCGGCGGGGTCAGTCACGGAGGTCGGTGACCTCGAAGGTGCCGTCGTCCTTCTCGACCAGGCGCCGGACCTGTGCCTCGGCCTTGGTCAGCTCGGTCGTGGCGTCGCGCAGGCAGGCGATGCCCTCCTCGAACAGGGCGAGCGCGCGCGCCAGGTCCAGCGTGTCGCCCTCCAGCTCGGCGACGATCTGTTCCAGGCGCTGCAGGCGTGCTTCGAAGCTCATGCGTCATCCCTCGGCATCGGATCCGTGGCGCGCGCGCGGACGTCGCCGTCGCGCAGCGTGAGGCGGAAGTCCAGGCCGGGCGCGAACTGGCGCGCCGATGCAAGCACGCGTCCGCCGTCGTCGCGGGCCACGGCGTATCCGCGCTCGAGCGTGGCGAGCGGACTCAGCGCATCGAGCCGTCCGGCCAGCCCCTGCACGCGCGAACGCCGGCGTTCCACGCCCCGGCGGCTCAGCGCCGCGAGGCCGCGCCCGGCGCGGTGCAGCCGCAGGTCGGCGACCTCGAGCCGCGAAGTCACGCCTCGACGCAGCCGGTTGCCCAGCGAGCGGACCTGCGCGGCCAGCTCCTGCACCGATCGCACCGCCGCTTCGGCGGCGGCCGACGGCGTGGGGGCGCGCAGGTCGGCCACGAGGTCGCAGATCGTGACGTCCACCTCGTGCCCCACCGCGGAAATGGCGGGGATCGGGCAGTCGGCGAGGGCGCGCGCCACCCGCTCGTCGTTGAACGCCCAGAGGTCCTCGCGGGCGCCGCCCCCGCGGCCGATGATGAGGAGATCGGCGTCGCGCCACCGCGCGAGCCGGTCGAGGGCGGCCACGAGCTCGGCGGGCGCCGACTCCCCCTGCACGGCCGCGGGAATGACCACGATCTCCACCCCGGGCGCGCGCCGGCGCACGACGGCCGCGATGTCGTGCAGGGCGGCGCCGGTGGGACTCGTGATCACGGCGATGCGCCGCGGATACTTCGGGATCGGGCGCTTCCGCTCGGGGGCCAGGAGGCCGTCGGCCTCGAGGCGGGCCCGCGTCTGCTCGAACGCCTTGCGCCACAGCCCGTCGCCGGCCGCCTCCAGCCGCCGGATGGTGAACTGCATCTCGCCGCGGGCGGCGTACACGGTGAGCTGGCCCAGCGCCGAGACCTGCATGCCGTCGTCGGGCGCGGCCGGCATGCCGCGCTGGTCGCGCGACCAGACCACGCAGCGGATCTGCGCCGCGTCGTCGCGCAGGGTGAAGTACCAGTGGCCGTTGCGGTGGGCCTTGAAGTCGCTCACCTCGCCGCGCACCCAGAGCGGCGAGAAGGCGCCCTCGACCACGGCCTTGGCGGTCTGGGTGAGCGTGGCGACCGCGACGGCGGTTTCGGCGCTCTCGCCGGGCGCGGCCTCGGCCGGAATCATGCCCGGCGCGTCGGCCGCCCCGGCGAACAGCTCGTAGTCGCCGTGGCCGGCGGCGCGCGGATCCCGCCGGCGGGGCATCAGCCCAACGCGCGGAACGCGGCGCGGACGGTGTTTTGCAGCAGCATCGCGATGGTCATCGGCCCCACGCCGCCGGGCACCGGGGTGATGAGCGACGCCACGTCTTTCACGTTCTCGAAATCCACGTCGCCCACCAGGCGGTAGCCCTTGGGCGCGGCCGGATCGTTCACGCGGTTGATGCCCACGTCGATCACCACCGCGCCCGGCTTCACCATGTCGGCCGTGACCATGTGCGGCCGGCCCACGGCGGCGATGACGATGTCGGCCCGGCGCACGTGCTCGGCGAGGTCGCGCGTCCGCGAATGGCAGACCGTGACCGTGGCGTCGGCGTCTGGGCCGGCCTGCATGAGCAGCGAGGCCATCGGCTTGCCCACGATGTTGCTGCGCCCCAGCACCACGACGTGGGCGCCGCGGGTCTCCACGCCGTAGGCGCGGAGCATGGCCATCACGCCCGCCGGCGTGCAGGGGGCGAAGCCCTCCTTCGAGCCGGCGCAGAGCAGCCCGACGTTCACGGGGTGGAAGCCGTCGACGTCCTTCTCGGGGTCGAGGCGCCGGATCACGACGTCGGCGTCGATGTGCCTGGGCAGCGGCATCTGCACGAGGATGCCGTGCACCGCGCGGTCGGCGTTCAGCCGGTCGATGAGCGCGAGCAGCTCGTGCTCGGGCGTGGACGCCGGCAGGCGGATGGTGTCCGAGCGGATGCCCGCCTCTTCGGAGGCGCGTCCCTTGGCGCGGACGTATACGGCGCTCGCCGGGTCGTCGCCGACGAGCACCACCGTGAGCCCCGGCGTGGTGCCCTGGGCGGTGAGCGCCGCGGCCTCCTCGGCCACGCGCAACCGGATCTTCTTGGCGAGCGCGACGCCGTCGATCAGCGTGCCCCGCACCGCGGTATCATCTGGCAAAGTCCACGGCCCTCGTTTCGCGAATCAGCACGACCTTGATCTGTCCCGGGTACTGCAGCTCGGCCTCGATGCGGCGCGCGATCTCCTCCGACATCGACGCCATGCGCGGGTCGTCCACCTCTTCGGGCAGGACGATCACGCGCACCTCGCGGCCGGCCTGGATGGCGAACGTGCGCTCGACGCCCTTGTAGCTGGAGGCGATCCGCTCCAGCCCTTCCAGCCGCTTCACGTACGTCTCGAACGCCTCGCGGCGCGCGCCCGGACGCGAGCCCGAGATCGCGTCGGCGGCCTGCACCAGCACCGAGATCTCGCTCTCGTGCGGCACGTCGTCGTGGTGCGCCGCAATGCAGTTCACGACCAGCGGGTGCTCGCCGTACTTCGTGGCCACCTCGACGCCGAGCTGCACGTGCGTGCCCTCGTGCTCGTGGGTGAGCACCTTGCCGATGTCGTGGAGCAGCGCCCCGCGCTTGGCCATCGCCACGTCCAGCCCCAGCTCCGCGGCCATGATCCCGGCCAGCCACGCCACCTCCTTCGAGTGCTGGAGGATGTTCTGCCCGTAGCTGGTGCGCCAGTTCATGCGCCCGACGAGCTTCACGAGTTCGGGGTGCAGCCCGTGCACCCCCGCCTCGTACGCCGCCTCCTCGCCGATCTCGACGATCTGGGCGTCGATCTCCTTGCGCGACTTGTTCACCACTTCCTCGATGCGCCCGGGGTGGATGCGCCCGTCGGTGACGAGCTTCTCCAGCGCCAGCCGGGCCACCTCGCGGCGGATCGGGTCGAAGCACGACACGACCACCGTGTCGGGGGTGTCGTCGATGATCACGTCCACGCCCGTGGCCAGCTCGAAGGCGCGGATGTTGCGCCCCTCGCGTCCGATGATGCGTCCCTTCATCTCGTCGTTGGGCAGCGACACGGCCGAGACCGTGCTCTCGGCCGTGTGCTCGGCGGCGATGCGCTGGATGGCGAGCGCCACGATCTTCTTGGCCTCGCGCTCGGCATTCCGGCGCGCCGTCTCGCGGATCTCGCGGATCTGGCTGGCCGCGTCGGCCTGGGCTTCCTCCTCCATGCGCCGGATGAGCTCGGCCTTGGCCTCCTGCGCCGAGATCCCGGCCAGCTGCTCCAGCCGCCGCCGCTCCTCGCCAATCAGCTTCTCGAGCTCCCCTTCGCGCTGCGCCACGTCCTTCTCGCGGCGCCCGAAGTCGCTCTGGCGGCGCGACAGGTCCTTTTCGCGCTGCTCCAGCGCGTCGAACTTGCGGTCGAGCTGGCCCTCGCGGTCCTCGACGCGCCGCTCCTCGCGCTCCACTTCCTCGCGGCGGCCGCGGGCTTCCTGCTCGAACGTCTCGCGGAGCTTGATCAGCTCTTCCTTGCCCGACACGATGGCGCTCTTCCGAAGGTTCTCGGCTTCGCGCTCGGCGTCCTCGATGACGCGCTTGGCGAGGTCCTGGGCGGTGGCCTTGGCCTCCGCCTGGCGGCGCAGCTCGGCCGACCGGCCAAGCCTGCGTCCGACAAAAAAAACCGCCGGCGACGCCACAATGAGAGCGCCAAGCGCGGCGATGATCGCGGTGAGATTCATCTGGAATCTATGCTCCACCGCGGGGTGGGTCCCGCGGAATCGGGGGGAGAACCGGGGCCCGCCGAGCGCGCGCGGCTCCTGTTCCGGCCCGACGCCGACGCAGGGCGTGAGGCGGGTGGAGCTAACTCATGTGCGCGCTTGAACCTACGGACCAGAAGGCTACTCGTTCTCAAAACCTACGCCCCGGCCGCGAAAAAGGCAATCCGAATCCCGACCGGCCGGCTTGCAATCGCTCACCCGTCCCGCGAAACTCAAGCGAACCCGCCAATTAGAGGGAAGTCGCGGCATGGATCCAACGGACGTTCGAAATCCGCAGTACTACCATAAAGTCGTCGACTGCCAGTGGGCCTGTCCGGCCCACACCAACGTTCCCGAATACATTCGCCTCATCGCGCAGGGCCGGTACACGGATTCGTACATGCTCAATCGCATGTCGAACGTGTTCCCGGGCATCCTCGGCCGCACCTGCGACCGTCCCTGCGAACCCGCCTGCCGGCGCGGCCGCGTGGACGGAAAGCCCGTCGCGATCTGCCGGCTGAAGCGCGTGGCGGCCGATCTGCGCGACGAGATCGACGACCGGCTGCCCCAGGCGCCGGCGCAGAAGAATGGAAAGCGCGTCGCGCTCGTCGGCGCCGGTCCGGCGTCGCTCACCGTGGCGAACGACCTCATGCCCCTCGGGTACGAGTGCGTGATCTACGAGAAGCTGCCGCAGGCCGGCGGCCTCATGCGCTACAACATTCCCGCGTTCCGCCTGCCCGCGCCGGTGCTCGACGCCGAGGTGGACGCCATTCTCGACATGGGCGTGGACATCCGCTACGAGATGCCGGTGACCAGCCTCAAGGCGCTGCTCGCCGAGGGGTACGACGCCGTGTTCGTCGGCAGCGGCGCCCCGAGGGGGAAGGAGCTGGACATCCCCGGGCGCTGGGACGCCAAGGCGCAGATCCACATCGGCATCGAATGGCTGGGCTCGGTGCACTTCGGCCACGTCGAAACGATTTCGCCGCGGGTGCTGATCATCGGCGTGGGCAACACGGCCATGGACTGCTGCCGCACGTCCAAGCGGCTGGGCGGCACCGACGTGAAGGTCGTGGCGCGCCGGTCGCGCCCCTACTTCAAGGCGTCGCCGTGGGAGCTGGAGGACGCCGAGGAGGAGGGCATCGAGATCGTCGAGAACCACGCGCCGAAGCGCTTCGTGATCGAGGGCGGCAAGCTCGTGGGCATGGAATTCGAGCAGCTCGAGTGGACCGAAGCGGACGGGAAGCAGAAGAGCAAGGTGATCGGCACGACGGTGATTCCCTGCGACGAGGTCATCCTCGCCATCGGGCAGGACAACGCCTTCCCGTGGATCGAGCGGGACATCGGGCTCGCGTTCGACCCCAAATGGGACATGCCCGTGGTGGATCGCACGACCTTCATGAGCACCCGCCCGGGCGTGTTCTTCGGCGGCGACGCCGCGTGGGGGCCCGAGAACATCATCTGGGCGGTGGAGCACGGCCACCAGGCGGCGATCTCGATCGACAACCACTGCCAGGGCGTCCCGGTCACCGACCGCCCGCCGGACGGCATGAACCTGGTGAGCGCCAAGCTGGGCATGCACGCCTGGAGCTACCACAACGACTACAACCCGTCGTCGCGCGCCAAGATGGAGCACGAGGCGCTGGTCAAGCGCTTCTCGGACGTGGCGGTGGAGGTGGAGCTGGGTTTCACCCCCGAGCAGACGGCGGCCGAAGTGCAGCGGTGCCTCAACTGCGACATCGAGACGCACTTCACGAGCACGCTGTGCATCGAGTGCGATGCCTGCGTGGACGTGTGCCCGGTGAACTGCCTCACGATCGCGCCCGACGGACGCGGCGAGGCCGACCTGCGGGCGCGGCTGTCGGCGCCGGCGGCGAACCCGGACCAGGGACTGTACGTGTCGGCGGCGCTGCCGCAGACGGGACGGCTGATGGTCAAGGACGAGGACGTGTGCCTGCACTGCGGGCTGTGCGCCGAGCGGTGCCCCACCGCGGCGTGGGACATGCAGAAGTTCGACCTGATTCGCGCCGTCGCGGGCGGCCTGGAGCACGCCATATGAGTGGGGTGAACGACTTCGCGTTCAAGATGGCCACCGTCAACGGCACCGGCTCGGCCAGTGCCAATGGACTGCTGATGCAGGCCATCTTCCGGATGGGCATCCCCGTGTCGGGCAAGAACATCTTCCCGTCCAACATTCAGGGGCTGCCCACCTGGTACGAAATCCGGGTCAACCGGGACGGGTACATGGCGCGCCCGGAGCAGATCGACCTCGTGGTGGCGCTCAACACCGGCACGTACGAGCGCGACGTGGCCGCGGTGCGGGCGGGCGGGTACCTCGTGTACGACTCGAGCTGGCCGCTGGATCGGTCGCTGATCCGCGACGACGTGCAGTACCTCGGAGTGCCGTTCGGCCAGCTCTGCGTGGAGAATTTCGAGGGCGACCGGCCGCGCACGCTGCTCCGCAACATCGTGTACACGGGCACGCTCGCGGCCCTGTTCGACATCGACATGGACGTCGTGGGCGAGATGCTGCGCGAGAAGTTCTCGAAGAAGAAGGCGCTGCTGGACGCCAACTTCCGCGCCATCCAGCTCGGGCACGATTATGCGATGAAGCACTTCGACTGTCCCCTGCCCATCCGCCTCGAGCGGATGGACGCGACCCGGGATTCAATCGTCATCGACGGCAACACGGCGGCGGCGCTGGGATGCGTGTTCGCGGGCGCGACGGTGGGCGCCTGGTATCCGATCACTCCGTCGACGTCGCTGATGGAGGCCTATCGGACGTTCGGCGAGCGCTACCGCCGCGACCCCGACTCGGGCCAGCGCCGGTACGCGATGATCCAGGCCGAGGACGAGCTGGCCGCCGCCGGGATGGTGATCGGCGCCGGCTGGGCGGGCGCGCGGGCGTTCACGTCGACCGCCGGCCCCGGCATCTCGCTCATGGAGGAGTTCATCGGCCTCGCCTACTACGGCGAGGTGCCCTGCGTGTTCTTCGACGTCCAGCGCACCGGCCCGTCCACCGGCATGCCGACGCGCACGCAGCAGGGCGACCTGATGGCGATTGCCTACGCCTCGCACGGCGACACCAAGCACATCGCGCTGTATCCCTGCAGTCCGGCCGAGTGTTTCACGATGGCGCGCGACGCGTTCGACCTCGCCGAGCGGTACCAGACGCCGGTGTTCGTGGTGTCCGACCTCGACATCGGCATGAACGACTGGATGGTGCCCCGATTTTCCTGGGACGATGCGTACGTGCCGGACCGCGGCAAGGTGCTGAGCGCCGCCGATCTGGAGAACGTCAAGAAGTTCGCGCGCTACACCGACGTGGACGGCGACGGCATCCCCTATCGCACGCTGCCCGGCGTGGGACCCAAGGGCGCGTATTTCACCCGCGGGTCGGGGCACGACAAGAACGCGGCCTACACCGAGGATTCCGACGCGTACCTGGAGCTCGTGGACCGCATCGCGCGGAAGATCCAGGGCGCGGCGTCGGCGGTGCCGGCGCCGGAGGTCTTCCGCCAGGAGGGCGCGTCGGTGGGGCTCGTGGCGCTGGGCGGGACCCACGGGGCGCTGCGCGAGGCGTTGGACCTGCTCCGCGCCCAGGGCATCGGGGCCGACTACATGCGCATTCGCGGATTCCCGTTCGCGGCGGAAGTCGCGGATTTCCTCAACGAGCATGAGTTCGTGTTCGTCGTGGAGCAGAATCGCGACGCGCAGCTCCGCGCCATGCTCGCCATCGAGACCGGCGTGCCGCGCGACCACATGATTCCGGTGCTCGACTACGGCGGCCTCCCGCTCACCGCGGGGCGCGTGGTCGGCGCCGTCACGGCTCACCTGGAGGGAGCCGCCGTATGACGTCCATCGTCAAGCCGCCCGTCAAGCATCCGTCCCTGCCCCGGAACGCGCTCGGCCTCACGCGGCGCGACTACGAGGGCGCGATGTCCACGCTCTGCGCGGGGTGCGGCCACGACTCGATCACGGCGGCCATCGTCCAGGCGTTCTGGGAGCTGGACGTCCCCCCGCACCGCGCCGCCAAGATGAGCGGCATCGGGTGCTCGTCCAAGACCACCGCGTACTTCATGAAGCAGTCGCACGGCTTCAACGGCGTGCACGGGCGGATGCCGGCGCTCACCACGGGCGCCAACGCGGCCAACCGCGACCTCGTGTACATCGGCATTTCGGGCGACGGCGACTCGCTTTCCATCGGACTCGGCCAGTTCGTGCACGCCATTCGCCGCAACGTGAACATGCTGTACGTGCTGGAAAACAACGGCGTGTACGGCCTCACCAAAGGGCAGTTCTCGGCGTCGGCCGACATCGGCTCCACGTCCAAGAAGGGCGACGAGAACGAGTTCCCCCCCATCGATCCGGTGCTCCTCGCGCTCAGCCTGGGGGCGACGTTCGTGGCCCGCGGGTTCTCGGGCGACAAGGCCCAGCTCGTGCCGATGCTCAAGGCCGGGCTCCTGCACAACGGGTTCGGGTTCATCGACATCATCTCGCCCTGCGTGAGCTTCAACGACCACGTCGGGTCCACGAAGAGTTACCGCTACACGCGCGAGCACTACCAGGAGCTGGCGCCGGTGGACTTCGTGCCCCTTCGCAAGGAGATCACGGCCCCCGCCGAGGCCGGCGCCGGCGACGCGATGTCGGTGGCGATGCACGACGGCAGCGTCGTGCGGTTCCGCAAGACGCCCGAGGACTACAATCCGCGCGACCGCGACGTGGCGTACCGGCACCTGCGCGACCACCAGCGCCGCGGCGAGATCCCGACCGGGCTCATCTACATCAACGAGCGAAGCCAGGATCTGCACACGCTCAACAAGACCGTGGCCCGGCCATTGGTGGAGCTGCCGTACGAGGAGCTGTGCCCCGGCAACGCGGCCCTGCAGGAGCTGATGGAGGAGTACCGGTAGGGTGGCCGGCGGAACGTAAGCCAACCTTCATCGTACCCTAATCCCGCCGCCTTTCCGGCGGCAGGTCCGCGGCGTACGGTAGGGACATGGGGCCCTCCTCCGCTCGCCGCCGGTGGCGTTTCGCCGCCCTGCTCCTCGCCGCCGTCTCGCCGGCGGTCGCCAGCGCCCAGCGCGTGACCGGCGCGGTGCGCGACAGCCTGAGCCGGCTGCCGATCGCCGGTGCCGTGGTCACGATGAGCGATGGCGCCGGCCGCACCCTGCGGCAGCTCATCACCGACACCGCCGGGCGGTTCGGCGCCACGGTGCCGGCGGGCCGGGTCCGCGTGCGCGTGCTGCGCATCGGCTTCCGCCCGGTCCAGCGGACGGTCGAGGCCAGGCCGGGAAGCGCGACGGCCCTCGACCTCGCGATGCCGGAGATCTCGATCGTGCTGGCCGCCGTGCGCACGTCCAGCGAGAAGATCTGCGGGGAGGACGACCGCCCGGGCAGCGCGGCGGCCGAGTTGTGGCAGCAGGCGCGGGCCGGGCTGCTGGCCACCGTCGTCGCGCGGCAGGCCGTGCCGGCCGCCGTGCGCGTCCTGGAGTACCGGCAGGTCTACGACGCCGGCGGCGCCCATCTGCTCCAGCAGCGCGCCCGGATCTCCGCGGGCAGCTCCCAGCGCCCATTCGCCGCCGCCGCCACGGCGCGCGATTTCGAACACACCGGTTTCGTGGTCGATGCCGACGACGGGCGCACCTATTACGCCCCGGACGCCGACGTCCTGCTCGACCCGCAGTTCGCGGCCAACCACTGCTTCTCGGTCACGGCCGATCCGCGCCGCCACCCGGACGAGATCGGGCTGGCGTTCGAGCCCGCGAAGAACGCGCCCGATGCCATCGTGGACGTCGCCGGCACGCTCTGGCTGCGCAGCGGCACACCCGAGCTGCGGAGCATGAGCTTCGGCTACGTGCGCATCGAGGACGCGGCCCGCGAGGCCGGCGCCGGCGGGACGATCGACTTCAGCACGATGCCCAACGGCGTGGTGATGCTCAGCCGATGGGATCTGACGGCGCCCGTGCTGCGCCGCCGTCGGTCGTACCGGTGGGAGCCCGGCGTGTGGCAGTACGACGTGACCCAGGTGCAGCACATCGGCGGCATCCTGGCCGACGCCTCGTGGCCCGGCGGGCTGCACTGGCACGGGCCGGTGGGCACCGTCGTCGGCCTGGTGGTGCGCGGCCGCGCGGCGTCTCCGGCACCCGGTGTCCGCGTGTGGCTCGAGAAGTACGCCGACACCGTGACCACCGATGCGCGCGGCGCGTTCCGGTTCCGCGATCTGCTCCCGGGCCCGTACACGATCCACGCCGAGGATCCGGCGCTCGCCCCGTTTGATGCCGAGCCGCCGCTGCGGTCGGACATCACGGTCCCCGACCGCGCCGACACCCTCCGCCCCATGGTCCTGCTCTCGTATGACGACGTCGAGCGGCGGCTCTGCGAGGGGCAGCCCCTGGATTCGCAGACCACCGTGCTGGTCGGGAATGTGCGCGACGACAGCCGGCAGTCCGACGCCGGAACGGATCTCAAGCTCACCTGGGCCTACGGGGGCGCATTCGCGGGCACGACGACGCGCCTCGTGCACGCGGTGAAGGGCCGTTTCGCGGCGTGCGGCATTCCGCGGGGCGTCTCGATCTCGATTCACGCGCTCCGCGACACGACAGTGTGGCTCGACTCCACCGTGACCGCGCCGGCCGGCCCCCTGGGAATCGTTACGCTGGACCTCGCGCCACGACCCCGCCCGGCCGCCGCACGGGGCGGCGGCTGAGCCGGGCGGTCAGTTCCCCCGCTTGGCCGGCGGCAGCCAGCGCCGCACGTCGGCGCTCAACGCCTCCATCGAGCTCGCGATCTCCTCGGCCCCGGCGCGCGCCTCGAACAGGTCGTTCGTGATCTGCAGCGCCGCCAGGATCGCCGCCCGCTGCGAGTCCAGCACCTTGCCGCCGTGCATGACTTCGCGGACCGCGTCGTCGAGGTACTTCGCGATGGCCTTGGTCTGCTCCGGCGGCACGTCGCTGCGGATCGTGTACTCCTCGCCCAGAATCGAAACCTTCACCGAGTGCTTGGTCGCGCTCACCGATCCCCCCGCGTCTCGACCTGCTGCCGCAGGAAGTGCACGCGGTCGAGCATCACCTTCGACCGCTCCTTCGCCCGGTCCAGCCGGTCGCGCAGCCGCGCGTTCTCCCGCTCCAGCCGCGAGATGCGATCGGCGAGCTTCGGCTGCACCGCGCCCCCGCTCCCCGCCGACTCCAGCTCCTTGAGCCGCGCCTCGGCCAGCAGCGCCCGCCGGCGCATGGAGGCCAGCTCGTCCCCGAGACTGCGCACCAGCGACTCCAGCTCGCGAAATGCGGCGGCGTCAGGACGTTCGCGCTCGGACATGTAGCTCCTGGTCGAGGACACTGAGGATCTTCGAGCGGCGACCCTCGATTTCCTTGTCCCGTAGAGTGCGTTCCGGATGGCGCAAGGTCAATCGCCAGGCCAGGCTCCGCATTCCCTCGGGCACGCCCTGGCCCGTGTACTGGTCGAACAACTGCAGCCGCTCCAGCAGCTCGCCCGACGCGGCCCGGATGCTCGCCTCGACCTGAGCCGAGGTGACCCCCGCCGGCACGAGGAGCGCCAGGTCGAATTCGGCGGAGGGCATGGTGGGCACGGGACGATATTGCGGCCAGTGCCGCCCCACGGGACCGGGCGCGGTGCCGTGCGCGTTCTGGCCCGCCGGCGCGACGTCGGCGTTGGGCATCTCGGCCAGGTCGATCTCGACGCCGAAGGCGGGCGCCGCCCACACCGGGGCGTCGAGCGCCACATGGCGCACACCGCCCACGTCGCGCCCGCCGGCGTGCACGCGCCAGAGCCACCCGCCGTCGGCGGGCACGAGGGCGATGTCGGCCGCCGGATGCGCGGCGCGGGCGGCCCGCTCGGCCACGGCCTTGGCGTCCCACTCGTCGTAGCGCTGGCCCCTGGCCGACGCGAAGTGCTCGGGGTGCCGGTCGCCCATCATCAGCACGCCCACGCGCACGATCTCGCGCGGCATCGCGGCGCCCGTGGGCTCGAACGCCGAGCCGATCTCGAACAGCCGCAGGTTCCCCTGCAGGTGCGCCAGATTGTCCTCGGCGCGGCGGGCCAGCGTGTCGAGCAGCTCGCGGCGCAGATACGGCTCGTCCTCGGCCAGCGGGTTGGCCACGCGCACGAAGCGCGACGCGCCGTCGCCCTTCGTGAATGGCATGGGCCGAGCCTCGAGCAAGCCGAGCGACACGAGCGTCTCGCGCACCCGGTCGGACTGCACCCAGATCGGATCGTCGGGCGGCGTGCCCGGGCGGAACGGGCGGATCTCGGTGGGGAACCAGTCGTAGCCCTTGAGCCGCGCGATCTCCTCGATCACGTCGATCTCGCGCACGATGTCGGCCCGCCACGAGGGCGCGACGACCGTGAGTTCCCCCTCCCCCTCCTCGGCGTCCACCGTGAAGCCGATCGCGGTCAGCCGCGCCGCGGCGTCCACGCTGGGCACCCGCGCGCCGAGCACCTTGGCCACGCGGGACGAGCGTACGGTCACGGCACGCGGCACGGGCACCTGTTCCACGACGTCCACCGGCGGCCCGGCCACCTGCCCACCGGCCACGGCCATGATCAGACGGGCCAGGCGCTCGAGCGCCATGGGCGGCAGGGCGAAGTCCACCCCACGCTCGAAGCGATAGCTGGCGTCGGTGCTCAGGCCCACGCGCTTGCGCCCCGTGCGCGTCCGCCGCGCGTCGAACACGGCGACTTCGAGGAACAGGTCGGTCGTGGCGTCGGTCACCTCGCTGTCGCGCCCGCCCATCACGCCGGCAATGGCGTGGGCGCGCTCGGCGTCGGCGATGACGGTGACGGTCTCGTCGAGCGCGCGCTCCACGCCGTCCAGCGTGACGATCTTCTCGCCCTTCCTGGCGGCGCGGACCTGCACCGTGGCGCCGGCCAGTCGCGCCAGGTCGAAGGCGTGCGTCGGCTGGCCCACCTCGTGCAGGACGTAGTTGCTGGCGTCCACGACGTTGTTGATCGAGCGGCTGCCCACGCTCTCCAGCCGCTTCACCAGCCATTCGGGGCTGGGCCCCACCTTCACGCCCTTGATGACCAATCCCATATAGCGCGGCGCCAGCGCGTGGTCCACGCGCACCGTGACGCCCGCGGTCGTGCCCTCGTGCCGCACGTGCGGCGCCTCGCCCCAGACCGGCGCCTCGCCGGGCAGCGCGGGGAGGGCCAGCGGCTTGCCGGTGGCGGCGCTCACCTCGCGGGCCACGCCCAGGTGCGAGAGCAGGTCGGGCCGGTTGGGCAGCACGTCAACCACGAACTGCATGTCGGACAGCGGAAGGGCCCGCAGCAACGGCGTGCCCGGCGGCACGTCCACGCTCAACTCCATGATGCCCGCGTGGTCGTCGCCGAGCTTGAGCTCGCGCGCCGAGCAGAGCATGCCGTTGGAGGTCTGCCCGCGGATCTTGCGCTTTTCGAGCGTGATGCCGGTGGGGATCGTGACGCCGACCCGCGCGAACGGGTACAGCTTGCCCGCCGTGACGTTGGCCGCGCCGCACACGACGTCGAGCAGCTCGCCGCTCCCGTCGTCCACCCGGGTGACGTGCAGGTGGTCCGAATCGGGGTGCGGCCCCTCCTCGACTACGCGGGCCACGACGATGTCCGCCAGGTCGGCCCGCAGGTGCACGAGGTCGTCCACCGTGGCGGCGTGCGTGGTGATCAGCTCGCGGAGCTGCGCGGGAGTCTCCTCGAACGGCACGAACGCCCGGAGCCACTCGTAGGAGACGTTCATTCGGCGATCTGCTCCAGGAAGCGGACGTCGGAATCGTAGAACACGCGGATGTCGGTCACGCCGTAGCGCTGCATGGCGATGCGGGCCGGGCCCATGCCGAACGCCCATCCGGTGTACTTCTCGCTGTCCACGCCGGCGGCTTCGAGCACCGCCGGGTGCACCATCCCCGAGCCGAGGATCTCCATCCAGCCCGTGCCCTTGCACGCCGCGCACCCCGCCCCGCGGCAGAGGCGGCACTCGACGTCCATCTCGGCCGACGGCTCGGTGAACGGGAAGTAGCTGGGGCGGAACCGGGCGCGGGTGGAGCCGAAGAAGCGCCGGGCGAAGTGGCCCAGCGTGGCCTTGAGGTCCACGAAGCTGACGCCCTCGTCCACGCACAGCCCCTCGATCTGGGCGAACATCGGGGCGTGCGACGCGTCGAAGAAGTCGCGCCGGTACACGTTGCCCGGGGCCAGGATTCGGATGGGCGGCGCGAACCGCTGCAGCGTGCGCACCTGCACCGGCGAGGTGTGGGTGCGCAGCAGCACGTCGTCCTGCACGTACAGCGTGTCGTGCAGGTCCATGGCCGGGTGGTTGGCCGGGAAGTTGAGGGCGCCGAAGTTGTACCACTCGGTCTCGACCTCCGGGCCGAGGGCGATCGTGAATCCCAGCTCGCGGAAGATCGCGGCGATTTCCTCGATGACGAGCGTGACCGGGTGCCGGGCGCCCGTCCACTGGGGGCGGGCGGGCATCGTGAGGTCGGCCGGGGGCGTGTAGCCGCCGGCGCCGCGTCCCAGGCGGGCGCGGCGTTCGTCGAGGGCGCTCTCGAGCTGGCGCTTGACCGTGTTGAACAGCCTGCCGGCCTCGGGCTTGGCGTCCCTGGCGATGGCGCCCAGGGCCCGCTGGAACTCGAGCATGCGGCCCCGGCGGTCGCCGAGATAGGCGACGCGGGCCGCCTCGAGGGCGTCGAGGTCCGGGGCGTCGCCGATGGCGGCGAGCCCCTGGGCGGCCATTTCGGAGATCTGGCCGCGGTAGTCGTCGAGCGACGGGTGGTCGGGGAGCGTCATTCGAGAACGAGGATGGTCCAAAGCAAATCGGCGGCAGCGCGCACCGAGGCCGCGCTGCCGCCGAAGAGTCGCAGAGGGAAACCTACGCTGCGTTCAACGCGGAGCGGGCCTTGTCGGCGAGCGCCGCAAAGGCTGCGGGGTCGTGCACGGCGAGATCGGCGAGGATCTTCCGGTTGACCTCGATGCCGGCCTTCTTGAGGCCGTTGATGAACGTGGCGTACGTCAGCTCGTGCTGGTGGGCGCCGGCGTTGATGCGGGTGATCCACAGCCGGCGGAAGTCGCGCTTCTTGTTCTTGCGATCGCGGTACGCGTACTTCCAGCCGCGCTCGACGTTCTCCTTGGCGGCCTTCCACAGCTTGCTGCGGGCCCCGAAGCCGCCCTTGGCGGCCTTGAGGATCTGCTTCTTGCGCTTGAGGCGCGGGACATTGGATACGGCGCGAGGCATGGGTCTCTCTCCTTACGCCTGCAGCAGGCGCTTGATGTTCTTCACCTCGCCGTTCGTGGCGATGAGCCCCGACTGGCGGAGGCGGCGCTTCCGCTTGGACGTCTTCTTGGTGAGGATGTGGCTCTTGTGCGCCTTGTTGCGCTTCACTTTTCCGCTTCCCGTGACGCTGAACCGCTTGGCGGCGCCCCGGTGCGTCTTCATCTTCGGCATGGCCTGCTCGCTTATTTCGGCGTGAGAATCATGGTCATCGACTTGCCTTCCAACCGTCCCGCGCTCTCGATCTTCCCGACGTCGGCGAGGGAGGTGGCGACGCGCTCCAGCACGGCCTGTCCGAGCTCGGGGTGCGTCACCTGGCGACCGCGGAACATCATGGTCACCTTCACTTTGTTCTTCTCTTCCAGAAACCGGCGCGCGTGCCGCGTCTTGGTGTCGAAGTCGTGATCGTCGATGCCCGGACGGTACTTGACCTCCTTGAGCTCGATCACGTGCTGCTTCTTCTTGGCCACCCGGGCCTGCTTGGCCATCTCGAACTTGTATTTCCCGTAGTCCATGATGCGGACCACCGGGGGACGCGCGGTGGGAGCGACCTCGACCAGGTCCAGCCCCTGCTCATCCGCCAGGCGGAGAGCGGCGTCCACTTCGAGAATGCCGAGCTGAGAGCCGTCGGCCCCGATGACGCGGAGCGGACTGATGCGGATCTGACGGTTGACCCGCACGCGCTTCGTGGTGTCCTGGATGGTGAAACCCTCGTTCTGAAGACAAAAAGTGCGGACCCCCTGGGAGTCCGCACGACGGTGCCCGCACTCGCGAGCGAGTGACGCGGCGTTCCGGCCTGGACTCCTGCAGCACGCCCGTGCCGAAGCGCGGGGCCAGAGGGTGGAAACGACAGCCCGTCGTTTCGCTTACTGAATTGTGTCCGTTGAACTTAGGGGGGCACACCTGAAGCGTCAAGGGCGGGGAGCCGAGGGCCTCACGCCGCCCCCAACGCATACCCCTTCCCATCGTGCACCACCCGCCCCCACGGCGTCGTCGCGTCGTGCTCGAACACGATCAGCCATTGCTGGTCGTGCGCGGCCCGCAGGATCCGGCGCTTGGTCTCCAGCGTCACCAGCGGCTCCACGTCGTACCCCATAATCCAGGGCAGCGGCAGATGCGCCGCCGTGGGCACCAGATCGGCCAGAAAGAGCGCCGTCTCGCCCCCCGAGTCGAGCCGCACCGACTGGTGCCCGGGGGTGTGACCGGGCGTCGGCATGAGCGTGACCCCGGGCAGGATCTCCACCTCCCCCTGCACCAGCTCCAGCCGGCCCGACTCCATGACCGGCACGAAGTTGTGCCCGAAGTAGCTGGCGCCCGTGCGCTCGTTGGTGTTGGTGGCCCAGTGGTACTCGGCGCGCTGCACCACGTAGCGCGCCCGCGGGAACGCGAGCCGCACCTGCCCCTCGGCGTCCCGGTACGTGTTGCCGCCGGCGTGGTCGAAGTGGAGATGCGTGTCGATCATCATCATGACGTCGCGCGTATCCACGCCCAGCTTCTTCAGCGCGTCCTCGAGCCAGGTGCGCCCCTCGGCCCCGGCGTTCTCCACCCCGTAGATCTGGTGGAACTTCTCCGTCTCCTTGTTGCCCAGGCCGTTGTCGATCAGCACGAGGCCGCGCTCATGCTGCACGAGCAGGCAACGCATGCCCATCTGGATGCGGTTCTTCTCGTCGGCCGGGATGCGCCGCTCCCAGAGCGGCTTGGGCACCACGCCGAACATCGCCCCGCCGTCCAGCTTCTGCCCGCCGGCCTGGATGGCGTGGATCTTCCACCTGCCGAGGGTGCGCGTTTCGATCTTCGGTTCCATGGTCAGGCCGATCGGTCGTCGGAGGCGGGGCGCGGCAGCGCCGACCAGCGGCGCCGAGGGGCGACGCCCGGGTGGAGCAGCCGGTCGAGGTCGGCCCAGGTGTCGCAGCCGCGGGCGTACGCGTCGTCGAGCAGGCGGGCGAAGACCTGCGCCGTGGCCAGCGCGTCGCCCAGCGCGCGGTGCCGGTCTTCGATGGCGATGCCGTAATGCGCGGTCACGTGATCGAGCGAGCGGCGCGGCAGGTGGGAGAGGAGCCGCCGCGCCAGCCGCACCGTGCAGAGGCGTTCGTTGTCCAGCGGCTCGTGCCCCGCGCGATCCATCTCCATGCTCACGAATCCCCAGTCGAAGGGCGCGTTGTGGGCCACGAACACGTGGTCGGCCAGCAGCGCGCGCAGGCGGGCGCTCACCTCGGAAAAGCGCGGCGCGTCCTTGACCATGGCCCACGAGATGCCGGTGAGCTGCGTGATGTAGCGGGGAATCGGGCGCTCGGGGTTGATCAGCGAGTGAAAGGTCTCGTCGACGCGCCCGTCGCGGACCACCACCGCGGCGATCTCGGTGATGCGGTCGCCGCGCTGCGGCGACGTGCCGGTGGTCTCGACGTCCACCACGACGTACGAGAGGCCGGCCAGCCTGTGCATGGCGCCGATCACGCCCACGGGTCGTCGCGCACCACGGGACAGGTCATGCAGCGCGGGCCGCCGCCCGCGCGCACCAGCTCCGCGCCGTCCACCGTGATCACCGCCCGCGCGTCCTCGGCCAGCGTTTCCTGCCCGGTGAGGAACGACACCGCGGGCACGACCCGGAAACCGGCGCGCTCCAGCTCCCGCAGGGTGGCTTCGTTGCGTTGATACGAGATCACCGTGCCCGGCCGCACCGCCACGAAGTTGCACCCCGACGCCCACTGCTCGCGCTCCTGCATCGTGCGCCGGTGGCCGCCGCAGAACACCGGCTCCATGGGCATGCCGCAGGCGTCGAGCGCCGCGAACAGGCTGGGCATTTCCTGAAGCCGAGCCGCGCCCTTGCGCCAGTGCAGAACGCTCAGGCGCTCGGAGCCGATGAAGTGCGGCGGGTAGACCACGCACAGCTCGCGGTCCACCTGGGTGAAGATCATGTCGAGATGGATGGCCGTGGTCTGCTTGGGCATCACGACGACGATGATGTCGGTGACCGGCGTCTGCTCGAAGAACAGGCCGGCGAGCTGGTCGATGGCGGCCGGACTCGAGCGCTCGCTGAACCCGATCAGCACCAGATCGCGCCGCAGCGGGTGCACGTCCCCGCCCTCCAGCGTGTGGTTGGTGCGCCGCTCGCTGGCGCCGTCGAACAGGATGCCGGTGTTGGCCAGCGCCGGATGGTGCGTGAACAGCGACTTCATGATCAGCTCTTCGGGCCACCGGATGCCGTAGCGCATGGAGCCCACGAGCACGTGGTCGCCCGTGACCATGGCGCTGTCCCTGGTGAAGAAGAGGTTCGGAAGCGGGGGGAGCGTGTACCCCGGCTCGTTGAGCGCCTTGGCCAGCGGGCCCGGCTCGTCCTCGCGTCCCTCGATGAGCATCCGCGCCACCGCCGGCGGCTGCAGCTCGGCCAGGTCGCGCGCCAGCGGCTCCGACGGCACGATGTCGAGGGCCGCCCGGATCAGCCCCTCGCGCGCCGCCGGACTGGCCAGCACCTGCTCCAGCAGGTCCCGCACGCTGTGCACCGTGGCGAACCGCTCGAGCAGGGCCACGAACTGGCGGTATTCCCGCTGGGCGGCCTCGGCGTCGATGATGTCGTCGTAGAGGTAGTCTTCGCGGGTCGACGGGGTGACGGCCAGCAACTCGCTCCCCGGGGCATGCACCAGCACTTCGCGCAGCCGACCGATCTCGGAAGTGACGTGGACTGGCATGCCCCAAACCTAATCGCGACCCCCACGGAGCGGCCCGCGCGACGGGGGGCTTTCCCGCTGGTGCGCGCCGGGGCCGGCATATATCTTGTGAATCAATTCACAAGCGCTCTGACCCCGTGAAACACATTGCGGATTCTACAGTTCGCCGCCTGTCGGCCTACCTCCGGTTTCTCGAGGACTTCGAGACCCGGGGGCTGACCACGATTTCCAGCGACGAGCTCGCCAAGCGCGGCGGCACGACCTCGGCGCAGGTCCGGAAGGACCTGTCGTTCTTCGGCTCGTTCGGCAAGCGCGGACTGGGGTACTCAGTGCCCGAGCTGGCCGGGCGGCTGCGCGAGATCCTGGGGCTGGGGCGCGAGTGGAAGGTGATCATCGTGGGCGCCGGGAAGATCGGCGCCGCCCTGGCGCGCCACCACGGCTTCCAGCAGCGCGGGTTCACGATCACCGCCGTCTACGACGCGGATCCCCAGATCGTGGGACTCGACCTCGATGGCCTCGCGGTGCGGGACGCGGGCCATCTCGAGCGCGACATCCACCGCGACCACCCCGACATCGCCGTGCTCGCCGTGCCGGAGCAGGCGGCGCAGGCGGTGACCGATCGGCTGGTGCGAGCGGGCATCAAGGCGGTGCTCAATTTCGCTCCGGCCCAGCTCCAGGTGCCGCCGGAGGTCACCGTGAAGACGGTGAACATGGCGATGGAGCTGGAAGGGCTGTCCTTCGCGTTGACGAATCGAGAGTAGGAGAGCAGGAGAGAAACGGAGCGCGCGGTGCGGTGGCGGCCCGGAGTCCGGGCGCACCCTCCTACCCTCCCACCCGCTCCAGAAGCGCCGCGAACGCCGGCGGCGCCAGCGTCTCCGGCCGCGCCTCGGGGTCGATGCCGACCAGATGCAGCAGTTCGTCTGCCGCGACCGCATCCAGCGGCGCCAGCGACCGCACGATCCGCCGCATCTGCTTCCGGCGCATCCCGAATATCTGCTGCACCAGCGTGCGGAATCGCGCCTCCTGCTCCGGCGGGATGACGGGCGTCTCGCGCGGCACGAGGCGCACGATCGCGCTCTCGACCTTGGGGGGCGGGCGGAAGGCGCGCGCCGGCACCGCCGCGATCAGTTCGGGCACCGCCACCGCCTGCACGTTCACCGACAGCGCGCCGTAGTCGCGCGAGCCGGGCGCGGAGACGAGGCGGTCGGCCACCTCGCGCTGCACCAGGTAGACGGCGCGGTCGGGGCGCGGGCGCTTCAGGGCGTGAAACAGGATGGGGGTCGTGATGTAGTAGGGCACGTTCCCCACCAGCACGTACGGCCCGTTGGCGAGCGCCCCGAGATCGGTGGCGAGCACATCGGCTTCCACCACTTCCACGTTGGGCGCGGACGCGTACCGCTGGCGCAGGATGTCGGCCAGCGCGCGGTCGACCTCGATGAGGATGAGCCGCCGGGCGAGCGGCACGAGCCGGTCGGTGAGCGCCCCGCGTCCCGGCCCGACCTCGATCACCGTCTCGGCGCCGCTGAGACCCAGTGCCTCGACAATCCGGCCGAGGGCGCGCGCGTCGTGAAGGAAGTGCTGGCCCAGGCTCTTCCGGACGGGGGGGAAGCCGCCACGGCCGCGGCGCGGCGGACGTCCGGGCACCGGCGCGCTCAGCTCCGGACGACGACGACGGTGAGGTCGTCGCGGAAGCGGGCGCCGCCCAGGAACCGCTGCACGGCGTCGAACACGCGCTGCACGATGGCGGCCGCCGCGTCGGCGCGGTGGCGCCCGACGACCTCGAGCACCCGCTTCTCGCCGAACCGCTCGCCGTCGCGATTGCGCGCGTCGCTGACGCCGTCGGTGAACAGCACCAGCAGGTCGCCGGCGGCGTTCCACCGGTGCTTGGCGGTGCTCGGCGCCTCGGCGCCCAGTCCGAGCGGGAGGTCGAGCGCGGGCAGGCGCTCGCTCGTCCCGTCGGCGTGGACCACGAACGCCGACGGGTGGCCGGCGTTGGCGTACCGCACGACGCCGGCGCTCCGGTCGATGACGGCGTAGAAGGCGGACAGGAACATCTCCGTCGCCGTGAGCTCCTCGCGGAGCGTGTTCAGGAGCGCGCCGAGGGTCTCGCCCGGATCGGAGGTCGTCTTGGCGTGGATGGCCGACGCGCTCATCACCAGCGCCATGACCAGCGCGGCCTGGTAGCCATGCCCCGACACGTCGCCGAGCAGCACGCCCACGCGGCCGCGGCCGAGGCGGAAGAAATTGTAGAAATCGCCGCCCACGCTCTCGGCCGGGATGAGGCGCGCGGCCGCGTCGGCGTCGGGGGCGAGCTCGGCGCCGGCCGGCAGCAGCTTCATCTGCAGGTCGTGCGCCATCTGCATCTCGTGCTCCAGCCGCTGCTGGGCAAGCGAGGTGCGCACGAGGCGCGCGTTCTGGATCGCGGTGCCGATCTGCGAGGCCACGGCGGCGACGAGCTTCTGGTCGCCGGCGGTGAACGGCGCGCCGTTCCGCCGCCCCGAGAGATTGACCACGCCCAGGGGCTCGGCGCCCTGGGTGGCGGTCCAGAGGATGGGCACGGAGAGCATGGCGCCCTCGCGATGCTCCGCCTCCTCGGGGCAGAACGACTGGCCGGCCTCGACGATTTCGGGGTGCATGGTGCGGAACACGCGCGCCGTGACGCTGCACGGGTCGTCGGTGCGGATGGGGGGGAGCGCGGCGGGGCGCGCCCCGAGCGCGGCGACGGCCCGGAGCTGGCCGGTGGCGGTGTCGTGGACGAGCAGCGCGGCGCGCCGGGCGCCCACGGTCTCGCTCACCTCGGTGAGGATGGTGTGCGCGGCCTCCTCCAGGGTCACGGTGCGGCCCAGGATCTCGCCGATCGTGTAGAGGAGGTTGATCTCCTCGTAGCGCTCGGCGAGTTCGGTGGCGGCGTGTTCGACTTCGAGGGAGGCTTGCAGGAAGTGGGAGACGACGGGCAGGAGGAACCGGAGGTGCGTCTCGAGGGCGGCGCGGCTGGAGGGCGACGGTCCGACCAGGAGCCAGGCGTGGCGGGGGCCCGGCACGGCGGCGATCAGGGCGGGGCCGCCGGGAGTGGTGATGCGCTGGGCACCCTCCGCCGGCCCCGGCCATCGCTCGACCGGCGGGCCCCGGTACGTCGCCGCCTCGCACTGGGGCGGTCCGCCGGCGCGCGGCTCGACCCACACCGACGCTTCGCAGCGCGTGGCTTCCTTGAACGCGGCGAGGACCGAGGTGAGTTCGCTCATGAGGCGCGGTGGAGGACCATCCGCACGAGGCTGCCGCCGGGCACCGGGACCCGTTCCACGCGGTCCATCAGGCGGAGCATGAGGAACAACCCGCGGCCGTCTTCGGCCATCAGGCGTTCGGGGGTGGTCGGGTCGCGCAGGCTGGTCTCGAGGTCGAAGCCGCTGCCCTCGTCGGCGACCTCGATCACGAGGCGGATCTCGTCCACGACGGCGCGCACCCGCACCAGTTTGGCGCGGTCGCGCTCGTTGCCGCGCAGGATGGCGTTGGAGAGCGCTTCGGTGAGCGCCACCGGGACGTTGAGCGCCAGGTGGCGTTCGTCGAAGCGGTGGCTGCGGCACTCCGCGCGCACCGCGTCCACGATGCGCTCGATGAACCGCACGTCGCTCGGAATCTCGAACTCCAGGGTGCGCCCTTGCGGCGGAAGCTCCTGCGGGCTCGTCATCGCGTCACCGGGGCTGCGGCGCCGATCCGGCCGGCCGCCGTCAGAAGCTGGCGAGCGCCTGCTCGCGGGTGTCGGCGATCTGGAACAGCGTGTCGAGCTTGGTGAGCTCGAACAGCGTGCGCAGATCCTCGTTGAGCGCGGCCAGGCGAAGCTCCCCGCCCTGCTCCCGGATCTTCTTCGACAGCGACACGAGGACGCCCAGCCCGGAGCTGTCGATGTACCCCGTCTTCGTGAAGTCCACCAGCAGCTTGCGGGCGCCGGCTTCGAGAGCCTCGAGCATCTTCTGCTTGAGCTCCTGCCGGTTGCCCACGATGAGCTGGCCGTCGATCTCGACGATGGACACGTCGCCCTGCTTCGTGATCGTGAAGCTCATGCCATTCTCTCCTCGAGGACCGGCGCGGCCGCGGCCGCGCCATCGTGTGCCTGCAGGGCGGTCACCGCCGCCACGTGAAATATGTCCTCGCTGGTCGCTCCGCGCGAAAGGTCGCTGCACGGGCGCCGCAGCCCCTGGACGATGGGCCCCACGGCGTGGGCTCCGGCCAGCCGCTGGACCAGCTTGTACGCGATGTTGCCGGCGTCGAGCGACGGGAAGACCAGGACGTTCGCGCGGCCGCCCACCGGGCTGTCGGGCATCTTGCGGCCGGCCACCGACGCGATCAGCGCCGCGTCGGCCTGCGCCTCGCCGTCCATCGGGACGTCCGGCGCCCGGGCGCGGGCCAGCTGCAGCGCGGTCCGCACCAGGTCCACGCTGGCCCCCTCGGCGCTGGCCCGCGTGCTGAACGACAGAAAGGCCACCACCGGATCGTCGCCCACGATGCGCCGCCGGTCGCGCGCCGCGGCGATCGCGATGTCCGCCAGCTGGTCGGCGGTCGGATACGGGATCACCGCGCAGTCGGTGAACGTCAGCACCTCGTCGCTCGCGGTGCCGCGGAACGGGGGCACGACCATGTAGAACGCGCTCGACACGCTGTGCACGCCGGCGGCCGGCCCGACCAGCGCCAGCGAGGCGCGCAGCACGTCGGCCGTGGTGTGGCAGGCGCCCGCCACGCACCCGTCCGCCTGCCCCATCCGCACCAGCCCATCGGCGAAGTAGAGCGGCGTGCGGGCCAGCCGCCCCGCCTCGGCCTCGCTCAGCCCCTTCGCGTGACGGGCGGCGAACAGCAGGTGCGCAATCTGGTCGGCGCGCGGGTCGGTGGCCGGGTCGGCGGTCTCGACCCCCACGGCGCGGGCCGCGGCGTGCGAGCCCGGGACCGCCGGATCGAGCACCAGCGCGGGCGCCACGACCGCCTGCGCCCTGAGGGCGCGCACGGCGTCGAGGGTGCGCGGGTCGGCCGACTCCGGAAAGACGATCCGCTTGCCCAGCGCCGCGGCCCGCGTGCGGACGTCGGCCAGGAAGCTCATGCCCCCGCGATCTTCCGGCGCAGGGCGTCGGCCACCGACGGGTGCACCAGCCCGCTCAGGTCGCCGCGGAACTTGGCGATCTCGCGCACCAGGCTGGCGCTGATGTACGTCGTGTCGAGCGACGGCACCATGAACACGGTCTCGAGGTTGGGCGAGAGGTGGCGGTTCATGAGCGCCATCTGGTACTCGTACTCGAAGTCGCTCACCGCGCGCAGCCCGCGGATGACCAGCGTGGCGCCGACCTGGCGCGCGAAGTCCACCAGCAGGCCGCTGAACTCCCGCACGTCGATGCGGGATTCGTTGTCCACGGCCTCGCGGATCAGGGCCACGCGCTCGTCCACCGAGAACAGCGGCTGCTTGGCGACGTTGGTGGTCACGCCCACGATGAGGCGGTCCACGAAGCCGAGGCTGCGCAGCATCAGGTCCTCGTGGCCCCGCGTGATCGGATCGAAGCTGCCGGCGTAGATGGCGATGCGCGTCATGGCGATCGAGGCGTGGAGGTCGTGGCGGCCCGCGGCGGCGGCCGCCCGGGCGCCCGTCGCCTTGCCCAATGATAGCACCGCGGCCGCCCGCCGCCCACCGTCAATCGGCCCGGTAGATCGTGACCACGGTGTCGCCGTATACGCGCCGGGAGCCCTCGCCGGGGAGGTGCTCGTTCTTCCGGTGCTCCACGCCCAGCACGTCGGCGAACGGCACGGCGAGCCACGCCTCGGCCACGCGGGTGGCCAGGCCGTGCCCGTACGGGGGGTCGGCGAACGCGACGTCGAAGGCGTGCGGCGCGAGGCCCTCGATGAACCGCAGCGCGTCGCCGCGGTGGATCACCGCCTCGTCGCCGGCGCCGAGCGCGGCGGCGTTCTGGCGAATGCAGCGCACCCCCGCCGGCGAGACCTCGACGAAGTGCGCCTCGGCCGCCCCGCGCGACAGGGCCTCGAGCCCCAGCGCGCCCGATCCGGAGAACAGATCCACCACGCGCGCCTCGGGCAGCCAGGGCGAGACGATGCTCATCCACGCCTCGCGCACGCGGTCCGCCGTGGGACGCACCCGCTCGTCGGCCGGCGGTTCGATGCGGCGCCCACGCCATTTGCCGGCCACGATGCGCATGGTCAGCCCCGGAAATCGGCGAGCCGCGCCTGCAGGCGCGACTCGCCGTTCCATTCGTCGCGCTCGAGGCGGAACGCCACGTCCAGGGGCCGCCCGAGGTCGAGCTCCCCGCGCCGCCCGGCCATTCCCCAGCCGATGGCGGTGAGCGTGTGCCCGCCCGCCTGCAGCACGAGGCGCAGGCCATCCTTCCCGACGGCGCGCGGCGGCGCGCCGAGCCTCACGCCGCGCGATGCCAGCACGGGAGACGGGTTCCCCATCCCGCAGGGTTCGAGGTGGCGCAGCACCGTTTCGAGATCGTCGGTGGCGGCGTCGAACGGCAGCTCGAGGTCCACGCGCAGCTCGGGCACGAGGTCGTCCGGGGTCAGGGCCTCGGCGGCCACGGCGTTGAATCGCTCGGCGAAGGCCTCGACCCGGTCGCGGGCCACGGTCACGCCGGCAGCCGAGCGGTGCCCGCCGAAGCGCATCAGCAGGTCGCTGCAACGGGCGAGCCCGCCGTGGAGGTCGAACGCCGAAATCGAGCGGCCGGATCCCTTCCCCGTTTCGCCCTCGAGGGCGACGAGCACCGTGGGGCGACCGAACTCCTCGACCACGCGCGAGGCGACGATGCCGATCACGCCGGGGTGCCAGCCGTCGCCGGCGAGGACGATGCCGAACGTGCGGTCCAGGTCCAGCGCCTCGGCCTTGCGACGGGCGTCGTCGAGCGTGCGCCGGTCGATGTCCTGGCGCCGCACGTTCAGCTCCTCGAACTCCCGGGCCAGCCGGTTGGCCTCCCCCTCGTCGTCGGTCATGAGCAGCTCGACGCCGCGGATCGCGTGATCGAGCCGCCCCACGGCGTTGAGGCGCGGGGCCAGGATGTACCCCACGCGTCCGGCGGTGAGCGGCTTGCGGTCCAGTCCGGCGGCGCGGATCAGCGCCCTGAGGCCGACGTTCCGGGTCTCGGACAGCAGCCGGAGGCCATAGCGCACCATGACGCGATTCTCGCCGCGCAACGGGGCGATGTCGGCCACCGTGGCGAGGGCCACGAGGTCGAGCATCTCGTACGCCGGCTGCTCGCTCTCGCCGAAGGCGCGCCTCAGGGCCAGCGCGAGCTTGAACGCCACCCCGACGGCGGCCAGGTCCTTGTCGGGGGACGGGCATCCGGGGCGCCTGGGATTGAGCACCGCGAGGGCGTCGGGCAGCGGCCCGCCGGGAAGGTGGTGGTCGGTGATGATCACGTCGATGCCGGCGGCGTTGAGCGCGCGCACCGGTTCGAGGGCGCTCGTGCCGCAGTCGCAGGTGAGCACCACGCCAGCCTTCGCGGCGATTGCCGCGCGCACGCCGGCGTCGGACAGGTCGTACCCGTCGCGCAGGCGCTGCGGCACGAACGGCACCGCGGTGCCGCCCAGCGCGCGCAGCGTCTTCACCATGAGCGTGGTGGAGCACATGCCGTCCACGTCGTAGTCGCCGTGGACGAGCACGGTCTCGCCCTGGCGGATGGCGTGGGCGAGGCGCGCGACGGCGCGATCCATGTCGAGCAGGGTCGCGGGATCGTGGAGCTGGTCGAGGCGCGGGCGCAGGAAGCGCTTGGCCTGTTCAGGCTCGGCGTAGCCGCGCGTGAGCAGGAGCCGGCATACCGGCTCGCTCACGTGGAGCGCATCGCGCAGGCGCTCGACGGCGGGCGGGTCGGGCTCGGGCGCCAGGACCCAGCGGGTGGGCGCGCGGAGCCGGGTTCCGGGGGCGGTCACGCCCCAAAGCTATCGGGGCCCCTCCCCCCCAACAACCATCATTCCACCGCGTACAGCAGCACGCCGCACCCCTCGCAGACCTCGGGCGTGCCGCTGCCCACCATCACGTTCCGGCGCTGCATCGGGATCAGCGTGTCGCAGTGGCTGCACGACTGGCCGCGAAGGGCGAACAGGGCCACCGAGCGCTGGCGCCGCTGGATGCGGTCGTAGCGGGCGAGCAGCGAGCGCGAAACCCGGACCGCCTTCTTGTTCCGGTCGGCCATCGCGGCATCGAGCTGTCCCTGGATCCCGGCGCGGTCGGCTTCCAGCGTCGCGCGGGCATCGCCCTGGGCGGCCCGGGTGCTGTCGACCACGGCGGCGCGCTCGGCGACGTACTTGCGCAGGTCCTCGACGCGGGAGTGGATGGACGCCATGTCCCGCTCGTCGTCGGCCAGCATGCGCTTGGCCTGGTCGGTCTGGGCCATGGCCGCGGCGGCCTCGCGGGGCGAGGTGATGACGTTCATCACCTCCTCGTTCCGCCTGAGCAGTTCCCGGTGCTGGTCGATCCGGAACTGCGCGTCGCGCTGCCGCTTCTCCTCGGCGGCCAGGCTGGCCCGCGCCTCGTCCAGCGCCCGCTCGGCGCGCTTGGTGTCGGCCTCGAGGGCCGCCATGCGCGGTGCCAGCGCGGCCAGCTTGTCTTCGAGCTCGAAGATCGCCGCGTCGTCGCGCTGCACTTCCAACAAGACCTCGACTTCCTGATGCACTAGCCGCTCCCCATCACGGGCGTGTTCTTCGGAACCCTGCCCAGTCGCGACCGCCCAGTAGACGCGACTCCTCCGTTAGCGCTTGCTTCCGCGCGAGCAATTCCGACTTCTCGGCCTCGCCGGCAATTCGCAGATGCTCGTCGATCTCGGCGCGCTGGCGCTGCAACCGCTCCAGCTGCAGCCGCTTCAGGTACTCCTGAACCAACTGGTCGGCGCTCTCCAGTCCACCGTCCTCTTCGAGGAGCAGCTCCAGCACGCCGCCGGCCTCGTCGTCGAGACCCGACGCCAGCTCCTGTACCGTGCGATCCGGCCCGGCCGCCGCGATCCGGCCGTAGATCGCGCGCAGCGCCGGATCCCGGAAATCGTCCGGCCCGACACGTTCCGCCACCATCTCAAGATACGTCGGCTGGTGCAACATCACACGCACGAGCTCCCACTCAGTCCTAACCCCCGGGGCCCGCCGCCGGTCACGACCGGCGGCCCGGGGCGCGGGCGGCGCCGGCGGCTCCTCCTCGAAGTACTCCGGGGGCGGCGGCGGGGGGCCCGCGCTCCCGCCCCGCACCGGCTCGGGCCCGTGGCCGATCTCCCGCTCCAGCAGCTCGCGGCCCACCCCCGCCGCCTCGGCGGTGCGCGCCACGTACAGGTCCCGCGTGAGCGGGTCGCTCACGGCGCGCAGCGTGGGAAGCAGCCGGTCCAGCGCCTGCCGCTTGCGGCGGAGGTCGGAGAACCAGCCCCCGCGCTCGAGCAGCTGGATCTTGCGCTCGAACACGTCGATCGCCTGCGCGAGGTGCGACTCGAGGCCCTCGCGCCCGTGCGCGCGGACGAAGCTGTCGGGGTCCTCCCCCTCGGGCAGGGTCACGACCTGCACCGCCATGCCGAGGCGGAGCAGCTCGTCGCCGGCCCGGAAGGTGGCCTTGAGCCCCGCCGTGTCGCTGTCGTACAGCAGGAACACGTTGCGCGTGTACCGGCGCAGCAGCTCGGCCTGCGGCTCGGCCAGCGCCGTACCCAGCGGCGCGACGACCTCGTCCACGCCGGCCATCATGAGGCGCACGCAGTCGAAGTACCCTTCGACGAGAATCACCCGGTCGGAGCGGCGGATGGCGTTCTTGGCCCACGACAGCCCGTACAGCGTGCGACCCTTGACGAACGTGGGCGACTCGGGCGAATTGAGGTACTTGGGCTCGCCCTGCCCCAGGATGCGCCCGCCGAACGCGATCACGCGTCCCTGGGCGTCGAGAATCGGGAACATCAGCCGGTTCCGGAACCGGGGGCGCGGCTCCTCGGTGTCGTCGCGCTTCGCGAGCAGCCCCGCCTGCAGCTGCCGCTCGTCGTCGAAGCCCAGCGTCTGCAGGTGCGCGCGCATGAGCCCGATCTCGCGCGGGGCGAAGCCGAGCTGGAAGCGGTCGGCCTGCTCGCGGTGCACCTCGCGCTGAGCGAGGTAGTCGCGCGCCGCCTGCCCCGCCTCGCCCTCCCAGAGCATGCGCTGGAAGTAGTCGGCGGCGGCGGCATTCACTTCCCAGAACGGCTCGCGCGGGTCGGGGCCCTCGCGCTGGCGCGAGACCTCGCGGACCTCGACGCCCGACTTCTGCCCCACGTACTTCACGGCGTCCACGAAATCGAGGCCCAGCCGCTTCTGCACGAAGGTGAACACGCTCCCCTTCTCGCCGCACGACCAGCAGCGGTAGCCGCCGCCGGGCGTGACCGAGAAGTTGGGGTGCGTGCCCTGGTGGAAGGGACAGGGTCCGCGCCAGGTGCGGCCCACGCGCTTGAGCTTCACGTGCTCGCCGATGATCTGCACGATGTCGGCCGCCTCGGCCACGCGCTCGACCACGTCGTCGGGGATCACGCCAGGTCCGCCACGGTCACGCCGGCGCCGCCCTCGTTCCAGGCGCCCAGCCGGAAGGCCTTCACGCGCGCGTCCTTCTTGAGCATCTCGCCCACGCGCTCGCGCAGCGCCCCGGTGCCTTTCCCGTGGATGATGCGCAGCGTCCGGAGGTCGGCCCGGACCGCCGAGTCGATCGCCTGCATCACCACGCCCTCCGCTTCGTCGGCGCGCATTCCACGCAGATCAATCTCGCTCGGCGCATGCGC
>JAGWRI010000227.1 GCA_028876525.1 Gemmatimonadota bacterium | reverse complement strand
GGACAGTCCGGGGCGGCCCCGATCACGAAGTTCGATGCCTCCACCTTCGCCGTGCGGTTCGCGTGCGAGGTGAAGGGGTTCGACCCGCTGGCCTACATGGATCGCAAGGAGGCCAAGCGCGCCGACATGTACTCGCAGTACGCCATCGCCGGCGCCACGCAGGCGATGGCCGACGCCGGCCTGGGCGAGCTCACCGGCGAGCTGTCGGAGCGCACCGGGGTGATCCTTGGCAGCGGGATCGGCGGCCTCAAGAGCTTCGAGGAGCAGCACGACATCTACCGCGAGCGCGGGGCCAGCAAGATCAGCCCGTTCTTCATCCCGATGTTCATCGCCGACATCGCCGCCGGGCTCGTCTCCATGCGCTTCCACGCGCGCGGCCCCAACTACGCCACGGTCAGCGCCTGCTCCACGGGGGCCCACGCCATCGGCGAGGCCTTCCGCACCATCCAGTACGGCGACGCCGACGTGATGATCTCCGGCGGCACCGAGGCCACCGTGACGGCCATGGCCATCGGCGGATTCGCCAACATGAAGGCGCTTTCCGAGCGCAACGATTCGCCGGCCACCGCCTCGCGCCCGTTCGACCTCACCCGCGACGGCTTCGTGATGGGCGAGGGCTGCGGCATCGTGGTGCTCGAGGACCTGGAGCACGCGCGGGCCCGCGGGGCGCGGATCTACGGCGAGATCGTGGGCTACGGCGCCACCGCCGACGCCCACCACCTCACGGCGCCCGCCCCCGAAGGCGAGGGCGCCCAGCGCGCCATGCGCCGCGCCCTGGCCGACGCCGGCCTCACCACCGCCGACATCCAGTACATCAACGCCCACGGCACCTCGACGCCGGCCGGCGACGTGGCCGAGACCTCGGCCATCGAAAAGGTGTTCGGCGCCGACGCCGCCAACATCAACGTCAGCTCCACCAAGTCGGCCACCGGGCACATGCTCGGCGCCGCCGGCGCCGTGGAGTTCATCATCACCACGCTGGCCGTCCGCGACGGGGTGGCGCCCCCGACCATCAACTACGCAACGCCCGATCCGGCCATCACGCTCAACATCACCCCCAACACGGCGGTGAAGCGCGAGATGACCGCGGCGCTGAGCAACAACTTCGGATTCGGCGGCCACAACGTCACGCTCGCCGTCCGCAAGTGGGAGGCATGACGCCGTGCCCGCCGTTCCGTCCCCCGTCGTCGACCGCCGCCGCCTGAGCGACCCCGCGCTCGCGCCGATCGCCGACAAGATCGAGCGCGGCGAGCGGCTCACCGCCGGCGACGGCGTCACGCTGTTCCGCACCCCCGACCTGCTGGGGCTCGGCACGCTGGCCGACGCGCGCAACCGCGCCCTGCACGGCCACCGCGTGACGTTCGCGGCCAATCAGCACATCAACCCCACGAACATCTGCATCCTCCGCAAGACGTGCGTGTTCTGCTCGTACGCGCGGCTCCCCAAGGAGGATGGCGCCTACCGCTACACGCTCGACCAGGTGCTCGCCGAGTCCGACGAGGCGAACAGCACCCTCACCCGCGAGTTCCACATCGTGGGCGGGCTCGATATGCAGGCGGGGCTGGACTACTACACCGAGATGTTCCGGGCGCTCAAGCGGCGCCACCCGCACGTCCACATCAAGGCCCTCACCGCGGTCGAGATCGCGCACCTCGCGCGGCTGGCCAGGCTCTCCATCCGCGACACGCTCGTCGCGCTGCGCGAGGCGGGGCTCGACACGATGCCCGGCGGCGGCGCCGAGGTGTTCAGCCCCGGCGTGCGCGCCACGATCGCCGACAAGAAGCTGGCCGGCGACGAGTGGATCGCCGTCCACCGCCAGGCCCACGAGCTGGGCATCCGCACCAACTGCACCATGCTCTACGGCCACGTCGAGACCATCGAGGACCGGATCCACCACCTCTCCATGCTGCGCGACCTGCAGAGCGAGACGGGCGGATTCCTGGCCTACATCCCGCTGGCCTACCATCCCGACAACAACGAGCTGGGCGAGACGCTGCACCGCACCGGCACCGCGACCTCGGCGTTCGACGACCTGCGCAACCTCGCCGTCGGGCGGCTCTACCTGGACAACATCCCGCACGTGAAGACGCACTGGGTGATGGTCACCCCCTTCCTGTCGCAGACGGCGCTGCACTTCGGCGTGGACGACATGGAGGGCACGATGGTGCGCGAGAAGGTCTACCACGAGGCGGGGGCGCACACCGCGCAGGCCATGGCGCTCGACGGCCTCCTCCGGCTCATCCGCGGGGCGGGGAAGCAGCCCGTCGAGCGCGACTCCCTGTACCACGTCGTCCGCACCTTCGACGCCGACGGCGCCACGGCCGCGGCCGGGCCCCAGGCGGCGTGATGCGCGTCGGCCGCATCCCCTACATCAACTGCTACCCGGTGTACGGGGCGATCGATCGCGGCATCGTGCCCCTCGACGGCGAGCTCGTGGACGGCGTGCCCACCGCGCTCAACCGCCGCATGCGCGACGGCACCCTCGACGTCAGCGTGATCTCGGCCGTCGAGTATGCCGCCGACGCCTCCCGCTACGTCCTGCTCCCCGACCTCGGCATCACCAGCGACGGCCCGGTGCGCAGCGTGATGATGTTCTCCAGGCGCCCGGCCCAGGAGCTCGCCGGCGAGCGCGTGCTCGTGAGCAAGAGCTCGATGACCAGCGTCGCCCTGCTCGAGTTGCTGTTCGAGCACGTCTGGCGCGCCAGGCCGCAGTTCGTGCCCGCCGACGCCGAGATCGCCGACGTCCAGGCGTTCGGCCGCGAGCCGCACGAGGCGCGGCTCGTGATCGGCGACGCCGCGCTGCTCCTCAACACCACCGTCGCCGGCGGTGACGCCGGCGCCCTCGCGCCCCGCACCGGGTACGTGCACGCCTACGACCTCGGCGCCGAGTGGAAGCGGTGGACCGGCCTCCCGTTCGTGTTCGCGGTCTGGGTCGCCCAGCGCACGGCCGACGTCCGGCAGGCGCTGGCCGTGCACGGCCGGCTCATCACGTCGCGCGACTGGGGGCTGCAGCACCTCGACGCCCTTGCCGCCCAGGCTTCGCTCGCCACCGGCGTCGCGAAGCCCGTCTGCCTCGAATACCTCTCCGGCCTCGACTACCGGCTGTCGTACAGCCACCTGGCCGGCCTCACCGAATTCTTCCGCCGGCTGGTCGCGGCGGGCCGGGTGCCCGACGGCTCGCTGCGCTTCCTCCCGGCGGCGTAGGCATCCCCGCATGCGCGACCTCCTGGACTTCTACACCAACGCGCCGCTCCTCGAGCTGGGAGCGGAGGCCGACCGCGTGCGGCACGAGAAGCACCCCGACGGGGTGGTCACCTTCATCATCGACCGCAACATCAACTACACCAACGTCTGCGTGGCCGACTGCGGCTTCTGCGCCTTCTACCGCCGCCCGAAGCACGCCGAGGGATGGACGCTGTCGTACGAGCAGATCGGGGCCAAGATCGACGAGGCCAAGGCGATGGGCGCCATCCAGATCCTGATGCAGGGCGGCCACAACCCGTACATCCCGTTCGAGTGGTACCTCGACCTCCTGCGGTACATCAAGAAGTACCACCCCATCCACATCCACGGATTCAGCCCCAGCGAGGTGGACTTCTTTGCCAAGCTCTTCCGGCTCGACGCCCGCGAGGTGATCCGCGAGCTGATGAAGGCCGGACTCGACTCGATTCCTGGCGGCGGCGGCGAGATCCTGGTGCAGCGCGTCCGCGACCAGGTCGCGAAGAAGAAGGCCGGCGCCGACCGCTGGCTCGAGATCATGGAGTTGGCCCACCAGGAAGGCATGAAGACCTCGGTCACGATGATGTACGGCATCGGCGAGACGCTGGCCGAGCGCATCGAGCACCTCGAGCGCGTGCGCGAGGTGCAGGCCCGCACCAACGGCTTCACCGCCTTCATCTGCTGGCCCCTCCAGCCCGAGAACACGCCCCAGCTGTCCCACATGCCCAAGACCGACGCCGTGGACTACCTCCGCACCGTCGCCATCTCGCGCATCGTGCTCGACAACGTCCCCAACCTGCAAGCGAGCTGGGTCACGATGGGCATGAAGATCGGCCAGCTCGCCCTGCGCTTCGGGTGCAACGATTTCGGTTCGCTCATGATCGAGGAGAACGTCGTCTCGGCGGCCAACACGACCTTCCGCACCACGGCCGACGAGATGGAACGCCTGATCCGCGACGCCGGGTTCACGCCGATGCGCCGCCGACAGGACTACTCGATCCTTCCGCAGCCGGCCGGCGCCGCGGCCTAGCCGCGCCGGGCCGGCGGCCCTTCGCCCCCTCGCATGATCCGCACCGGCATCGGCTACGACTCGCACCGCTTCGCGCCCCCGGGACCGCTCGTCCTGGGCGGCGTCACGATCGAGAGCGACGTTCGCCTGGCCGGACACTCCGATGGCGACGCCGTGGCGCACGCCGTGACCGACGCCATCCTGGGCGCCGCCGCCCTCGGCGACATCGGCCGCCTGTTTCCCGACACCGACCCCGCCAACGAGAACCGCGACTCGATCGGCATGCTGCGCGTCGCGGTCGCGCGCGTCCACGCCGCGGGATGGCGTGTCCAGCAGATCGACGTCGTGGTCGTCACCGAGTATCCGCGTCTCCAGCCGCACCGCGACGCCATGCGCGCCTGCCTGGCCGAAGCGCTCGAGGTCCGCCCCGAGGACGTCAGCCTCAAGGGCAAGTCCAACGAGGGAATGGGGTGGATCGGACGCGGCGAGGGGCTCGCCTGCCTCGCCACGGCCACCCTCGTGCGCGCGGAGTGACGGGATGGCGGTGAGTCCGCTCCTCGACTGGGTGCTCGCCCTCCCGCTCGGCTGGCTGTACCTGTTCTGCGCCGCGATTGCCGGGGCCGAGAACTTCTTCCCGCCGGTCCCCGCCGACTCGGTCATCGCCTTCGGCAGCTTCCTCGCCGCCCGCGGGCACGGATCGGCGCTCGTCACGCTCGGGGCCGTGCTCGTGGGCAACGTGGGCACCGCGATGATCACGTACGCGCTGGGACGGCGCTACGGCGCGGCGCCCCTCGAGCGGCGCCTGTTGGGCGAGCGGGCCCCCGAGGTCGAGGCCCGCCTCGAGTCGTACTACGGACGGTTCGGGCTGGCCGCCATCTTCCTCGGACGGTTCATTCCCGGGGTGCGCGCGCTGGTGCCCCCCTTCGCCGGCGCGCTCCGCGTGCCGGCCCTCACCGCCCTCCTGCTCATGGGCTCGGCCTCGGTCCTCTGGTACGGCACGGTGAGCTACGTGGGGTTCCGGCTCGGCTCCAACTGGCCCCACGTGGTGAGCGTGCTCTCCCGCAACGGGGCCATCGTGTCGGGCGCGGCCGCCGTCGTCGCCGGCGTGCTGTTCGCCGTCTGGCTCGCGCGGCGGCGCCGGCGCTGATGGACGACGCCCGCGTTCGCGCCTTCCTCCTCGAGCGCTTCGCCGACTACCTGGCGCTGGAGCAGGGGGCCTCGCCGCGCACGCGGGAGGCGTACGCGCGCGACGTCGAGCGCCTGGTCGACTTCGCCGCGGCCCGGGGCGCCCGCGCCCCCGCCGACGTCACCGCCCGCCTGTTGCGGGAATTCATATACCACCTCAAGGACCTCGGACTCGCCCCGGCGTCCATCCGCCGGGGGGTGTCGGGCATCCGCACCTACTTCCGATTCCTGCTCGGCGACGGCGTGCTGCTCCAGGACCCCAGCGAGCGGCTGGAGACGCCCAAAAAGTGGCGCACCCTGCCCGACGTGCTGTCGGTGGACGACGTGGGCCGGCTCCTCGCCGCCCCGACCATGGACGACCCCCTCTACTTCCGCGACCGGGCGATGCTCGAGCTGGCCTACGGCGCCGGACTCCGCGTCTCGGAGTGGATCTCGATCGGGGCCCGCGACCTGCTCCTCGACCAGGGGGTGGTGCGGGTGATGGGCAAGGGGAACAAGGAGCGCCTCGTCCCCATCGGGCGCAACGCCACCGCCGCGCTGGCCATCTACCTGCGCGAGCTGCGCCCCAGGCTCGAGCGCGGGCAGGGCAAGGGGGTCCTCTTTCTCAACGCCCGCGGCGAGCCGCTGTCGCGCATGGGCGCCTGGAAGATCCTGCGCAAGTACGTGGAGCGCGCCGGCATCGCGACCCGCGTCACCCCGCACACCCTCCGCCACTCCTTCGCCACCCACCTCCTGGAGGGGGGCGCCGACCTCCGCGCCGTCCAGGAAATGCTCGGCCACGCCGACATCTCCACCACCCAGATCTACACGCACGTCGACCGGGAGTACCTCCGGAGCGTGCACCGGCAGTATCATCCCAGGTCCTGACCGCCGCCGCGTCCGCCTCGCCGCCATGATTCTCGTCATCGACAACTACGACTCGTTCACCTACAACCTGGTCCAGTTCCTCGGGGAGCTGGGCGCCGAGCTGCACGTCGAGCGCAACGACGCCATCACCGTGGACGCGATCGGCACGCTCGCCCCGCGGGCCATCATCCTCTCCCCCGGCCCGTGCACCCCGGCGCAGGCGGGGATCACGGTCGAGACCGTGCGGCGGTGGGGGCCGACCATCCCCGTGCTCGGCGTCTGCCTGGGGCACCAGGCCATTGGCGAGGCCTACGGCGGGCGCGTGGTGCGCGCCGGCCACGTCATGCACGGCAAGACCTCGCACGTGGCGCATCAGGGGACGGGCGTGTTCGCCGGACTTCCCTCGCCGATCGAGGTCATGCGCTACCACTCCCTGGTCATCGAGCCGGCCTCGCTCCCGGCCTCCCTGGAGGTCGTGGCCCGTTCGGCCGACGCGCCCGACGAGATCCAGGCCGTGCGCCACCGGCAGCACCCGGTGTTCGGGGTCCAGTTCCACCCCGAGTCCATCAAGACCGAGCACGGCAAAGCCATGCTGCGCAACTTCCTGGAGCTGTCGGCGGCGGCCTGACACTGGCCCGGCCCCCAGTCGCCAAACCGCTTGCCGGAACAGCGTTTGCCTTTCCGGCGCCCCGCGGGTAGATTGGCTGGCGTGAATCTTGCGGCCGGTTGCGCGGCCTTGGGCCGCCCATGAGGACGCTCGCCGTCATCCCAGCTCGCCTGGGCGCGACGCGCCTCCCCCGCAAGCCCCTCCGCCTCCTCGCCGGCCTCCCCCTCGTCGTCCGCGTGCTGGAGCGCGTCCGCGACGCCGGCGTGGCCGACCGCTGCCTGGTGGCCACCGACAGCGACGAGGTGGCCGGGGCCGTGCTCGACGCCGGGGGCGAGGTGGTGATCACGGCCTCGGGCCATCCCTCGGGCACCGACCGGGTGGCCGAGGTCGCGGTCCGCCGCGAATTCGCCGGGTTCGACGCCGTGCTCAATGTGCAGGGGGACGAGCCGTTCGTGTCGCGCGAGGCGCTGGCCGGGGCCCTCGGCATGGTGCACGAGCGCGGATTCCCCTTGGGCACCGCGGCCGTGATGGCGGGGCTGGACGAATTGGTGGACCCGAACGTGGTGAAGGTGGTGGCCGCCGACGACGGGCGGGCCATGTATTTTTCGAGAGCGGCCATCCCCTTCTTGCGCGACCGCGCCGACGCTCCGCTGCTCCGCGACCGGATCTGGCGGCACGTGGGCGTGTATGCGTACGCGCGCGAGGCGCTGGCGCGCTGGGTGGCGCTGCCCCCCCACGCGATCGAACGCATCGAGCGCCTGGAGCAGCTTCGCCCGCTGGCGGCCGGCCTGGCGATCGGCGTGGCGTGCGTGGCCGACGCGGGGCTGGCCGGCATCGACACCGAAGACGATCTCGCGCGCGCCAACGCCGCATGGACGACCTACAACACGGGAACCCACTGATGCCATCCACCGCGGGCCAGCACACCACGAAGTTCATCTTCGTCACCGGCGGCGTCGTGTCCTCGCTCGGCAAGGGCATCGCGGCCGCGTCGTTGGGGCGCCTGCTCGTCGAGCGCGGCCTGCGCGTCACGATGATGAAGTTCGACCCGTACATCAACGTGGATCCCGGCACGATGTCGCCGTTCCAGCACGGCGAGGTGTTCGTGACCGACGACGGCGCGGAGACCGACCTCGACCTGGGCCACTACGAGCGGTTCATCGACCGCGCCCTGTCGCAGGCCAACAACGTCACGACCGGGCGCATCTACCTCAACGTGATCACCAAGGAGCGCCGCGGCGAATACCTCGGCTCCACGGTGCAGGTGATTCCGCACATCACCGACGAGATCAAGGCCGCCATCCGGCGCATCGCCCCCGACAACGACGTCGTCATCGTCGAGATCGGCGGCACGGTGGGCGACATCGAGTCGCTGCCCTTCCTCGAGGCCATCCGCCAGTTCCGCCACGACGTGGGCCGCGAGAACGCGCTGTTCGTGCACCTCACGCTCATCCCGTACATCGCCGCCGCCGGCGAGCTCAAGACCAAGCCCACGCAGCACTCGGTGCGCGACCTGATGGAAATCGGAATCCAGCCCGACATGCTGATCGTCCGCACCGAGCGGCCGATCAGCGACGAACTGAAGCGCAAGATCGCCCTGTTCTGCAACGTCGAGTTCGGGTGCGTCATCGAGAGCCCCGACGTGCGCACCATCTACCAGATCCCGCTCGCCTTCCACGACCAGGGCTTCGACGAGAAGGTCGTCCAGCGCCTCGGCATCGACCGCCCGGCGCCCGACCTCACCGCCTGGCGCACGATGGTCGAGCGCGTGCTCGCTCCGCGCGAACGCGTCCGCATCGCCGTCGTCGGCAAGTACACGGACTTCGTGGACAGCTACAAGAGCGTGCAGGAAGCGCTCATCCACGGCGGCATCGGCAACGACGTCGGCGTGGACATCCACTGGCTGTCCAGCGACGCCTTCACCTCGCAGGAGCGCGCCGCCGAGCTGCTCCACGGCTACGACGGCCTGCTCGTGCCCGGCGGCTTCGGCGTGCGCGGCGTCGAGGGCATGGTCGAGGCCATCCGCCATGCCCGCGAGTCCGGGCTCCCGTTCTTCGGCATCTGCCTCGGCATGCAGGTGGCGATCATCGAGTTCGCGCGCAACGTCTGCGCGCTGGGCGACAGCCACTCGTCGGAATTCGCGCCGTCGTGCGACAACCCCGTGATCGCGCTCATGGAGTCGCAGCAGCACGTCACCGACATGGGCGGCACGATGCGCCTCGGCGCCTATCCCTGCCGCCTCGCCCGCGGCTCCCGGGCCGGCGAGGTGTACGGCGTGGCCGAAGTCAGCGAGCGGCATCGCCACCGCTACGAAGTGGCCAACGCGTACCGCGAGCTGTTCGTCCAGAAGGGCCTCCGGCTCTCCGGGCTGAGCCCCGACGGCCAGCTCGTCGAGATCATGGAGCTGCCCGCGCACCCCTGGTTCATCGGGTGCCAGTTCCACCCCGAGCTCAAGTCGCGCCCCATGCGCCCGCACCCGCTGTTCGCCGGGTTCATCGCCGCCGCCTACCGCGCCAAGCACGGCGGCGGCGCGGCCCGGCCCGGCGCCGGCTCCCTCGTCGAGGCGGCGGACTGACGTGGCGCCCGCCTTTCCCCCCGACGCGCTGTTCCTCATCGCCGGCCCGTGCGTGGTCGAGAGCGACGAGCTGAACCTGCGCGTCGGCGACCACCTCGCCGCGCTCGCCGAGCGCGTGCCGGGCGGCATCATCTACAAGGCGTCGTTCGACAAGGCCAACCGCTCCAACCCCGGCGCCCACCGCGGCCCGGGGCTCGACGAGGGGCTCGCCGCCCTCGACCGCGTGCGCCGCGCCACCGGGCTCCGCATCCTCACCGACGTCCATCTCCCCGAACAGTGCGCCCCCGCCGCCCAGGTGGCCGACGTGCTGCAGATCCCCGCCTTCCTCTGCCGGCAGACGGACCTGCTCGAGGCCGCGGGAGCCACCGGCAAGCCGGTGAACGTCAAGAAGGGGCAATGGATGCACCCCGAGGGCATGCGCGGCGCCGTGGACAAGGTGCGCGCCGCGGGCCCCGCGGAGGTCGCCGTCACCGAGCGCGGCACCTTCTTCGGCTACGGCGACCTGGTCGTGGACATGCGCGACTTCACGCGCATGCGCGAGGCCTGCGGCGCGCCGGTCATCTTCGACGCCACGCACAGCGTGCAGCAGCCGGGCAGGGGACAGGGCGGCGCCAGCGGCGGCGCCCGCGAGTTCATCCCGCCCCTCGCCATGGCCGCGGTGGCCGCCGGAGCCCAGGGGCTGTTCATGGAGACCCACCCCGACCCCGACCACGCCCCGAGCGACGGCCCCAACATGATCCCGCTCGAGGCCCTGGACGCGCTCGTCGAGCGGACCGTTGCCCTCTGGGCGCTGGTGCGCGCGTGATCGACGCGGCCCTGGCCCGGCGCATCCGGTTCGTCGCCCTCGACGTGGACGGGGTGATGACCGACGGCGGCGTCTACCTCGGCGACGCCGACGGCCGGCCGCTGGAATTCAAGCGCTACCACATCCAGGACGGGCTCGGCATCCACTTCCTGCGGCGCGCCGGGATCCGCGTGGCCGTCGTCACCGGCCGCGTGTCGGAGAGCGTGCGGATGCGCGCCGCCGAGCTGCGCATCGAAGACGTGGCCCAGGTCGCCGGCGCGCGCAAGCTTCCGGCGCTGGGAAGCATGCTCGACCGCCACGGCATCGCGCCCGCCGACGCGGCGTTCGTCGGCGACGACTTCCCCGATCTTCCCGTGATGCGCGCGGTGGGGCTGCCCGTGGCCACCGGCAACGCGGTGGACGAGGTCAAGCGCGAGGCCGCGCTGGTGCTCTCCCGCGGCGGCGGGCAGGGCGCGGTGCGGGAGTTCGCCGAGGCGCTGCTCCGGGCGCGCGGCGAGTGGGACGGGCTGTGGCAGGCGTACGTCGCCGAGCGGTCGGCCGGCGAGGCGGCGGCGCGATGAGCCGCGACGCCGTGATCGCCCTGGGACGCCGCGTCCTGCGGCTCGAGTCCGAGGCCCTGGCCACGGCCGAGGCGCGGCTGGGCGCGAATTTCGCCGACGCCGTGGCGCTGGTTGCCGGCGCCCGCGGGCGGGTCATCGTGTCGGGGGTCGGCAAGTCGGGGCTCATCGGCCGCAAGATCGCCGCCACGCTCACCTCGACCGGGACGCCGGCCGTCTTCCTCCACCCCGCCGACAGTGTGCACGGCGACCTCGGCATCGTCGGCGCCGACGACGTGGCCATTCTCATCTCCAAGAGCGGCGAGACCGACGAGCTGCTCGGCTTGCTGGAGCACCTGACGGGGCTGGGCGTGAGGCTCATCGCCATCACCGGCGAGGGCGAGTCGTCGCTGGCCCGGCTGTCGGACCTCTGGCTCGACGGCTGGGTCCGCGAGGAGGCGTGTCCCCACGACCTCGCCCCCACCACCAGCACCACGGTGGCCCTGGCCCTGGGCGACGCGCTTGCCGTGGCCCTGCTCGACGCCAAGGGCTTCCGCCGCGAGGACTTCGCCCGCCTGCACCCCGGGGGCGCGCTCGGCCGGCGGCTGCTCACCCGCGTGCGCGACGTGATGCTGCGCGAACACCTGCCCATCCTGCGATCGGGCGATACGATGCGGCACGCCATCGTGCTGCTGGCCGAGAAGCGCGGCATCGCCCTCCAGCTGGACCGCGACGATCGGCTCGCCGGCCTCATGACGGCCGGCGATCTCACCCGGATGATGGAACGAGAGGAGGACGTCCTGTCGCTCAGCGTTGACCGCGTGCTCACGCGCGCCCCCAAGACCGCGCGGGCCGACGAGCTGGCCAGCGCCGTGGTGTTCCGCATGGAGCAGCACGGCATCATGGCCATGCCCGTCGTGGACGACGACGGCCGCGTGGTGGGAGTCGTGCACCTGCACGACCTGATGCGGGCGAGGGTCCAGTGACCCGGCGCCCTGCGCTCCTCGCCCTCGCCGCCGCCGTGGCCGCGATCGCCGCCGCCGGCTGCGACCGCGCGGCCGAGCCGCCCACGACCCGGGTCCCTTCGCTCGTCGACAGCGCCGAACAGGTGCTGTTCAACGTCACCACGATCCTCACCAACGCGGGCGTCGAGCGGGGCACGATGACCGCCGACACGGCGTTCGTGTTCCACGACCAGACCCAGTTCGACTTCCGCGACGTGCACGTGGCGTTCCGCGATTCGGTGGGCCGCCCCACCGGCACGATGCAGTCCGACAGCGGGCGCTACGACATGCGCACCGAGGTCCTCGAAGGGTGGGGGCACGTCGTGATCACCACCAACGACGGCAAGAAGCTCGAGACCCCGCAGCTCAGGTACAACCAGGCCACGAACGTGATCACGAGCGACACGTCGTTCGTGCTCACCCAGGCCGACAAGGTGCAGCGCGGCATCGGGCTGGTGACCGATCCCAGCCTCAACACCATCCGCATCCTGCGCGGGGCCGGCGGGTCGGGCGTCATCACCAGCTTCCCCAACCGCTGATGCGCGCCGCCCGCCGCTGGGCCGTCGCGGCCCTCCTCGTCGCCGTCCCGTCCGCCGCCCGGGCCCAGGGCGCCACGCGCTGCAACGCCGTGAACACCGACTCCACGCGGCAGTTCATGGTCAAGACCCCCAGCGGCAAGTACGACACCTTCGTCGCCGGGGGCGTCGTCGTTCGCTGCCCGCAGAAGAAGATCGACCTCAGGGCCGACAGCATGGAGCAGTACGGCGACCAGCAGCGGTTCTACCTCGTCGGTCACGTGTTCTACCGCGAGCCCCGGTTCGCGCTCCATTCGGATTTTCTCAACTACTACATGGACGACGAGCGCATCGTCGCCACGGGCCACGTGGACGCCACGATGCCCAGCGGCTCTCGCCTCGTGGGCCCCGCGGCCACCTACCTCCGCCCGATCCCCGGCCGCCGCCCCCTGGCCCAGATGAGCGCCGACCAGCGCCCCACCATCACCCTCGTCCAGCAGGATTCGCTCGGGCGCCCCATGCCGCCCATGACCGTCGTCGCCGACCACGTCTTCATGGACGGCGACAGCCTCGTCTACGCCGGCGGCAAGGTCGTCATGACCCGCCAGGAATTCGTCGCCAACGCCGACTCGATGTTCCTCGACGGCCGCACCGAGGTCATGCACCTCTACCGCGATCCTCGCATCGAGGGAAAGAGCAACACCCGGCCGTTCACCCTCGTCGGCCTCCTCATCGACCTCTTCTCCCACGATCGCAAGCTCCGCCGCGTGGTCGCCCGGGGAAAGGCCGTCGCCACCAGCCAGGACATCACGCTCCATTCCGACACGATCGACCTGCGCGTCAACAACGACGTCCTCGAGGAGGCCGTCGCCTGGGGACCGCACCGCGCGTCCGCCAAGAGCCCCACCGACAGCCTGCTCGCCGATTCCCTCGACGTCCTCATGCCCGACCAGCACGTGCGCGAGATCCACGCCCTGGGCAAGGCCTACGCCGAGCGCAAACCCGACAGCCTCAAATTCCGCACCAAGGACATGGACTGGCTGCGCGGCGACACCGTCATCGCCTACTTCGACTCCGTCCCGCCGCGCGACACCGCGAAGGGGCCCAGGATCCGACGGCTCGTCGCCATCGATTCCGCCTCGTCGTACTACAACATGGCCCCACGCGACACCACGCTCTGCGTGCCCGCGGTCAGCTACTCCAAGGGACAGCGCATCGTCGTCACCTTCGGCGACAAGGGCGTGAGCAACGTCGACGTCATCGGCAAGACGATGGGCATCCTGGCCGAGCCCGACACCAGCGCCGCCAACCGGTGCCCCGCCAGGAAGCCCGGCGCGAAGCAGCCGCCCGACAGCTCCGCGGCAAAGAAGGGGGGCGGCGCGCCGCCCGTCCCCCGGCCGCACGCCGGCGGCGCGCATCCCGCGCCCGCCGACTCCATCCGCCATTCCCGCCGATGAGCGATACTCCCGCCGCCGACTCCCTGACCGAGCTCATCGACCGCCTGTCGCACGGCGACCGCTCCACCGCGCTCGTCGCGCACGCCCTGCTCAGCGTGGCCGACGCGCAGGGCGCCGCCTCGTTCGACCGCGTGGCCGTGGCGTACCGCGACGACCACCTGGCCGCCCTGCGCGCCTCCGGCCGCGACGCCGAGCGCGAGGCCGGCCGCCTCAGCCTCGACGAGGTCCGGGCGTACCTCGCCGAGTCGCTCCTCCCGCGCCTCGCCGGCGAGGGAATCCTCGTCCTCCCGGCCGGCGGCCTCGTCGACCCCGACGCCCAGATCCGGTTCGCCGATGCGGTGTGGCGCGAAATCGCCGCCCACCGCGCCGAGCTCACCGCCGCCATGCGCCGCACCGGCGAGCAGCCCGCCGTCACCAGCGAGTTCCCCGCCGCCGTGCCCGAGGCGCGCGTCGTGCCGGGCGGCAGCCGCCTCGACGCCGAAGGGCTGGTCAAGGTCTACCGCCGCCGGCCGGTCGTGAACGACGTCGACGTCCACCTCCGCCAGGGCGAGATCGTCGGCCTCCTCGGGCCCAACGGCGCCGGCAAGACGACCACCTTCTACATGATCGTCGGGCTCATCCCGCCCCTCACCGGCCGCATCCGCTTCGACGGCGAGGACATCACCAACATGCCGATGTACCGGCGGGCCCGCCTCGGCATCGGCTACCTGTCGCAGGAGCCGTCGATCTTCCGCAAGCTGTCGGTCGAGGACAACATCCTCGCCATCCTCGAAACGATGTCGCTCTCGTCGGCCCAGCGCGAGCAGCGGCTGGAGAGCCTGCTCGACGAGCTGGGCATCAAGCACCTGCGCCACCAGAAGGCGTTCGCGCTCTCCGGCGGCGAACGGCGGCGCCTCGAGATCACCCGCGCCCTCGTGTCCGAACCCAAGTTCATGATGCTCGACGAGCCGTTCGCGGGCGTGGACCCGATTGCCGTGCACGACATCCAGACCATCGTCGCCCGGCTCCGCAATCGGAACATCGGCGTCCTCATCTCCGACCACAACGTCGAGCAGACGCTGGACATCGTGGATCGCGCCTACATCATGTTCGACGGGCAGGTGAAGGTCTCGGGCACGGTGCGCGAGCTCGTGTTCGACGACACCGTCGCCGACATCTACCTGGGCCCCACCCTCACGGCGCGCCTGCGATCGCGCTTCGCCTCGGCCGGCGGCTGAGCCGCCCCCGCGCATGAGAACCGGTCTTCAGCAGAGCCCCGCGCTGCGGCAGGAGCTGAAGATCAATCCGCGCCTGTACCAGGCGATGGATCTGCTGTACATGCCCCTGCTCGACCTCCAGCAGCACCTCAAGCAGGAATTGCTCAACAATCCGTTCCTCGACCTCGTCGAGCCCGAGGACGACGAGAACGACGAGCCCGATCCGGGCGACGAGGAGGCCCCGGCCCTCGATGCCGCCGCCGAGGACGAGGTGGCCGAGCGCCAGGACGCCAAGGACGACGCCGTCGACTGGGAGGAGATCCTGCTCGACGGCTTCGACGGCGGCGGCGCCCCCGCCGAGACCGAGCAGCGCGAGCACTACGAGCCGGTGACCGTGGCCCACGGCGGACTGTCCGACCACCTGCTCGAGCAGCTCGCCCTGCTCGACCTCGACCCGCGCCAGGAGGTGCTGGCCGACGAATTCGTGGGCAACATCGGCGAGGACGGCTACCTCGCGTGCGGCCTCGACGACGTGCTGCAGAGCATCAACGCCGCGATCGTCGCCGCCGCCGAGAAGGCGGGGCGGGACCCCGCCGAGATCCCGCTCTACACCCCCGACGAGGCGGAGGCGATGCTGGCCGTGATCCAGGCCCTCGACCCGGCGGGCGTCGGCGCGCGCAACCTGCGCGAATGCCTCCTCCTCCAGATTCGCGACCAGGGCCGCGCCGGAACGCTGGCCTACCGCCTGGTGGACGAATCGTTCGAGGACCTCATCGCCCACCGCTGGCCGGAGCTGGCTCGCCGCTACGGCGCCACCGCGCCGGAAATCCAGGCCGCCGCCGACGAGATCCAGAAGCTCGACCCCAAGCCGGGCCTCCGCTTCGCCGCCGCCGACGAGCACTACATCATTCCCGACCTGATCGTCGACAAGGTCGACGGCAAGTATCGGGTGGCGCTCAACGACACCAACCTCCCGCGCCTGCGCCTCAGCCGCGCCTATCAGGAGATCGCGCGCGACAAGAACAAGTTCCAGGGGGAGAACCGGGAGTTCATCGCCACCAAGCTCAACGCCGCCACCTGGATGATCCAGGCCATCGAGCAGCGCCGCCAGACGATGCTCAAGGTGATGAACTACATTGTGGACCGTCAGCGGGAGTTCTTCGAGAAGGGCGTGCAGTATCTCAAGCCGCTCACCCTCCGCGAGGTCGCCGAAGCCATCAGCATGCACGAGTCCACGATCAGCCGCGTCACCAACGAGAAGTGGGTCCAGACGCCCCGCGGCGTGCTCCCCCTCAAGTTCTTCTTCTCCTCGGGGCTCACCACCACCGACGGCGAGGACGTCTCGGCCCGGGGCATTCGCGCCCAGATCGAGAAGTTGATCAAGGACGAGGACGCCCGGAACCCGCTCACCGATCAGGAAATCGTGGAGATCCTCAACCGCCAGGGCGTCCAGATCGCCCGCCGCACGGTCGCCAAGTATCGGGACCAGCTCGGCGTGCTGTCCGCCCGCATGAGAAAACGCATATGACCGCCCCCGCCGCGCCCCCCGTCGACGTCTCGGTGCTCGTGCCGGCCAAGGACGAGGCCGAGAACCTCCCCCTGTTCATGGAGCAGGCGGCCGACGCCTTCCGCGCCGCCGGCGCCCGCTTCGAGGTCATCGTCGTCGACGACGGCAGCACCGACCGCAGCTGGGCCGTGCTCCAGGAGCTCCGCGCCCGCTACCCCTTTCTCCGCACCGTCCGCCACCGCGCCCAGCGCGGCATCGCCGACGCCCTCCGCACCGGCTACCTCGCCGCCCGCGGCGCCATCCTCGTCTTCTATCCCGCCGACCTCCAGTTCAGGCCCGAGGACATCCCGCGCCTGGTCGCCCCCATCCTCGCCGGCGAGGCCGACATGGTCACCGGCTTCAAGCAGGGGAAGTACGAGAAGGCGTTCGTGTCGCGGATCTACAACGGGCTCAGCCGCATCCTGTTCGACGTGCCCGTCAAGGATCTCAACTCGGTCAAGGCGTACCGCCGCGAGATCATGGACGCCCTCCCGATCCGCCCCGACTGGCACCGCTACATGATCGTCCTGGCCCACGCCCAGGGATTCACGGTCACCGAAATCCCGGTGCCGCTCTATCCCCGCCATGCCGGCAAGTCCAAGTTCGGCCTGTCGCGCATCCCCGTCGGCGTGCTCGACATGCTCTCCGTCTGGTTCGAGCTGCGCTTCGGCAAGAAGCCCCTCCTCGCCTTCGGCATGCTCGGCGCCGCGCTGTTCGGCACCGGCGTCTTCGCCGGCCTCCTCGCCGCCCTCTGGCTCTGGTTCTCCGGCGAGGGACTCCGCGCCGTGTGGACCGTCATCCAGACCTGCCTCATCCTCGGCAGCGTGTTCTTCGCCACCGGCCTGCTCGGCGAGCAGATCGCCGGCCAGCGGGCCGAGGTGCGCGAGCTGCGCCGCCTCGTCGAAGAGGTATCCGCCGGGCAGGACAGCGAGCGCGCGCGTTAGCCCCGGCCCCCGTGCGCGCCCTCTGGATCACCCACTCCTACCCCCGCCGCGACGGAGACCTCGCGGGCAGCTTCCTCATGCGCCTCGCCGCGGCGCTGCGCGACCAGGACGTCCAGGTCGAGGTCCTGGCGCCCGCCGCGCGCGGCCTGACGCCCGCCGCCGTCCTCGACGGCGTTCCCGTCGGCCGCTACCGCTACGGCCCCGAACGCTGGCAAACGCTGGCCTACACCGGCACCATGGCCGAGCAGGTGAAGGGCTCGCTGTTCGCCAAGGCCGGCCTCGCCGGCATGCTCGCCGCCGGCGCCCGGGCCACCGCCGCCCGCTGCCGCGGATTCGCCCCGGACGTCGTGCACGCCCACTGGTGGTTCCCATCCGGCGTCTCGGCCGCCTGGGCCGCGCCCCGCGCTCACCGGCCGCTCGTCACCACGATGCACGGCACCGACGTCCGGATGGCCCGCGCCGTGCCCGCCTCCCGGCGCATGTTCCGCTACGTCATGCGCCGCTCGGCCGCCGTCACGACGGTGTCCAACTGGCTCGCCGCCGAAGTCCATGCGCTCGCGCCCGACGTCACGCCGGTGGTCGCCCCGATGCCCGTGGCCACCGACCTCTTCACCCCCGCCAGCACGCCGGAGCAGGGCAGCCGGCTGCTCTTCGTCGGCCGCCTCTCGCCGCAGAAGGGCCTCGACCTCCTGCTCGAGGCCCTGGCGGCCATGCACCACCCCGTCCATCTCGACATCGCCGGCGACGGCCCCATCCGCGGCCACCTCGAGGCCGTGGCCGCCTCGATCGGCGTCACCGCGCGCGTGACCTGGCACGGCGAGCTGGCGCAGCCCGACATCGTCCCCCT
>JAGWRI010000226.1 GCA_028876525.1 Gemmatimonadota bacterium | reverse complement strand
CGGCGTGCCGGCCGGGATGCAGGCGCTGGTGCAGCTCGAGCTGTGGGTGCGCGGCAGTGCGGAATCGAACGGCCGGTTCCGGGTGGACGAGTTCCTGGTGCGCGGCGCCGGGGGCGAGCCGGCGTGGGACGGCGTCGTGGAACGGGCGGGGGCGGGGTTCGAGCTGCGTCTTTCAGACGGCGCGGCGCACCCGCTGATCGGAAGCCCGGCGGCGTTCGCGGAACTGGTGGGGACGCGCGTGTGGGTGACCGAGACCGCGGCCCACACGGTGGCGTCGTACGGGGTGATCCGCTAGTCCGGGCCGCGCTCCGCCGGCCGACGGCGACGAGAAGGGCTTGACTCCGGACCCCTCCCGTTGCGTATCCTGAATGGCAGTCGTACAGCCATCCGGAGGGTCCCGTGTCGCCGCTCCCACGCCCCCGTTCCGTGACCGCAGCCCGCCGCGCCGCGGTCGCCGGAGCCGTGCTGCTCACGCTCGTCCTGGCCTCGGGTGCCCGGGCGCAACGCGGCGCGCCGCCGCCGATGAGCCACGCCGAGATGGGCATGGGCTTCAACCAGGACAGCGCGCAGCACCACTTCCGGCTCTACACGGAGGGCGGGGCGATCGAGGTCGTCGCGAAGGACCCGGCCGATCACACGACGCGCGACGAGATCCGGATGCACCTGCGTCATCTCGCGCGGATGTTCGCCGACGGCGATTTCTCCACGCCGATGTTCGTCCACGAGCCCGAGCACGTGCCGGGCACGGCGGTCCTCACCGAACGCCGCCGAACGATTCAGTACCGGTACGCCGACGTCGCGAACGGCGGCCGCGTCAACATCGTGACGCGGGACTCCGTGGCGCTGGCCGCTCTCCACGATTTTCTCCGCTATCAGATCACGGCGCACCGCACGGGCGACCCCGTACGACCCATGCGGCGTTGACCGAGGCATCGCTCGCCGGACGCGGCGGGGCTATAATGATTGAGACTTCCGACCGCGCCATCGCATGCCGACCTCGCACGTTCCGCGCCCGACTGGGCGCACGCGGCAGACCCGGCAGACCCGGCGGACGGGCGGCGCCCCGGCGGCGCTGCCCGCCCCGGCGCCGCCCACGGTCTACAGCCCCGAATCCGGGCGCAGCTACCGCCTGGACCGGCTGATCGGCAAGGGCGGGTTCGGCGAGGTCTATCTCGCGACCACGGCGCCGAGCCACGGCACGCCGACCCGCGTGTGCGTCAAGATCAGCGACCGCATGGCGGGGTGGCTGCGCGAGGCGTACTTCGCCGACCTGCTGGCGCGCGAGGAGCGCGCGCTGCGGGTGTTCGACCGGTTCGTGACGCTGGACGGTGGGCAGATGCGCTACTGCCTGGGCATGGAGTACGCCGAGCACGGAGACCTGGGCGCGTGGCTGGGCGAGCACGGCGCGCAGTCGGAGCGCTTCGTGCGGCGCGAGATCGCGGCGATCCTCGGCGCGCTCGACACGCTGCACCGCGGCCAGGCGCTGCACCGCGATCTCACCCCGTTCAACGTCTTCGTGTGCAGCGGCGAGCGGCTCAAGCTCGGCGACTTCGGGATCGCGGCGCACCAGGTGAGCCGGCGCGGCGTGACCGCCGACGCGTTCAACATGTTCCACGTGCCGAACGAGATCGCGTGGGGCCGCGTGCGCCGCTGGCAGAAGCGCGACGACATCTATCAGATCGGGCTGCTGGCGGCGATGCTGCTGCGCGGCGACATCAAGGGGGCGATCGACAGCAAGGACGTGCGCAACCTGCCGTGCGGCGATCATCTGAAGGAAGTGATCCACCGCTGCCTGGGCTCGCGCGGCCAGCGTTACGCGTCGGCGACCGAGCTGATCGCGGCGCTGCGGCACCGGCCCAAGGAGCAGAAGCTGGGGCGGGTGGGCAGCCTGAACGGGAAGCGGGTGTCGTTCACGGGGTTCCTCGATCGCCCGCGGGCCGACGCGGTGAAGGCGGCGAAGCGCGCCGGGGCGATCGTGCAGTCGAAGCCGGGGAAGTCCACCGACGTCCTGGTGCGCGGCCGGCCGAACGCGCTGCAGATCGCCGGCAAGGGCGGGGGGGCGAAGCTGATCCAGGTGCGGCGGCTCGCCGCGCAGGGGCACAAGGTCACGGTGATCGGCGAGAAGCAATTCTGGCGGCTCGCCGCGCCGCGACGGACGCGGAAACCAGCCAGGCGCGGCACGAAGCGCTGAGGGAGGGACCATGTGGATGCGTACGATATGGACGCGGGGCGCGGCGATCGTGCTCGCGGTGGGGCTCAACGCGTGCGTCATGTCCGTGGAGCCGGTGGTCTCCGAAGCCGACGCGCGATACGACGCGCGGCTCGTCGGCCGCTGGACGGAGGAGGACGGCGCGGACTCGGCGGTCGTGACGCGCGGGGCCGGGAACGACTACCGGATCGCGTACACCACCAACGACAACGGCGCCGCGCGAACGGGGCGGTTCGGCGCGCGGCTCGGGCAGCTTGGCACGCACCTGGTGCTCGACGTCTGGCCGGCGCCCGCGGACAGCGAGATCCCGGCGCCGTACACCAACACGATGATTCCCGGGCACCAACTGTTCGGCGTGGAGATCGGCGCCGGCGAGGTGCGGCTCACGACGCTCGACGCCGATTCGCTGGGCGCGGCAATCGACGCGGGACGGGTGCGGCTTGCCGCCACGCGCACCAGGGGCCAGGTCGTGCTGCGCGGCACGACGGTGGAGCTGAGGGGCGCTCTGGCCCCGTACCTGTCCCGGCCCGGGACGCTGTCCAATGAAGGGCTGTGGCGGCGCGCGCCGGACTGATCAGGGCCGGCGGAGCGTCAGCGTCACCGAGTCGGTGACGGGGACGCCGCCCACCGGCGCAAAGTGCAGCACGCGCAGTACGCTGTCGGCGGCGAAGACGGCGAGCGGGCCCGCGGCGGGCGGCCAGGGGTCGTCCAGCATCCTGGCGACGATCCGCACGGTCAGCGTGTCGTCGCCGGACGCCGGCGGCAGGTCCCACCGCGTCCACTCGATCAACGTCGGCTCCCACGGGGCATCGGGCTCGACGGTGGAGTAGCCGGCGAAGATCGGATCCACGCGCTCGATCCGGACGCTGACCCGGTATCGCGCCGGCCACGGGGTGGGCGGCTGGACGAGCGTCAGAGCGACCCGGGCGCACCCGTAATTGCCGAACTCGTACGTCTGGTGGCAGGCGCCCGGCGGATAGTGGTCAGCGCCGGTGGCGCTCCGGCAGCCGCCGACCGCGACCAGGGACAGGAGAAGACCGGCCAGAACGCGCGACATGGATCGATCACAGTGAGGGGGCTGTTATCAGATCCAATATGACCGGGTGCACCGCGCGCCGGGGTCGGGAGATTCCCGACCCCAGGCCGCGGACCACGGCCGGTCCACTAGCATCCGGCGGGCGCGTCGAGCACGGTGCGGATGGCCGCGACCAACTGGTCGACCGTGAACGGCTTCTCCAGGAACGGGGCGGACTGGTCGGCGATGCGGTGATTGAGCAGCACGTCGGCCGTGTACCCGGACATGAAGAGCGCCCTGATGCGGGGGAGCCGGCGTCGCAACTCCTCCACGAGTTCGCGGCCGTTCTGCCCGGGCATCACGACGTCGGTCACCACGATGTGAATCTCGCCATCGAAGGCGGCGGCCACCTCCGCGGCGCTGGTGGCGCAGTCGGCGTCGAGCACGGTGAAGCCGCGCTCGACGAGCGCGCGGCGGGCCAGCTGGCGCACGACCGGCTCATCCTCGACGAGGAGCACCGTCTCCCGGCCGCGCTGGGCGCAGGCCGGCGCGGCTGCCGGCGCGTCCTCGTCGCCCGGCGACGGTGCGCCGGGGAGGAAGACGCGGAAGGTCGTGCCGACATTGGGCTCGCTGTACACGATGACCTGGCCGCCGGCCTGCTGGACGATCCCGAACACGGTGGAGAGGCCGAGGCCGGTGCCCTTGCCGGGTTCCTTGGTGGTGAAGAACGGCTCGAAGATCCTGGCCTGCGTTGCGGCGTCCATCCCGACGCCGGTGTCACTGACGGAAAGGCAGACGTACCGGCCGGGCGCGAGGCCGGGCCGCGCGGCGGCGTCCGAGGCGTCGAAGCGGGCGTTGCTCGTGGCGATGCCGAGCCGCCCCCCGCGCGGCATCGCGTCGCGCGCGTTGACGGCGAGGTTGAGGAGCGCCTGCTCCAGCTGGCCGGGATCGATGAACGTGGACGGCGCCTCGGCCCCCAGCGTGAACTGGAGCAGGATGTCCTCGCCGAGCAGGCGGCGGAACATCTTCTCGGTATCCTGCACGAGCGCGTTCACGTCGACGCGGCGCGGCCGCACGACCTGGCGCCGGCTGAAGGTGAGCAGCTGGCGCGTGAGGTCGGCGCCCCGTTCCGCCGCGCGCCTGATCTGCATCGCGTCGTGCCAAGGGGGCTCCCCGGGGCGGAGCTCCGCGCTCAGGAACTCCACGCAACCGCCGATCACCGTGAGCAGGTTGTTGAAGTCGTGTGCGACGCCGCCCGCCAGGCGGCCCACCGCCTCCATCTTCTGCGATTGCTGGAGCTGGGCCTCCAGCCGTTTGCGTTCGGTGATGTCGGTGCCCACGTACACGAGCACCGTCCGGCCGTCGGTCGCCCGGCGGACGGGGTTGATGCTGCCCAGGCGGGAGAGGGGCCGGATCGTCTTGCTGGGCGAGATCTCGACCGTGGTTGGCGCGCCCCGATCGCGGCACGCGCGGAGAATGCCGAGGAACCAGGCGATGCGGTCCTCGGGAATGCCGAGCGCCCGGGCGCCGGTGCCGGCGAACTCCTGCGCCGTGAACCCGTACGTGGCGGCGAAGGGGCCGTTCGGCAGGGCGAAGACGAAGTCGTCGTGCACGTCGTCGATCTCGAGCACGCACGCGTACACGCCCTCGGCGTCGAAGAAGCCCCGCAGCGTCGCCTCGCTGGCCGCGCGCTCGGCCTCGGCGCGAACCCGTTCGGCGATCTCGGCGCGGGCCGCGGCGTACAATTCGGCGTTCTGGAGCGCCGCGGCGGCGCGCCCGGCGACGGCGGTGGCGAGCGCCAGCTCGCGGTCGCCAAGCTGGCGGTCCGACTCGACCACGATGTACGAGATCGCGCCGAGCACCTCGCCCCGCGCGACCAGCGGCACCATGAGCAGGGACCGGAGCCCGCTGCGGCGAATGATTTCGGCGAGCCGCGGATCGTGGCCGGCGACGCCCTGCACGAGATCGTCGGTGATCGTGGGCATGAGCAGTGCCTGACGGGTGGCGAGGACCCGGCCCAGCAGGTATGGGTCGGGTTGCACGCGCCCGGAACGGTCGAGCATCTCGTCCATGAGGGCCCGGTGTGCGGGCGACACGCAATGCGCGGCCATGCGGCGAACGTGCTCGCCGTGGCGGAAGAGATCGAGCAGGCAGGCGTCGCCGAGCAGGGGCACGCCGAGCGCGGCGAGCCGGTCGAGCAGGGTGTCGAGGTCGAGCGAGCCGGCGAGCAGTGCGCTGGCGTCGGCTTCGAGCCGCAGCGCGCGCTCGGCGTCGCGTCGTTCGGTGATGTCGATGAGACTGCCCGAGAAGCCCATGAAGGTACCGTCGGCGGCGAGTCGCGGAGTGCCGACGTTGTGGACCCAGCGCCAGGCGCCGTCGTGTCGGCGCACGCGCATCTCGAACGACGAGTCTCGTCGTTCGCGCGCCGCCGCCGCGAATTCGGCCATCGCGGCGCGGACGTCGTCGGGATGGACGCAGCCCGGCCACGTTTCACCGAGCTCCGTCGCGTCGGTGCCGAGGAATTGGGCGAGCCGCCGATTGACCTGCACGCCGGATCGGGGCGACGACGACATCCACAGCATGGCGGGCGTCTCGTCGGCGATTCGCCGGAAGGGGCGGCCGGCGGCCTCGAGGCGAGGTCCGGCAGGAGCGGCAGTCGGCGGCATCAGACGGCGGCGCCCAGCGCGTGGAGCGCGGCCTGCGCGATGCATTCGAGCGGCTGCACGGTGGCGGCGCCGCCGAGGGCGATCGCCTCGCGCGGCATGCCGTAGACGACGCACGTGGCCTCGTCCCGGGCGATGGTTCCGGCGCCGGCGTCGAACATCGCGCGGAGCCCACGGGCGCCGTCAGCGCCCATGCCGGTGAGGATCACGCCCACCGCGTGGGGGCCGGCGGCACGGGCCACCGACTGGAACAGCACGTCCACCGCGGGCCGCTGGTGGAGCACCGGAGGCCCGTCCTTGAGCCGCACGAACAGGCGACCGCCGGCGCGCTGGATCACGGCGTGGCGGTTCCCGGGCGCGACCAGCGCCAGTCCCGGGGTGAGCACGTCGCCGTCGCGGGCCTCGCGAACGGTCATGGCGCAGAGCGTGTCGAGGCGCCGGGCGAACGACCCGGTGAAGCCGGCGGGCATGTGCTGCACGACCACGGTGGCCGGCGCGTCGGCGGGCATGGCGCGCAGAATGGTCTCGACGGCACGCGTGCCGCCGGTGGATGCGCCGATGGCGAGGACGGGCCCGGGCCCGCCGGGGGGACGCGCGGCGGCAGCGCGCGGCGCGACGGCCACGGCGCGCGGCGTGG
>JAGWRI010000225.1 GCA_028876525.1 Gemmatimonadota bacterium | reverse complement strand
CGCCGCTGCTCGCGCCCGTGGAAGTCGTGATCGTGCCGATCTACAAGACCGACGAGGAGCGCGCGAAGGTGCTCGAGGCCGCCCAGAACATCCTGGGCCGCATGGGCGCGTGGGAGCACCGCGAGCCGGGGCGGCTGCGCGTGCACCTCGACGCCCGCGAGGGGATCAAGCCCGGCGCGAAGTACTTCGAGTGGGAGCTGCGCGGCGTGCCGCTGCGCATGGAGATTGGGCCCCGCGATCTGGACAAGAACCAGGTCGTACTCGTGCGAGGCGATGATGCAGGACAACAAGGCCCTGCAGGCGGGCACGACGCACAACCTGGGGCAGAACTTCGCCAAGGTGTTCGACCTCAAGTTCCAGGCCGAGTCCGGGGGCATGGAGTACGCGTGGAACACGAGCTGGGGCGTGTCCACCCGGCTCGTCGGCGGGCTGGTGATGACGCACGGCGACGACGTGGGCGTGCGCACCCCGCCGCTGCTCGCGCCCATCGAGGTCGTGATCGTGCCGATCTACAAGACCGACGAGGAGCGCGCCCGCGTGCTCGAGGCGGCCGACCGCATCGTGAAGGGGTTCGGGGCGTGGGAGCGGCGGGAGCCCGGGCGCCTGCGCGTGCACGTCGACGCCCGCGAAGGCGTGAAGCCCGGGGCCAAGTACTTCGAGTGGGAGCTGCGCGGCATTCCACTGCGGATGGAGATCGGGCCCCGGGACCTGGACAAGAACCAGGTGGTGCTCGTGCGGCGCGACACGCGGGAGAAGAAGCCCGCGTCGCTCAACACGCTGGCCGAGGACATCGCCGAGTTGCTGTCGCGGATCCAGGCCGACATGCTGATCGTGGCCCGCGAGCGGCGCGAGCAGCACAGCGTGCGCGAGCCGATCACCTACGACCGGTTCCGCGAGCTCATGGACGGCGAGGGCGCGTTCGTGTACGCGGGCTGGTGCGGCGACGCGGCCTGCGAGGCCGAGATCAAGGCCGAGACCAAAGCCACCATTCGCGTGCTCCCCGACGAGGAGTTCCGCTCGGCGGAGGCCCCCAGGACGTGCCTCCGGTGCGGGCGACCGGCCAGCACCGAAGCCGTATGGGCCAAGGCGTACTGACCGCCGCGTTCCCGCGCCTGGACGGCGTGCTGCACGCCGAATGCGTGCCGCTGGAGCGGATTGCCGCCGCGGCCGGCACGCCGACCTTCGTCTACAGCGCCTCGCTGGTGCGCGAGCGGTTCCACGCGCTGGACGAGGCGCTGGCCGCGGTGCCGCACCGCATCCACTACACGCTCAAGGCCAACTCGAACCGGGCCGTGCTCGGCGTGCTGCGCGCGCTGGGGTCCGGGGTGGACGTGGTGTCCGGCGGCGAGCTGTTCCGCGCCCGCGCCGCCGGGTTCGCCGGCGCCGACATCATCTTCGGCGGGGTGGGGAAGACCGACGACGAATTGCGCGAGGCCCTCTCGGCCGGCGTGGCGCTGATCAACGCCGAGTCCGAGGCCGAGGTCCGCGCCATCGGGCGGATTGCCGGCGAACTGGGCGTGGAGGCGCGCGTCTCGCTGCGCGTGAACCCCGAGGTGACGGTCGAGGCGGCGCACCACTACATCAAGACGGGTGAGCGTGGCCACAAGTTCGGCATTCCGTACGACGACGCGCTGCACGTGGCGCACGTCGCCGCCGCCCTGCCGCGGGTCGCCCTGGCCGGCCTCGACATGCACCTCGGTTCCATGCTGTCGCGCGCGGAGCCGTATCGCGCCGGGGCCGAGCGGCTCGCCGAGCTGTGCGCGCAGATCCGGGCCGCCGGCATCACGACGCTGCGGCACCTCGACGTGGGCGGCGGCCTGAGCGTGCGCTACGCCGACGAGGTGCCGCTCGATCCGGCCGAATTCGCCCGCGCCGTGATCCCGATCGTGCAAGCCACGGGCCTCGAGCTGATCGTCGAGCCGGGGCGGTTCATCGTCGGAAACGCGGGCATCCTGATGTCCCGCGTGCTGTACCGCAAGCACAGCGGCGGCAAGGACTACGCCGTGGCCGACGCGGGGATGACCGAGCTGATCCGCCCGTCGTACTACAACGCCCACCACCGCATCGAGGCGGTGCGGCGGGTGGACGGCACGCAACTGCTGAACGTGGTGGGGCCGGTGTGCGAGAGCGGCGACTTCCTGGCGCTCGACCGGCCCATGGACGACGTGGCGCCCGGCGACCTGCTGGCGGTGTTCGATGCCGGCGCGTACGGATACGTGATGTCGTCGAACTACAACGGCCGCCGGCGGCCGGCCGAGGTGCTGGTGGACGGCGACCGGTTCGCCGTGGTCACCGCGCGAGAGTCGTACGACGATCTGGTGCGGCACGAAGTGCCCCATCCCGACTGGAGGTCGTGATGCGCGTTGGCGTGATGTCCGATTCGCACGACCGGGTGCCCGCGGTGGCCGAGCTGCTGCGGCAGATGGCGGCCGGCGGCGTCAGCATGGTGCTGCACGCCGGCGACTACTGCTCGCCGTTCGTGCTCAAGCCGTTCGAGGACGCCCAGATGACGCTGGCCGGCGTGTTCGGCCGCAACGACGGCGACCCCGAAGGGCTGAGCACGCGCGCCGGGGCCGGGCTGGGCCTGGAGCTGTTCGAGTCGCCGCACAGCTTCGACGTCGGCGGCGAGCGCATTCTCATCGTGCACGACATCGGCGACGTGCAGAAGCGGTCGCTCGAAGCCCACTCGATCGTGATCCACGGGGCCACGCACCAGCAGGAGATGAAGCACCGCGGCGACACGCTGATCCTCAATCCCGGCGAGGCGTGCGGCTGGCTGTTCGGCACGCCCCAGGCCGCGATCCTCGATCTGGAAGGCAAGCACGTCGAATTCCTGTCGCTCGACCCCGCCCATTGGAAGCGCTGACGCCTCACCCGATTCCGATTCCGTGTCCTCCCGCATCCTGATCATCGACTACGGCTCGCAGTACACGCAGCTCATCGCCCGCCGCGTGCGCGAGGCTCGCGTGTACTCCGAGATCCACCCGCCGACGCGCACCGCGCAGTGGATCCGCGACTGGAAACCCACCGGAATCATCCTCAGCGGGGGCCCCAACTCGGTGTACGACGAGGGCGCGCCCACGCTCGACGCCGCCGTGCTCGACATCGCGCCGGTGCTGGGCGTGTGCTACGGCATGAACCTCATCGCCCACATCTCCGGCGGCGAGGTGACGCACGCCAGGGAGCGCGAGTACGGCCGCGCCGAAGTCACCGTCGTTGCCGGGGGCACGCTGTTCGACGGATTCGCGCGCGGCGAGCGCTTCGCCGCCTGGATGAGCCACGGCGATCAGGTCCGCGCGCTTCCCGCGGGCTTCACCCCGATCGCGCGCACGGCGAACGCGCCCATCGCCGCGTACCGGCACGAGACGCGGCCGCTGTTCGGCGTGCAGTTCCACCCCGAGGTGGCGCACACCGCCCGCGGCACCGACATCATTGCCAACTTCCTGTTCCAGGCCTGCCACGCCGAGCCGTCGTGGACGCCCGGCGCGTTCGTCGAGGAAGAGGTGGCGAAGATCCGCGCGCTGGTGGGCGCGAAGCGCGTCATCTGCGGGCTGTCCGGCGGCGTGGACTCGGCGGTGGCCGCGGCCCTCGTGCACCGCGCGATCGGCGACCAGCTCACCTGCGTGTTCGTGGACACGGGGCTCCTGCGCCTGCACGAGCGCGAGCAGGTGGAGCGCACCTTCCGCGCCAACATGGGCATCCACCTCGTGACGGTCGACGCCTCGCGCCGGTTCCTCGACGCGCTCGCGAACGTCGAGGACCCGGAGCAGAAGCGCACGATCATCGGCCACACGTTCATCGACGTGTTCGAGGACGCCACGGCACAACACGCCGAGGGGGCGGAGTTCCTGGTGCAGGGCACCCTGTATCCGGACGTGATCGAGTCGTACTCGCCGCGCGGCGGCCCGTCGGTCACGATCAAGACGCACCACAACGTGGGCGGGCTCAAGCCGGGAATGAAATTCACCCTCATCGAGCCGCTGCGCGAGCTGTTCAAGGACGAGGTCCGGAACGTGGGCCGCGAGCTCGGACTTCCCGAGGAGATGGTCGGCCGGCATCCCTTCCCGGGCCCCGGGCTCGGCATCCGCGTGCTCGGGCCGGTGACCGAGCCGGCGCTCGACGTGCTGCGCCGGGCCGACGCGATCTACCTGGAAGAGATCCGCGCCGCCGGACTGTACGACGAGATCTGGCAGGCCTTCGCCGTGCTGCTCCCGATTCGCAGCGTGGGCGTGATGGGCGACTACCGCACGTACGAGAACGTCGTCGCCCTGCGCGCCGTGACCAGCACCGACGGCATGACCGCCGACTGGTTCCCCTTTCCCCACGACGTGCTGGGACGCATCTCGAACCGCATCATCAACGAGGTGCGCGGCGTCAACCGCGTGGCCTACGACGTGAGCTCCAAGCCGCCGGCCACGATCGAGTGGGAGTGAAACGCTGGGGCGCCGCGTGAACGTTCTCCTGTTCGGCGCCACCGGAATGGTCGGGCAGGGCGTGTTGCGCGAATGCCTCGCCGCCCCCGACGTCGCGCTGGTGCAGACGGTGGGCCGCACGGCCACCGGCGCGGCGTCGCCCAGAGTGCGCGAGCTGGTGCGCGGCGATCTCTTCGACTACCGCGACGTCGAGGCGCGGCTCTCCGGATTCGACGCCTGCTTCTTCTGCCTCGGCGTCAGCGCCGCGGGAAAGAGCGAGGCCGAATACTCCCGGCTCACCCACGACCTCGCCCTCGCGGCGGGCCGCACCCTCGCGCGCCTCAACCCCGGCATGACCTTCGTGTACGTCTCGGGCCAGGGCACCGACGCCAGCGAACGGGGACGCATCATGTGGGCCCGGGTGAAGGGACGCACCGAGAACGCGCTCCGCGCCCTGCCGTTCCGGGCGGTCTACCTGTTCCGCCCCGGAGTCATCCAGCCGATGCACGGCGCGCGGTCCAGGACGCCGCTCTACCGCGTGCCGTACATGCTGCTGAAGCCGTTCCTCCCGCTCATGCGGTGGCTCGCGCCCAATCGCGTGCTCACCACCGAGGTCGTGGGGCGCGCGATGCTGGCCGCGGCGCGGCGCGGAGGCCCGACCATGGTGGCCGAGATCGCCGACATCAACGCGCTGGGCACGGCCGGATGACCGCGGGCCCCCCACAGCCCGCTGCGGGGCCCGCGGGCGGCGTGACTGACACGCTGCGCGCGCTGATTGTCCGGCCCGGGGCGCTCACCCGCGCTCGCCTCGACGGCCGCCGCGCGCCGTACGTGGCGGTCGAGTGGCTGCTCCTCGCGTTCGCGGCGATTTACCTGGGGCTCGTGTTCGTGCAGACGCGCGGCCCCTCGGGGCCGCCCCCCGACGTGGCGAGCCTCTGCGCGTCGTCCGATGGCCAGGGGTCCGGCCTGGCCGGGCTGGCCGGCCCCGCGGGGGGCGACCTGCAGGCGTCCGCCGGAACGGCGCGCCTGCTCGACCTGGCCGGACGGGCGCTCTGCGACCCCGCGCCGTTCACCCGCGCCTTCGCCTTCGCGATTCCGGTCGCCTTCCTGCTGCTCATTCCGCTGTTCGCGTGGCTCATGCAGCGCGCGTTCCGCGCGCAGATGCCGGATTTTCACGGCAACTGGATCTTCGCCCTGGAGAGCCACGCCGCGCTGTTCGCGCTGCTCACCGCGCTCGCGCTCGAGAGCTTTGCCGGCTCCGTGCTGCTCGGCGTTCTCTGCTCGGTGGCGGGGGTGTTCTACCTGAGCTGGAACCTCGTGGCCGGCGTGCGCACGGCGTATGGCGTGACCACGCGGGCCGCGAAGTGGAAGACCACGCTGGTCGGCGTCGGCTACGCCGTGTGCCTCGTGGTCGCGGTGGGCGCCATCGCGTGGGCGATGCTCGCCCGCACGCTGGCCTAGACGCCCTTTTCCTCGAGCAGCGCCAGAAACTGCCGGGGCTCGGTGATCTCCATCAGCCGGCCGGGAACGTCCGGCTCCTTGCTGAATTGCGCGATCTTGCCGAGCACGGGGAGGTACTGGTTGGACACCTCGAGCGGCGGCGCGACGATGAGGAAGAAGAAGTGCACCGGCTTCTCGTCGATGGCCTTGAAGTCCAGGCCGTCCTTCTTCCGGCCGAACGCCACGCGGAGCTTGTTGACCACCAGCGACCGGCAGTGGGGAATGGCGATTCCCCGGCCGATGCCGGTGGAGCCCAGATTCTCGCGCCGCTTGAGCATCTTGAACAGCATCCCCTCGGACTTCTCGTCGAGCCTGAGCAGCCCGATCAGCTCCTTGAGGACGTCATCCTTGGTGGTGCCTTCGATATCGAGCTTGATTGCGTCTTCGCTGAAGAATTCGCGCAGTTCCATCTGCTGCGTTCCCCGCAGGGTAAAGGGCTCGGCGCCGGGGCGCCGCACACACGCTTGAGGGCCTGAACAGCCGAAGTTAACGGAATCGCACAAGTAGTGTCAAATGGCGGCGTTGCACCGCTTTCCGGCCGCCGTTAGCTTG
>JAGWRI010000224.1 GCA_028876525.1 Gemmatimonadota bacterium | reverse complement strand
TCAAGGGCCCGCGCGCCGTCCAGGAATACCTGCTGAACGAGGTCCAGGAGGTCTACCGCCTCCAGGGCGTGAAGATCAACGACAAGCACATCGGCGTCATCGTGCGCCAGATGCTGCAGAAGGTCCGCATCCTCACCCCGGGCGACACGCAGTTCCTGGAAGGCGAGCACGTGGACAAGCAGGTCTTCCGCACCGAGAACGACCGCGCCAAGAAGCACAAGGAAGCGCCGTCGGTGGCCGAGCCGCTCCTGCTCGGCATCACCAAGGCCAGCCTCACCACGCAGTCGTTCATCTCGGCGGCCAGCTTCCAGGAGACCACGCGCGTCCTCACCGACGCCGCGATCCGCGGGGCCAAGGACGACCTCCTTGGGCTCAAGGAGAACATCATCATCGGGCACCTCATCCCGGCCGGCACCGGCATGTACCGGTACCAGCAGGTCGAGATGGACGTCGAGGCCCCGGAAGGCTTCAACGTCCTGCCGCCCATGGCGGAGTCGCTCCCCGGCGTATTCGCGATGGCGGACGAGGAAGAGCCGCTGCCGCTGGCCCGGCCGGGGGTGGCCGACGAACTCTGATCGGCTACGCGCATGGGGAAATGCCGCCCGCCCGGGACGTTCCGGGCGGAGCGGCACGGCCCAACCCGAGGCCTAAGCGACGGTCGCCCAGGAAGTTGCCCCCCGTGCACGCCTCGGCTAGATTATTCAGTCTGTTCCGTGCCGCCCATCCCGGGCGATCCACGTAGAAGCAGATTCACGAACAGCCACAGTTCATGCCGACCATCAATCAGCTCGTCCGGCGGAGTCGCCGCGACGTCGCCAAGAAAGAGAAGTCCCCGGCGCTCAAGTCGAATCCGTTCCGGCGCGGCGTGTGCACCCGCGTCTACACGACCACGCCGAAGAAGCCGAACTCCGCCCTGCGCAAGGTCGCGAAGGTGCGCCTCACCAACGGGTTCGAAATCATTGCCTACATCCCCGGCGAAGGCCACAACCTGCAGGAGCACTCGATCGTGCTCGTGCGCGGCGGCCGCGTGAAGGATCTGCCGGGCGTGCGCTACCACATCGTGCGCGGCTCGCTCGACGCGTCGGGCGTGAACGGGCGCAACCAGAGCCGTTCCAAGTACGGCACCAAGAAGCCGAAGGCGGGGACCTAAACCATGAGCCGACGCAAGAGTGCCGTGAAGCGCAGCATCCTGCCCGATGCGCGCTACGACAGCCAGACCGTTTCGAAGTTCATCAACGTGATGATGCTGCAGGGCAAGAAGTCGGTGGCCGAGCGCATCTTCTACGGCGCAATGGACATCGTCGAGGCGAAGACCGGGCAGCCCGGCGTCAACGTGTTCAAGCAGGCGCTGGCCAACGTGAAGCCCGTGGTCGAGGTGAAGAGCCGCCGCGTCGGCGGCGCCACCTACCAGGTGCCGGTCGAGGTGCGTCCCGAGCGGCGCACCGCGCTCGCCATGCGCTGGGTCATCCTCTACTCGCGCGACCGCGGGGAGAAGTCGATGGCCGAGAAGCTGGCCGCCGAGGTGATCGCCGCCTCCAAGGGCGAGGGGAACTCGGTGAAGAAAAAGGAAGACACGCACAAGATGGCCGACGCGAACAAGGCGTTCGCGCACTATCGCTGGTAGGCGACTTCAGCGTAGTCATATATAAGCGCCCCGTCCGGCCGAGCCGGACGGGGCGCTTTCTCGTCGGCCGGAGCGGGCATCAAGAATGGAGCGTATGAACTACGGATGATCCGGACGACGGCCGGATGAAAGAGGTACTACGAAGTGGCGAATGAAACAGGGGGCTGCGTCGCGATGATCTCCGCGCCGCAGCCCCCTATTCTTCCGCCGTTGGCCGTACCCGTCTCGTCCGGCAGTCGTCCGCCTCATCTGCCGTCATAATCTCGGTTCTTGATGCCCGCCCTGCGCTCAGAACCCGAAGCCGAAATCGAGCGCCAGGAGCCAGGGGTGGTCGCTGGTGGGCGTGCTCACCCGGCGGAAGACTCCGATCCGCGGCCCGAGCGCGATGAAGGGGAGCACGGCGAGGTCGGCGCCCAGGTAGGTGGCGTTGCCCGGGGCCTGCCAGGGGTCGTGGACGGTGCGCAGCACCGAGAGGCCGCCGGCGATGCCGCCGCCGAACCGGCCGGTGGAGTAGACGTAGGTGACCGAGGCCCGTTCGGCGCCCAGGCCTGGGGCGACCGAGACGAGCAGCTCGTGGGATGCCTGGAGGGGGTCGGCGTCCTGGAAGAGGCTGAAGCCCATGCCGGCGGTGAACGAGAGCCGCTGGGGGACCCCGAAGCGGGCGCCGAGGAAGGGGAAGACGCGGGCGTTGGTGGATTCGAGGGCTCCGGTCTCGACCGGGGTCTGGGCGCGGGCGGGCCGTGGGGCGGCGAGGAGGGCGAGGGCGAGGGCGGCCAGGACGGGGCGGGCGGCGGTTGGCATGGCGAGCGGTCTCGGAGTGAAGGGCGGAGCTTCGTCCACGACGGGTGAAAGATGGGCTGGAGATTTCCGGTTGGGGGGCGTTGACAACGGTCCAACCTCCAATAAATTCAAGGGGCTAGGGCGATTTTGGTTAGGGATCGCGTAGCGGTTGGTTTGCCGGCGGACTGCGCGCCGGCCCTTATGGGCTCGCCGATTGGAGCGAGGGGACTACAGACCGGCCGGAGCGCCCGTGGCGCCGAGGCTCCCGAAGAGCAACGCAGGACAATCTGACGTCGAGCGCTGGGTGTGGCTCGGCGCGCCATGGGTCCCGGCCCGCGCCGTAGTGGCGGGCACACCCGGCGGCAGCGGATGGATACCGGCTCTTCATGAGCGTCCCGGTCCACCCGCGTTTTTGCTGGTGGAAGCCCGTGGGTCACGACAATCACGATCAAGAGGCGGCGCGTTCGCGCGCCGCATGCAGAGAGAGACCGTTCCCGTATGGCACGTACCACTCCGCTCGTTGAGTATCGCAACATCGGCATCATGGCGCACATTGATGCCGGCAAGACGACTACGACCGAGCGCATCCTGTACTACACCGGCAAGCAGCACAAGATCGGCGAGGTGCACGAAGGCGCCGCGACGATGGACTGGATGGAGCAGGAGCAGGAGCGCGGGATCACGATCACGTCGGCCGCGACGACCTGTTTCTGGCGCCGGCACGGGCAGAGCCACGAGACGGGCGACGGGCCGGAGTATCGGGTCAACATCATCGACACGCCGGGGCACGTGGATTTCACGGTCGAGGTGGAGCGGTCGCTGCGGGTGCTGGACGGCGCGGTGACGCTGCTCGACTCGGTGGCCGGGGTGGAGCCGCAGACGGAGACGGTGTGGCGCCAGGCCGACCGGTACAACGTGCCGCGGCTGATCTTCGCCAACAAGATGGACCGGGTGGGCGCGGACTTCGACCGCTGCCTGACGATGGTGCGCGACCGGCTGGCCAAGCATGCGCATCCGCTGCAGCTGCCGGTGGGGTCGGGCGAGCTGTTCACGGGGCACATCGACGTGCTCGAGCGCAAGCAGTACATCTTCGACGAGGAGTCGCTGGGCAAGACGTTCTCGGTGGTGGACGTGCCGCCGGAGTTCACGGAGCGGGTGGAGGAGGCGCGGCACGAGCTGATCGAGGCCGCGGTGGCGCACGACGACGAGTTGCTGGAGAAGTATCTGGGCGGCGCCGAGTTGACGGTGCCGGAGATCCGGCGGGCGATCCGCAAGGCGACGATCGCGATGCAGTTCGTGCCCGTGCTGTGCGGGGCGTCGTTCAAGAACAAGGGCGTGCAGGCGCTGCTGGACGCGGTGATCGACTATCTGCCGTCGCCGGAGGACGTGCCGCCCATCCAGGGCCACGTGCCCCATCACGACGAGCATTTCGAGACGCGGCTGACCAACGACCAGGCGCCGTTCGCGGCGCTGGCGTTCAAGATCGCGACCGATCCGTTCGTCGGGAAGCTGACGTTCTTCCGCGTCTACTCGGGGGTGCTGTCGTCGGGGTCGTACGTCTACAACTCGACCAAGGACAAGCGCGAGCGCGTGGGGCGGCTGTTGCAGATGCACGCCAACAAGCGCGAGGAGATCGACGAGGTGCTGGCGGGCGACATCGCGGCGGCGATCGGGCTCCGCGACACGCGCACCGGCGACACGCTCTGCGACGACGATCATCCGATCATCCTCGAGGCGATGAAGTTCCCGAACCCGGTGATCGACGTCGCGATCGAGCCGAAGACCAAAGCCGACCAGGACAAGCTGGCGATCGCGCTGCAGAAGCTGGCCGAGGAGGATCCGACGTTCCGCGTGCACTCCGAGCCGGAGACCGGGCAGACGATCATCTCCGGGATGGGCGAGCTGCATCTCGAGATCATCGTGGACCGCATGATGCGCGAGTTCAAGGTGGACGCGAACATCGGGCGTCCGCAGGTGGCCTACCGCGAGACGGTGCGGCGGCGGATCGAGAAGGTCGACGGCAAGTTCATCCGGCAGTCGGGCGGCAAGGGCCAGTACGGCCACGTGGTGATCAACCTCGAGCCGTCGGAGACCGGGGCGGGGTTCGTGTTCGAGGACAAGATCGTGGGCGGCGTGATCCCCCGCGAGTACATCGGGCCGGTGGAGCAGGGCATCAAGGAGGCGCTGGAGAACGGCGTCCTGGCCGGCTATCCGATGGTGGACGTGAAGATCGAGCTGGTGTACGGCTCGTATCACGATGTGGACTCCAGCGAAATGGCGTTCAAGATCGCGGGGTCCATGGCGTTCAAGGAGGCGGCGAAGAAGGCGCACCCGGTGCTGCTCGAGCCGCTGATGAACGTCGAAGTGGTGAGCCCGGAGCAGTACATGGGCGACGTGCTCGGCGACCTGTCGTCGCGCCGGGGCAAGATCGGAGGGATGACGCAGCGTGGCGAGGCGCAGGTCATCGCCGCGACGGTGCCGCTCTCCGAGATGTTCGGCTACTCCACGAAGCTGCGGTCGATGTCGCAGGGACGGGCGGTGTACTCCATGGAGTTCGCCCACTACGAGGAAGTGCCGAAGTCGAAGTCGGAAGAGATCATCAGCAAGGTCAAGGCGTAAGTCGGGGAGCGGGAGGGGGCCGCGGGCCCGCCTCTCACAGTCAACAACGCAGTAGCTCAACTCACTCAGGAACAGTACCATGGCTAAGGCAAAGTTCGAGCGCACCAAGCCGCACGTGAACGTCGGCACCATCGGCCACGTGGACCACGGCAAGACGACCCTTACCGCGGCGCTCACCAAGATCTCGGCGGACAAGGGCTACGGCACGAAGTACGTCGCGTACGACGAGGTGGCGAAGGCCTCGGAATCGCAGGGCCGCCGCGACGCGACGAAGATCCTCACGATCGCCACGTCGCACGTCGAGTACGAGACGGCGAAGCGGCACTACGCCCACGTGGACTGCCCGGGCCACGCCGACTACGTGAAGAACATGATCACGGGCGCGGCGCAGATGGACGGCGCGATCCTCGTCGTGAGCGCGGTGGACGGCCCGATGCCGCAGACCCGCGAGCACATCCTCCTGGCCCGCCAGGTGAACGTGCCGTCGATCGTCGTGTTCCTCAACAAGTGCGACCTCGTGGACGATCCCGAGCTCCTCGACCTGGTCGAGCTCGAGGTCCGCGAGCTGCTCAGCAAGTACAGCTATCCCGGCGACGACACGCCGGTCATCCGCGGCTCGGCCATCAAGGCGATCGAGGGCGAGAAGGCGTGGGTGGAAAAGATCGAGGAGCTCTACACCGCCCTCGACACGTTCATTCCGGAGCCGGTGCGCGAGGTGGACAAGCCGTTCCTGATGCCGGTCGAGGACGTGTTCTCGATCACCGGCCGCGGCACGGTGGCCACCGGCCGCATCGAGCGCGGCAAGGTCAAGGTGGGTGAGGAAGTCGAGATGGTCGGCTTCGGCACCGACAAGAAGGCCGTGGTCACGGGCGTCGAGATGTTCCGCAAGCTCCTCGACGAGGGCCAGGCGGGCGACAACGTCGGCCTCCTGCTCCGCGGCGTGGACAAGAAGGAGATCGAGCGCGGCATGGTGCTGGCCAAGATGGGCAGCATCACCCCGCACACGAAGTTCGAGGCCGAGGTGTACGTCCTGACCAAGGAAGAGGGCGGCCGCCACACCCCGTTCTTCAAGGGCTACCGCCCGCAGTTCTACCTCCGCACGACGGACGTGACGGGCGCGATCGAGCTCCCCGGCGGCACCGAGATGGTCATGCCGGGCGACAACATCCAGATGACGATCGAGCTGATCACCCCGATCGCGATGGAGGACCAGCTGCGCTTCGCGATCCGCGAGGGCGGCCGGACGGTCGGCGCGGGCGTGGTCACGAAGATCCTGAAGTAGCACGGCACGACCGCGGGGCGGGCGGACGGCGAGCGGCCGACGCCGGCACCCGTCCTGCGGGCCGAAGGGCAACGCATCGCAGTTCACGCGCAGCAACGTTCAGAGTTCCGAGTTCTCACCACGAGCCAGATCCATGACCGGAAGAATTCGCATCCGTCTCAAGGCCTTCGATCACGCCGTGATCGACCAGGCGTCGGCGGACATCGTGCGGACGGCGGAGAAGACCGGCGCCCAGGTGTCGGGCCCGATCCCGCTGCCCACCAAGACGCAATTGTGGACGGTGCTGCGCTCGCCGCACGTGGACAAGAAGTCGCGGGAGCAGTTCCAGCTGAAGACGCACAAGCGGGTGATCGACATCCTCGATTCGCGCGCCCAGACGGTGGACGCGCTGACGAAGCTCGATCTGCCGGCCGGCGTCGAAGTCGAGATCAAGGTACAGTGAACGGTTGACGGTCAACCGTTGACCGCGGACGGTATCATAGGACACTCATGATCGGCATCATTGGCAAGAAGCTGGGGATGACCCAGATCTTCAACGACGAGGGGCAGCAGATCCCGGTGACGGTGATCGAAGCCGAGCCCAATCCGGTGGTCGCGGTGACCGACCCGGCGCGCTCGGGCCACGCCTCGGTGCAGCTCGGCCTCGGGCGGCAGCGCATGGCGCGCGCCTCGGCCAAGGGCGAGGGCACGCCGCGCGGGCGCCGCGCGCACGCGGCGGCGATCGGCCACGCCAAGAAGGCGGGGCTCGACGTGCCCCCGGCGGTGCTGCGCAGCTTCCGGCTGGACGACGCCCGGGCGAAGGACGCCCCGGTGCCGACGTACGCCGTGGGCGACGTCGTGAAGGTGGACATCTTCCAGCCCGGCGAGACGGTGAAGGTGACGGGCACGAGCAAGGGCCGCGGCTTCCAGGGCGTGGTCAAGCGCCACGGGTTCGGGGGCGGGCCCAACACGCACGGCAACACCAAGCACCGGCGCCCGGGCTCCATCGGTCCCGGCACCGATCCGTCGCGCGTCATCAAGGGCAAACGCATGCCCGGGCACTACGGCGCCGAGCGGCACACGCAAACGCACCTCCGCGTGGAGAAGGTCGACGCGGAGCGCAATCTGCTCTACATCCGCGGTTCGGTGGCCGGTCCCCGGAACGGCATCGTCCTCGTGCGGAAGCAGGGGTGAGGCATGGCTGAGCACACGACACTCCAGGCGGCCGCCTATACGGCGCAGGGGACGGCGCGCGACAAGGTCGCGCTTCCCGAGGCGCTGTTCGACGGCACCGTGAACATGCCGGTGATGCACCAGGCGGTGAAGGCGTATCTCGCCAACCAGCGCCAGGGCAACGCGGCGACCAAGATCCGCAAGTACGTGACGGGCGGCAACCAGAAGCCGTGGCGGCAGAAGGGCACCGGGCGCGCGCGCCAGGGCTCAACGCGCGCCCCCCACTGGGTGGGCGGCGGCACGGTGTTCGGACCGACCCCGCGCAGCTACGCGCAGTACGTGCCGCGGCAGGTCCGCGCGCTGGCCCGCAAGAGCGCGTTCAACGCCCGGGCCCGCGAGGACGCGATCGTGGTCATCGACCGGTTCGACTACGACGCGCCGAAGACGAGCCGGCTGGCGGGGCTGATCGGGCGCCTCGGGCTGGACGGCCAGAAGGTGCTGATCCTCACCGACGGCGCGAAGCCGAACGTGTTCCTGAGCGGGCGCAACCTGCCCACGGTGCACGTGCTGCCCTACGGCGACGTGTCCACGTACCACCTGCTGTGGTCGGACGTGGTGCTGGTCGAGGCCGGGGCGCTGGGGCAGACGCTGGCGCCGGTGGCCGAGGCGGCGCACGAGACGGCGCCGGGCAAGGCGAAGCCGGCCCGGGCGAAGGCGGCGCCGAAGGCCGGCGCCGAGGCGAAGTCCGAGGCCAAGGCGAAGAAGCCCGCCGCCGGGAAGGCGGCCGCGAAGCGGGCCGCGAAGCCGGCCGCGCCGAAGGCTGCCGGGAAGCCGGCGGCCAGGAAGCCGGCGGCCAAGAAGCCGGCGGCCCCCAAGAAGAAGGGGAAGTAAGCGATGCCCACTCTCCATGAGACCATCGTCCGGCCGTTGATCACGGAGCAGACGTCGAGCGCGTTCCAGGAGCGCGGCGAGTACACCTTCGAGGTGCACCCGCGGGCGACGAAGCCGCAGATCCGGACGGCGATCGAGCAATTGTTCGGCGTGAAGGTGACCGGCGTGTGGACGTCGCATCAGCGCGGCAAGGTGCGCCGCGTCGGGGCGACGGCGGGACGCCGCCCGAACTGGAAAAAGGCGATCGTGACGCTCCGCGAGGGCGATACGATCGAGATCTTCGAGGGCTGATCCGATGGGCATCCGTCAATTCAAGCCGGTGACGAAGGGCACCCGGTTCCGCAGCGTCTCCGATTTCAGCGAGATCACGCGGACGACGCCGGAGAAGTCCCTCGTCGAGCCGCTCAAGAAGTCGGGCGGGCGGGACAACCACGGGCACATCGCGATGCGCCGCCGCGGCGGCGGGCACAAGCGGATGTACCGGCTGGTGGATTTCAAGCGCAACAAGACCGGCATGCCGGCCGTGGTGCGCGAGATCGAATACGATCCGAACCGGTCGGCGCGCATCGCGCTGGTCGAGTACGAGGACGGCGAGAAGCGCTACGTCCTGCACCCGAAGGGCCTGGGGGTGGGCGACACGATCGTCGCCGGCCCGGGCTCGGACATCCGGGTGGGGAACGCGATGCCGCTCAACGACGTGCCGCTGGGCACGGCGGTGCACAACATCGAGTTGAAGATCGGCAAGGGCGGGCAGCTGTGCCGCTCGGCCGGCACCTCGGCGCAGGTCGTGGCGAAGGAGGGCGACTACGTGACGCTCCGCCTGTCGTCCACCGAGATGCGGCTGGTGCACGGGCGCTGCACGGCGACGATCGGCGAGGTGGGCAATGCCGAGCACGAGCTGGTGTCGTGGGGCAAGGCGGGGAAGACGCGCTGGAAGGGGCGCCGTCCCAAGGTGCGCGGTGAGGTGATGAACCCGGTGGACCACCCGCACGGCGGCCGCACGCGCGGCGGCCGGAACGTGGTGAGTCCGTGGGGCAAGCCCGAGGGCGTGAAGACGCGCGACAAGAAGAAGGCGTCGCAGCGGCTGATCGTGCGCGGGCGGAAGCGCGGCAAGGCGACGACGTAATCCGGGGCCGAGACTATGGGACGCAGCGTCAAGAAGGGACCATTCGTGCAGGATGCGCTGGCCAAGAAGGTGGCGGCGCTGAACGCGGGCAACGAGAAGCGCGTGATCAAGACCTGGTCGCGCGCCAGCACCGTGCTGCCGGAGTTCGTGGGGCACACGTTCGCGGTCCACAACGGCAACAAGTTCGTGCCGGTGTACGTGACCGAGAACATGGTGGGGCACCGCCTGGGCGAGTTCTCGCCCACGCGACTGTTCCGCGGCCACACGGGCGTGAAGGCAGCGGACAAGAAGGCGCCCGCGGGCGCACCGGCGCCCGCCGCGGCGGCGCCGGCGGCGGCCCCGGCGGCGAAGGGAGGCAAGTAAGATGGCCACCGAAGC